>CAZFQG010000213.1:0-10146 GCA_964520785.1 uncultured Planctomycetaceae bacterium | reverse complement strand
CTTTTCCTCCGACTGGGGTTTCGTGAACAGGGTTACGATGACGGCGATCGCGAAACTCACGCAGATACCGTAGAACGCCCTCATGAACTTATACTGCGTGATTCCCGCCAGCAGGGTTCCGTCCGACTCCTTCATCGGCACGCCATGGGCGAACGGGGCGATCACCTGCGGATAAAAGAGGGAGATGACGACGGCGGTCATCCCGCCGACAAGCGTCGCCAGGGCCGCCTTCCGCGTGAAGCGGCGCCAGAAGACGCTTAACAGGAGCACGACGACCAATGGCGGCGTGACGGCCGCCGTGAACGCGCCGTGGGCGGAATAGATGGACTGGAACCTCATGAAGACCGGCACCAGCAGTACACCGATTACCGTAACGCTCAGGGCGCACACGCGCGCCGCCCTGAGCGATTGCCTCTCGTCCGCGCCGGGATTAATATAGGGCCGGTACACGTCGTTGACGGCAATCGCCGAAACGGCCGTGATGAGCGTATCGATCGTGGACATCAGCGCGGCCGTGAGCGCCGCCAGAATCAGTCCGAAAACTCCCGGCTTGCTCAAAAACTCGGCCGCCACGTAGAATGCCTGCTTCGCCTGAAGGTCGGCGGGAAGCGCACCCGCGGTCACCAGCGCCCGGGCGACCCAGCCACCGCTGCCGACGACCACCGCGCCGATCGGCATGAGCACCAGGATCATCACGAGAACCGCCTTCCGACCGTCGGCGAGCGACCGCGCGGCCAAGAATCGCATCGCGATTCCCTGGTTGAGAAAATACATCATCGCCGAATTCCCGATTCCGTCCTGCCAGAAAATGCCGACGCTGGGAAAATCGGACTTCGTATTGAAATTCGCGTAGGCCAGGCGCGCCTCCCGAGGGAGATTCTCCCAGAAAACGTTGAAACCGCCCAGGTAATGGACACCCAATAGAAGAAGCAGAAGGCCGGCCAAGAGCAACATCACCCCCTGGAGAAGGTCCGTCATGATCACGCTGGTCTGCCCCCCGACCGTCACGTAGCTGGCCGAGACCGTCGCGACGACGATCGCCGCCAACCAGACGTCCCAGCCCATCAGGTTGTTCAGCACGGTCCCCATCGTGAAGAGATTCACGCCGACATACCCGACGAGGTAAATCAGGATGTAAATCGTGGCCCACGCGCGCACCGAACGGCCGAACCGGCGGTCGAAATACTCGGGAATCGACGTCACGCGGGAAAAATAGAGAATTGGCAGCCACCCGAAGACCACCAAGGGGAACCATAGCCAGTCGTTGAGATAGGTCTGCGTGCTCGCCAGCCCGTACGTGTATCCGACTTCGCTGTATTTGACGAAGCTGTACGAACCAACGGTCGTGGCGATGAGGCTGAAGGCGATCAGCCACCAGGAGAACCGCTGGCCGCCGAAGAAGAAATCCTTCGTCGTTTTCTGCCGCCGGCCGAACCACGTGCCGACCGCCAGAATCGCGACGAAATAGCCGATGACGACGGCGTAGTCGATTGGTTGGCCGCGGACCTGGCCCTCTTTCGGGATGACTAACTCGGCCCCCCCCTGGTACTCTCCCGGCTCGGCGGTTCGCATGGGGGCGTACTGCAAGTAGCCCTGCAGGCAGAAGAAGAAACCGAACACCACGACGCAAACCGCCAGGTTGCGCAGTCCGCGCGGCGAACAATCGATATATCCCTGGCGGACGGCCACCACGATGCCGGCAAGAAACACCACGCCGCCGACTATGAAACAATAGATAAATGGGTCCCAGTTCGACAAAACGGATCTCCGGCTCGTCCGAGGGTCATGGATACGCGGTTAGGTGAACCGAGTAGTTTAACGGACGCACCGGTGTTCTTCAACTCCGCGCGCCGCGACGAAACGTCCGCGCACCCCCCCCATTGGAATCCTTGTGCGATTCGGCTCGTCCGGCATATAATGAACCAGTTCGGGCTCCCTCATGGAGGCCGTTCTTCCAGGGGGGGGGAACTCCCTTTTGATTGACTCCTAAACACCACCAAATGAACAATTGGCACCCCCATTCGTGGCAGAAAAAGCCGGTCGCCCAGCATGTCGACTACCCTGACCCCCAGGCCTGTACGGCCGTATTGAAGCAGCTTTCGCAGCTTCCCCCTCTGGTGACCAGTTGGGAAGTGGAGACGCTCAAGTCGCACCTGGCCGACGCCGCCGAAGGGCGGCGTTTTCTCGTTCAGGGAGGCGACTGCGCTGAGAGTTTCGAGGATTGCCGTCCCGACCGGATCGCCGGAAAGTTGAAGATCCTGCTCAAGATGAGTATCGTCATGCTCTACGGAAGCAAGAAGCCGGTTGTCCGTGTCGGCCGTTTCGCGGGGCAATATGCCAAGCCCCGGTCGTCACCGTCGGAAACCCGCGACGGGGTGACCCTTCCGAGTTACCGCGGCCAACTGGTCAACCGCAGAGGATTCTCCTTGGAGGAGCGGACGCCGGATCCGCAATTGATGCTTCGCGCGTACGAGCATTCGGCGATGACGCTCAACTTCATCCGCGGCCTGATCGACGGCGGATTCGCCGATCTGCGGCACCCCGAACTGTGGGACCTCGCGTTCGTCAGCCACGCGAAGATGTCCTCACAGTATCAACGGATCGTCGGCGCCGTCGGCGAGGCGATTTCGTTTCTCGAAGCGGTCGCCGGCCGATCCATGGGGGAACTCAGCCGCGTGGAGTTCTTCACCAGTCACGAGGGGCTCCTGCTGTCATATGAAGCGGCTCAAACGCGGAAGGTGCCCCGCCGGAGCGGTTGGTATAACCTGCACACCCATTTCCCGTGGATCGGCGACCGCACCCGGTCGCTCGAGGGGGCGCACGTCGAGTTCTTCCGGGGAATCGCGAACCCCATCGGCGTCAAGATCGGACCGGATTGCACCGCCGAAGAACTCCTCGCCCTCGCCGGCGTCCTGAACCCGGACAACGAGCCGGGCAGGCTCACCTTCATCCACCGTTTCGGGGCGCGGCGCATCGAGACGCATCTCCCCGAATTGATTGAAGCGATCCAACGGGAAAGGAAGAATGTGCTTTGGGTATGTGATCCCATGCATGGAAACACGATCCAGACCCGAAGCGGCCTGAAGACCCGCGACTTCGAGGACATCCTGGCCGAACTGACGCGCGCCTTCGAGATTCACGCGCGGATCGGCTCCAATCTGGGTGGAGTCCACTTCGAACTGACCGGCGACGACGTTACCGAATGCATCGGTGGCGCAAGAGGGTTGGTCGAGGCGGACCTCGCCAGGGCCTATCTTACCGACGTCGATCCCCGGTTGAACTACGAGCAGTCCCTGGAGATGGCGCTGTTGATCGCGCGGTATATGGGAAGAAAGAGAGAATCCCCGGGGCGTCGGTGAGGAACGTCCGTCGCGAAAGCCTCTGGGACGGGGGTCCGCTTTCAGGTCCGTCGCTTCGGTCGGTAGACGTCCGTCGCGATTCCCAGATGCACCTCCGCGGCGAAGCCCAACGTCTCCGAAAGCGTCGGGTGCGGATGGATCACTCCGGCTACGTCGGCCGCCGTGAGGCCGGCGTGAATCGCCAGAACGGCCTCCCCGATCAAGTCCCCCGCGCCGGGACCGACGATTCCGCACCCGAGAAGGCGATCCGTCTCGGGATCGACGATCCATTTCGTGAGGCCCTCCGCGCGACCTACCGCCTGCGCGCGGCCGCAGGCCGCCCATGGAAACTGCGCCGCGGCGACTCTTTTACCCTCCGCCCGAGCGGCCTCTCCCGTCAGGCCGACCCAGGCGATCTCCGGATCGGTAAAAACGACCGCCGGCACGGCCGGGAAACGTTCGGCGGGCTTTTCCCCGGCGAGAATCTCGACGGCCGCCTTACCCTCATGGGTCGCCTTGTGCGCCAGCATCGGCTCTCCGGCGACATCTCCGATCGCCAGTATCCGCTCGTCCGCGGTCCGCCATGCCGCGTCGACCTCGATGAAGCCCCGCCGGTTTACGCCGACGTGGGTATTCTCCAGACCCAGCCCGGCGGTGTGCGACCGCCTTCCGACGGCAACGAGAATCGCGTCGTACTCGGTGATACTCTCCTTCCCGTCTTGCTCGAACACGACCCGGATTCCTTCGGCGCCCCGCTCCAACTCGATCACCCGCGTCCCGAGCAGGACGCTCTCGAACCGCTTCTGCGCGGCCTTGGCAAGCGGCCGAACCAGGTTCCGGTCCACCCCGGGGAGCAGACCATCGGTCATTTCCACGATGCAGACGCGCGAACCGAGCGCGGCGTAGACCGTGGCCAGTTCCAAACCGATATATCCCCCTCCGATTACCAAGAGCCGCTCGGGGATTTCCGGAAGATCCAGCGCGGCGTCGGAGAACATCATCCCCTCCGTGGGCCGCCGTGGAAACGGCGGCGACGCCGGCACCGATCCGGTCGCGATGATCGCGCGTTCAAAACCGAGTTCCGCGTCCTCCAACGTGGATCCGGGGCCGGGCCGCAATCGCAAGGTCCGCGAATCGGCGAACTCCGCCCACGCGCGGACGACGCGAATCTTGCGACGCGACGCCAGTTGCCGCAAGCCGCCCGCCAACGCGTCGACGACCTCTTCCTTGCGGCGACGAAGGGCCGCCGGATCGAGTAGCGGAGGTTCATGGCAGACGCCGAAACCGACCAACTCCTCCACCTCGGCCACGACCCGGGCGGCGTGCAGCAGCGTCTTCGACGGAATGCATCCGCGCAGAAGACACGTCCCACCGAGCCGGGGTTCCGGATCGATGAGCGTGACCTCCATGCCCAGGTCCGCCGCGCGGAAAGCGGCCGCGTGCCCGCCGGGCCCGGCACCGAGAATCGCCAGTTCGGTTCGCATGATCGAATCCTTTCGTATCCCGCCGGATCAATCCGCGATCTTCGACAAGTCCAACGGCGTGATCGTGATATTCCGGTACGCCACCGGGCCGTGGTCTCCTTGCAGCATCAGCGGTCCCAGCGGCTGTTCGTCCTCGAAGCGAGCCGCCCTCGTCGGTCCGGTCACCTCGACATCCTCATGGATCAACCGCCCGTTGTGGATCACGCGGAGGAACCGGGCGTTTTCCTTCTTGTCGCCGTTCTCGTCGAACCGCGGCGCGCGGAAGAGAATGTCGAATGTCTGCCACTCGCCGGGACGGAGGGAAGCGTTCGTCTTCGGCGCGTGCCCCTCGAAGCCCCGGCCGTCCTTCCATCGCTGATAGATCCCGCCGCAGTCGCCGTGGGTCGGCTTCTCCACGCCCCAACTGTCGAGAATCTGCACCTCGTAACGCCCCTGCAGATACACGCCTGAATTCGAACCCTTCGGGACTACGAACTCGACATGCACCCGGACGTCGCCGTGTTCAAACTTCGACAGCAGGTCGCACGTCCGCTCCGGGCCGTTGTAAATAACCCCGATCCCTTCTTTCGCATCCAGAAACTTCGTGTCCTTTCGACCCAACTCCACGCCGCCGACGACCCGCCATGCCCCGGTGTCTGCCCGCCAGGCGTCGAGCGTCTCTCCGACCAATTCGATGGTTTTCGCGGGTTCAGACGCCGGCAGAACCGGCGCGCCAAGGCAAAGGAGAAGAATTGCGATCGTTCGTGTTTTTTTCACGGGAATGCCCTTACCAGTCAAAAGGGGCTTGAATTGGAACGGGGCTTCCGCCCCGACCCGGGGGAAACTCAAGAGGAGAATCGAGGGGGCGAAGAGCATTTGAAGTGGACGGCGTTCCATGGGTTCTCTCCTTTTGGAAAACGTGCTCGTGGAAGGGATTTCTTCCGAGGATAACCGATTTGGAGGGGAAAGGGAATCCGCCGGCTCTCGATTCCGGACCACCGAGACTCTCAAACGTATTCCGTCAAGGCCCGTTTCGGTCGCGCCGCCCCCGATTCGTGGCGCCGCGGAGAGCTAATGGACTCGTTGTCCCGGCCGGGCGCCTTCGTCGGGGAAGATCACGAATACGTCCGGGCCGCCGGGGCCGGAGGCGCAGACCATGCCTTCGCTCAGGCCGAACTTCATCTTGCGCGGCTTGAGGTTCGCTACGCAGACGACGAGCCGCCCGACGAGGTCTTCGGGGTTGTATGCCTGCTTGATGCCGGCGAAGACGTTTCTGCGGACGTCGCCGCCGAGGCTCAGCGTTAGCTCCAACAGTTTGTTCGCCTCGGGCACTTGCTTCGCCTCGATCACCCGCGCAACGCGAAGATCGACCTTCATGAAATCCTCGATGGTACACTCCTCGGCCAACGGTTCGTCCTTCAGTGGCTGGTCCGAATCGTCGAATCGGGGGGTCTCCACCGCTTCGGGAACGGCGCTTTCTTCGATCATGGCTTGAACGTCCTTTTGTTCTACCCGTTTCATTAAGTGTTTGAATTCGCTGACGGCGGCGCCGACCAGCGGCGACCGGACGTCTTCCCAGCTCGCGATCGGCGAATTCAGCAACTCGCCCGCCTGCTCGGCCAACCTGGGGAGAACCGGAGCGAGATAGACGACGATCTGCCGGAAGAGGTTGAGCCCGACGGTACAGACATCCTGCAGTTCCTTCCCCTTACCGCCATCCTTGCGGAGGGTCCAGGGAGCGGCGTGTTCGACGTACTGGTTCGCCTTGTCGCACAGCCCCATGATCGTCCGCGTCGCCTTGGCATAGTCGCACGCTTCGTAATCCGCGGCGATCTCTTCCGCCTTCGCCGCCGCGTCGGCAAACAATCCGCCGTCGTCGGGATACTCCGTCGAAAGACCCGTTTCGTGCACGAACTTCGCCGTCCGGCTGGCCAAGTTGACCACCTTGTTGACCAGATCGGAGTTTACTCGGGCGATGAAATCCTCGAAGTTCAGGTCGATATCGTCCACTCTGCTGGTCAGCTTCGTGGCGTAGTAGTAACGCAGGTAGGAGGGGTCGAGGTGCTCGAGGTACTTCGACGCGAGGATGAACGTCCCTTTCGACTTCGACATTTTCTCGCCGTCGACCGTCAGAAAGCCGTGGATCTGAATCCGCTTCGGCAGGCTGAACCCGGCCGTCTTGAGCATCGCCGGCCAGAAGAGGGTGTGAAAGTAAGTGATGTCCTTCCCGATGAAGTGGTGGATTTCGGTGGTGTCGCTCTTCCACCAATCCTCGCAATTCTCCCCGTGACGGTCACACCACTGGCGGGTCGAGGCGATATATCCGATGGGCGCGTCGAACCAGACGTACCAGTAGTTGCCCGGGGAATCAGGGATTTCGAACCCGAAATAGGGCGCCGTCCGTGAAATGTCCCACGGTTTCAAAGGTTCATTGAGGAAATAGTTGGCCAGATAGTTGGATATCTCGGCCTGCAAATGGCCCGCCTTCGTCCACTTTTCGAGAAAAGGCTGGACCTTCTCCATCGCAACGAAAAGGTGGTTTGCGCTGCGTAGTTCCGGTTTCGTATTAGAGAGGGTGCTGATCGGGTCGATCAGTTCGGCGGCCCTATAGTGCGCCCCGCATTTGTCGCAATTGTCGCCATACTGGCCGCTTGCGCCGCATTTTGGGCAGGTTCCCTTGACGAAACGGTCGGCAAGAAACGTACCGACCTCGGTATCGTACAACTGGGTGACCGATTTTTCGAAGACCAGGTCCGCCTTGCGCAATCCGGCCCAGATTTCCGCGCAGTATTCGCGGTTCTCCTCGCTGTTGGTGCTTCCGTAATTGTCGAACTCGATGTGGAATCCGTTGAAATCCGCCAGGTGCGACTTCCGCATCTTCGCCAGCAGTTCCTCCTCGGTGATTCCCTGAGCCTTGGCACTGATCATGATCGCCGTGCCGTGGGTATCGTCGGCGCACATGTAAAGGCACCGGTTGCCGCGGAGTTTCTGAAAACGGACCCAGATGTCCGTCTGCAGGTACTCCACGAGATGTCCGATATGGATATGGCCGTTCGCGTAAGGAAGCGCGCTGGTAACGAGGATTCTTCGCATGGAGGATTCCGTGACGGTTCGTGCCCCATTGGGGCAAAAAGGAGAAGCCCGGAGCATACACCCCGGGGACTTCCCATCGACAACTAATTAATCGTCCCCCTCGGCGCCGAGGGTCATGGCCGCGCGAAGACCCGTCTTCGCGTTTCCGCGATTCCACCAGTCGCTCACCGGCGTTCGCCGGAAACCGGCGGCGAGCCACCGCGATCCCAGAGATCAACCGCCCAGCCACGACGGCATTTTGCCGCGGGCGGGGAGTTTGACGACCCACGCCTTCGAAACGCTGTCGAGGGCGAGGACGTCGGCCAAGGCGTCCGAACCGGGTTGCGCGTCCAGGCTGAGTATCCCGACCGCGGCACCGCCGGGCTCGTTCTTGGTGCGACCGACGGCCATCTGCGCGATGTTGATGCGGTGTTTTCCGAAAATATTCCCGACCTGGCCGATGACGCCGGGCCGGTCCTGGTGTTCGAAGACGAACAGGATCCCGTCGAGGTAACTCTCCAGCAGGCACTCGTCAAGCTGCACCAACCGGGGCATGCTATTTCCGAAAAGCGTGCCGGACGCGGTGAAAGTCCGCTCGTCGGCGACGACCTTCGCGGTGATCAGGGAGTTGAAGTCCCCTTTGTCGGTCGAACGGTCCTCGCTGAGCGCAATACCGCGCTCTTCGAGGAGAAAACCGGCGTTGATGATGTTCGCGTCTTCCTCGACCGCGTTCTCCAAGAGCCCCGCGGCGAACGCCGAGGAGAGAAGCCGCGTGTCCTTCGTCGCCACCTCCCCGCGATAGAGCAGTGCACACCGGTTCGGCTGTTTGTGCCCGAGTTGCGACAGGAGCAGGCCCAAGCGGTAGGCGACGTTCAAATGGGACCGGAGCCCCTCCAGCGTCTTCGCGTCCAACGGCGACATGTTGACCGATTGTTTGATTTCGCCGGTGGTGAAGAAGTCGATCAGCAGGCTCACCGCCTCCAGCGCGACGTTCATCTGGGCTTCCTCCGTACTGGCTCCCAGGTGCGGCGTGCAGAGAACGTTCGGCATTCCAAACAGGGGGCTGTCCGTGCAGGGTTCGCTCTCGTACACGTCCAACGCGACCCCGCCGAGCTTTCCGCTCTTGAGCCCCTCCACCAGCGCGTCATGGTCGTAAATGCCGCCCCGGGCACAGTTGATCAACCGGACCCCCTTCCGCATCGACTCGATCGCCTTCGCGTCGACCAATCCGCGGGTCTCGTCGGTCAGCGGCGTATGCACGGTCAGGTAATCGACGTGGGGGAACATCTCCTTGGGGGAATCGAACATCTCGATGCCGAGTTCCTTCGCCCTCGCCGCCGAAAGGTACGGATCGTATCCCACTACCTTCATCTCCAGCGCCTGCGCGCGAACCGCGACCGCCTGGCCGATGCGGCCCAGGCCAATGATGCCGAGCGTCTTGCCGGCGACCTGCGTCCCCATGTACTGCTTCCGGTCCCACCGGCCCTCAACGAGACTCTGGTACGCGGGCGCGACATTCCGCGAAAGGCCCAGCATCAGCGCAATCGTCTGCTCGGCGGTCGAAAGCGTATTCCCGCCGGGAGTGTTCATCACGACGATCCCCAACCGCGTCGCCGCCTTCTTATCGATGTTGTCGGTACCGACGCCCGCCCTGGCGATCGCTCTGAGGCGCTTGTTTCCCTCCAATGCCTCCGCGGTGATCTTGACGCCGCTGCGACAGATCGCGCCGTCGAACTCCAGAAGCGCGTCGTGTAGTTCCTTGCCGGCCAGTCCCGTCTTTATCTCGTACTCAATGCCGGCCGCGGACTCCAGCAGATCGAGTCCGTCTTGTGAAAGGGGGTCCAGAACAATAATTCGTGCCATTTCGATAAATGCTTTCTTGAGAATGGAATGTGATGAACCGCGAGAACGCGATCCGCCGCGCGGACGGCTCCACGGTGATTTCGTTGCTTGTCTGCGGCCGCCCAGTATAGTATCCGGACAAGATACCACCAAAAGGGGTTCAATCGGAGGCCGCGGCAAACGTCTTCATCGCGGCGGACACGGCCGTCCCCAAGGGGCGATCCCAGCCCGCCTTATATAAGACTAGCTCCAGTGCGGCGAGGGCGGAAATCACGTCTAATCTATCGGTTGTTCCCATGTGCGCCAATCGGAGGATTCTCCCGGACAACGGTCCTTGTCCACCCGCCAGTTTAACGCCGTAAAGTTCTTCCAGCTCTCCCAGAATGCGATTCGCCCCGATTCCTTCCGGGATATAAGCGGCCGTGAAGCTC
>CAZFQG010000212.1:0-10184 GCA_964520785.1 uncultured Planctomycetaceae bacterium | reverse complement strand
CACTGCGTTTTCAAACACTACAAAAACCTCAGAATATTGCCGCGTGAGGTATAGTTTGAACAATTCATCGCGACGAGTTGATCGCCATGGACCAGCTCTCGCGACGGGGCCGATTTGCCTCCCACTACCACCGGCTTCTTTTCCTCCAGCCGGTCCCGTGGGGCGAGCCGCTCCTTCCGATCCGTGTGCATCAGTTCCAACTCGATCGTCCCGTCGAGATGTTCGATCAGAGCACTTCCATGCTCCACCCAGTCTCCCGTGTTGAGATATACGAAATCTTCCTCATCGCGGATCGCCGGAGAATGGATGTGGCCGCAGATGACTCCCTCGCAACCGATTCGCCGAGCCGCGTCCGAGAGTTGGCTTTCGAATCGGCTAAAAAAGCGAACAAGACACTTGACATTGCGTTTCAGCAAGCCACAAAGCCCATATCCGGCCGTCTTTGGTTTCCGCCTGACGAAGTTTCCGAGAACATTCAACGCAAGGAGACCATCATACACGACGGATGATATGTGCGACAACCAGGGTGCCTTCCGTTCGATGGCGTCGAACTGATC
Source organism: uncultured Planctomycetaceae bacterium (assembly GCA_964520785.1). Taxonomy (GTDB): domain Bacteria; phylum Planctomycetota; class Planctomycetia; order Pirellulales; family Thermoguttaceae; genus CAZFQG01. The sequence continues at coordinate 9,627 of CAZFQG010000212.1, read as the reverse complement.
CCCGTGAATCACCAGGAACCGGAGCTTTTGGGGGGTCTCGTGGATAAACGAATTCCCAATCTCGATCACGTCGTTCCGACCGATCAAATCGCGGAGGAACTCGTCATGGTTGCCGGCGACATACCGAATCACCGTCCCCCTCTTCGAAAGCTCCATCAGTCTCCGAAGAATCGAAGTGTACACACGCGGCCAGTACCATCGGCGGCGGAGTTTCCAACCGTCGACGAAATCCCCGACCAGATAGATCGTCTCCGGCTCATAGCGGTCGAGAAAGGCAAGGAATGCGTCCGCCTGAGAAAAACGTTAGCGACCGGACTAACGGGATTACTTTCCAGAACCGCTTCGCGGCCTCCGCGAAGCAGCGGAGGCTGCTATCCGTAAACCGCGGCCAGTCGCTCCTGGATGATTTGGTAATTCCGCGCGGCCGTTGGCTCATCGTAGCCGATCTCCACGATGAGTCGCAAGTCGGGATGGACCAGTTCGTCCAGAACGGCAATCGCTCTCTCCAGATCGCTCCCCAGGCGGACCTTGGCGTAGAGCCCGGAGCCGGCCAGCGCGTCGCGGACTTCGGCCGGGTGGTTTGGGGTGGGGTCGCCGGAGGTGGTACCAACCGCGCACTCGACACCGAGGATTTCCGGCATCCCCCGGAATATCGTCATCGTCTGGGCCCAGTTGCCGCAGGAGTGGACCAGCGCCCTTCCCAGGGCCGCCCCCATCCGCCGGTCGAACGGAATCGCGATTCTCCGGTTGATCGCCGGCGAGGCGACGGCCAGGTTGTCGTCGGAAATACTGAAACCGGGCGCTCCCGGGAGACTGGGAAACTGGTGCCCCGGCCGCGCGGCCCTCTCCGGTCCGATCCGCTTCAGTTGCACGCGGGAGAACTCTACCACCAGGTCGGTGATCCGTTGCAGGAAATCAAGCAGAAGCTCCTCGTTCTCGTAGCAGGCGGCGAACACCTCGCAGGCGTCGACGACGAGCGTGGCCGTGTCGAACGCCGACTGGGTGTCCGTTACGCAAATCGGCAGCCGACCTTGCGTCTCTTCCAGGAACCGGTCGATGCACTCGAGGACCATCCGCAAGATGGGGCAGGTGCGCCAGTCCGGCGGGTCGAGACCGCGGACCTCCTCCATCCGGTGGAACCGGTAACGGACGTGCGGCGCGTCGGCCTCGCGGAAGACCGTCGCGCAGCCGAACGCGGCGGCGTAGACACCGGTACCGATCCAGGGCTCCAGAAACGGCAGGTCGTCGGTCGCGTCGACTTCCAGCGCATCGGCCGTGTAGCGGAGGTTATTGGCGACGATCTCCTCGACGCTGTTGCAGCGGCCCCAGACGGCCGACGGTGGATGCTGTACGACGAGGAAATCGACCCCGTCGTTCTCCAAAAACCGTCGCAGCCGCGGCTCGCGCGCCTCGCGGCGCGCTTCGTAACGGTCGATCAAGCGGTGGACGTCGACGGGAGTGGAAAGACTCATTCGGGTTCTCCGGCCTTTGGAACGAACGGAACCGGTTCGGCGCCTCCCTCGGCCGTGCCTGGACCCACTTCGATCGCCTGCACCGCGGCGAAGTCGCCGTGGGGATTGTGGAAGCGGAGGGAGATAACACCGTGCTCCGGCCGGATGTCGTTGAAGACCAGGTCGACCGCCTTTCCGATACCCCCCGCCGTTGCGGCGATGTCCAGGTCGCGGACCATTTCCTTTCCCTGGATCTCGATCGTCGTGGCGAACCGGCCCGGCTTGTCGGTTTTTTGCAGCTCGGCCAGTTTGACGCGGACGTGGTACGTCTTTTCCGGGGCCACCGTGAAGAACGCGGTGAAGTCCGGCCCATACATGCCGAATCGGTACAGTTCGGGATCGTCCGTCCCGGCGACCGTCTCGGCGCGGGGTTCGGTCCAGAAGGCCAGGGGCACCAGATCGGCCACGTGCCCCAGGCGAATCGCCACCTCCGTCGCCGGACGCCATGCATGACCGGCGGAATCGACGTAGTCCGTTCGCTCTTTGTAACCGAAGATCACCCGCTGGGGTTCCTCGGGACCCCCACCGCCGCCGGAGCCGCTCTCCCCAGTGGCCGCCGACCACTGCACGCCGTCGAGATAGACCTTTTCGCCGCTGGAAAGCGGGTTCTTTTCGCCTCGGACGACGACCTGGAGCGTGTGGTTTCCCTGTGCCAAGCCGTTCTTGTAATAAAGCACCTGCCGGTCACGCCGCTGGGGGCACCAGCAGTCCAAGCCGGCCGGCTGCTTCACGCCGTCGACAAAGACATCCGCCTTGCCTCCATCGGGATCGGCACGGCCGATCAAGCGGACCTGGTTCCCTTCGAAGGCGAACGAGGCTTGCGCCCCTGCCGCCTCAGCCACGTGGAGCGAACCGCCTTGGGCGAGTTCATCCTCGACGGCCTTCCAATCTCCGGTATACTCCAGTCCCTCATCTCCGGCCGCTTCCTGAGGATCGTCCCCTGCAACAACGATCTCGCGCAGCCCATCGTGCCGGATCGTCACGATACAGTCGCCGTTCGCCAGCGGCCGTACCATGAAACCGTTGGCGTCGAGTCCTTCCCGCTTCTCAAGCGGCGCGCCGTCCGCGGTGACCGCCGTCGGCTCGAATGCCAGGCGAAGAACGTCGACGCATGGCGCCTCCGCGGCGGACGTCTCGTATTCGACCCGCCCTCGGTCATAGACGACGGACGAAACCACCGACGCGCTGCGCATGATGTGGTTCTCCCGCGCGGCGCCGAGCCACTCCGGCTGCCATGCCATGCAGTCGAGCGTGTACTTCAAGGGGAACGGGTGGGCCAGGTTGAACCACGTCACGGCCACGTACGGTCCGCCGTCGATGAGGTCCTCCACGACGCCGTTTTCGTGGGCGTCGTACGTGCTGATGAGGATCATCCGCCGGGCCAACTCCCGCGCCCAGACGCTGTCCGCCTCCTCGCCGTATCGCGCCAGCCACGCGGCCAGCAACTGCGTCGGGTATTGCAGCGAAAGCCCGCAACAGCCGCTCGACTCGGGCACGGCCCAGGCGCCGGAGTACACCCCGCCGCGCGAGGCCGGATCGACCGTCGCCCTGGCCATGAACAGCGTCAGGATGTTCCGCGCGTCGCACCGCCAGTTGGGGAACCGGTCGGGGTGGTCCATCATGTATCCGGCGACGTAGCCCGGGATGTCGACCGCGTTGACGTGGTTGGGCCAATCCCAGAACCGCCTGCCCCAGGTGGCGTCTTCCGTCCATTTCGGCAGGAGGTGCTCGCGGAGGTAACGCTCGCCGGCGTCGCGGGCCTTCACGACGGCGTCGTCCTCGCCACGATGTCCCAGACGGATGACCTCATCAAGGAACAGCAGCACGAGCGACACGCCGCCAGTCATTTCGTGTTCCTTCCACGGGACGCACTCGGGATTGGCATAGCGGCCCCACGGCGCGGCGCCGGGGTCGTGGTTGCAATGCTTCGCCAGCAGATCCGCCCAGTGGGTGACCGCTTTCAAGTACCGCTCGTTGCCGGTGAGCTGGTACGCTTCGATGACTCCCAGGCCCACCTGGCAGGTGTAATCGAGCTGGATCAGCCCCGTCGGGTCCGCCTTGCCGTAGGCCTTCCCCTTGGTCGGGCAACTGATGAGAAAACCCGGCCAGGGATGATCCGGGGCCGTCTGGCAGTAATCGAGCAGGTAGTCGATGTTGATCGTAATCAGTCCGATCGCGGCCGGGTCGCCGGAATACCGGTAGTAATCGACCAGACCGGCGAGGACATAAGACGATCTCTGGCCCAAATCACCGTTGTCCCAGTCGCTCAGGTCGATCTTGGGGCTGATTTCTCCCTCCGGGGAAATGGCCCAATGTCCGCTGAAAACGAAGCAGGGCCCCGGCGTAACGGCCACCCCTTCCGGCACCCAGGGATACCGCTTGAGCGTTTCCGCGGCGACGCGGACGCGGAAATCGCACTGGCCGCCAAGGCCCTGGTACCACGGGGCGATCACCCCGTGCCGGTCCTCCACCGCCGGATGCGCGAAGTATCGCTTCGCTGGGGTTTGAGCCCAGACAGGCCGGCAGACAATACAGAAAAACGCCCCGAAAAGAAGTCCTTTGGAAATCGCGTTCATCATTTCTTTCCTCCCATGCGCATAAGCGAACCACCGTATCGGAAACGTCACGATCCCAAGTATAAGGACTCCGCCAAGCGCGCAGTTACCTGAACGGGCGTATAGCGGGATCGCCGCCGTCGAAGTTGTGTTCATCCCCGCGGCGTGGTAGACTCAGGGGGCAGCGTGTTCCTCGAGGACGGAAACTCGCGCAACTGGACATCATGCCAACGTGTGAACGGGAGGACGACAATGAACCGTAAGAAATCGATTGCCATCGCGACCCTGGTGTCACCGCTCCTTTGGGTTGTCTTGCTTGTCGGTGCCGATGCCGCCGATTCATGGCCCCAGTTGCAGGGGAATGCGGCCCGTTCGGGGGATGCGCCGCATGTCGCGCTCGAAACACCGCTGGGACTTGTGGCGGCGGTGCCGCTCTCGGACGGGGTCTATGCCGCCCCGGTCGTGAGTGACGGAATCGTCTATGTGATGGACGGCTCCGGGGTCGTTTTCGCCATCGACACGGCGTCTTTCAAAGAAATCTGGCGGTTCGCCACGCAAGGCGGAGAAGGCAACTGCAATAACGTCGCCGCGCCCGCCGTCGTGGGGGACTACTTGCATGTGGGAACCACCGCCGGGTATTACTACGTATTGGATCGGACGACCGGAACGCCGGTGAAGACGATCGACTGCGCGGAACCGGTCTTTTCCGCGCCCGCGGTCGGCAAGGACCGGGTCTACTTCGCCACGCTCGGTGCCAAGGTCTACGCGATAACCCCCTCCGGCGACGTCGTATGGACTTGGGATTTCGTAAAGGAAGTGATCGGCTTCGACGGAGACCGCTGGAGCGGCGCCGACTGGCTGGCGCACCGCAAGGACCGGGTCACCTGGCAGGATCACTTCGTCTGCTCGCGGGATATCTGCCTGGCCGGAGATGTCATCGTGATGCCGGCCGGAGGGCGGACCGTGTTTATCGAGGATTCCGGCGATAAGCCCGTCCTGAGGGCCGTGGGGCTCGTTCCCAAGAACGCGGGCACGGAATACCCGGCCACGTTCGGCCAGAGCGCGGACGCCGAAGGGAACGTGTACGTTCAGTGGCACCGCCGCGACAACGCCGGCCGCGTGGAGACGATGCGGCTGGTGGGGGATACGGTCGAAACCGGTTCTATCCAAGGGACGGAGACATCCATCCGAGACTTGGGGTTGTTGAGTCTCTCCCCGGTGAGCGTGCGCGGCACGGATGTGTACCGCGTCCGGCCGGAGGAGGGGCGGGGACTGTGCCGCCATGCGCCGACAGGCGAGGCGACCGACGTCCTCTGCGCCGCGGGAGGTTTATGCCCGGTCGTCTTGACGCGGGATCACGCAATCTACGGCGGCTTGGATGGAAAGCTGTACGTCGTTCCGCTCGACGGGTCGGACGTGCCGGCTTACGAGACGGGCTTCGGCCGGCCGCTCACCGCCGGGCTCGCCGTCGCGGACGGCCGGATCTACGCCGGCTGCGAGGACGGATACCTCTACGTATTCGGACCCGGCGGCGACGCCCCGCTCCCGACGAAAGACCTCCAGACGTGGCGCATCCGCAGTCCGCTGGAGGGCCCGCTGGCGGGGCCGGAGTACGACTGGTACACGAACTACGGAGATTTCCAGGGCTCGAACGCAAACAACCAGGGTCTCAAACCGCCGCTTCGGATGCGTTGGGCGCGGCGGCTCGAGGGGACGGTGAAGCACCTGCCAGTGTGTGGCGGCGGACGCGTCTACATGCACACCGCCGAGGGCCAGGTCCTCGCCGTCGAACAGGATACGGGGCGGTTGCTCTGGCGGCGATGGTGGCCGGATGTCTATCTGTCGTTCACCTCGCCCCTATACGTTTCGGGAAAGCTCCTCGTCCCCCAGGCCGGCATCAAACATTCGCGGATGCGGTGCCTCGACGCGGCGACGGGGGAACTGCTTTGGGAGGCGCCATTTACCGGGTCGCCCAGTTGGAGCCGGCAGTTTCCACCGGTAGTACACGAGAATCTCGCCATTTACGCCTCCGGTTCCGGCGAATACGCGGCACAAGGGTCGGAGAAGTACTTCACCTTCGGAGGAACCCCGGTCGATGCCGGCGGCCGTGAAGTGATGAGTTGGATCTACTCCAACGACAATCCCTATTATCCGAGAGACCACCGCCCGCGGATGTGGGCCTGGGACCTGGACACCGGCAAGGTCGTCTGGGAAAAGGATTTCTCCGAGTACGGCCGGGGCGGCAACGACTGCGGGATATGTCTGCTCGACGGGAAGTTGTACTACTCTACCTTCTTCGGTTACGCCGCCGGCGAGCGGAGACGCCGCGGCTTGCCGGAGGAGAACAACGGCTTGACGGCCTGCTTGGATCCCCGGACGGGGGATGTGATCTGGTTGACGAACGAGTACTACGTCACCTCGAAATGCACCCTCAGCGCGCGGGATGGGCGGATTTATCTCGGCGGGAACAACCGGCCGAACGAATCGACCGAGGACCGGTTCGTCTGGTGTCTGGACGCCGAGGACGGCTCGCTCATTTGGCGGTCCGATCCGGTGACCTCGGCGCTCAACGTGGTCACCGTGGGAGAGGAGTTCATCTTCTCCAACGCACTCCGCGGCAAGGGAAATCTCTTCGACCGCCAAACCGGCGCGGTCACCAGTAGCATCGGCCACAACTACGCCTGCTGCCGCTTCACCCTCTCCGAACCGTACGTCTTGGGGGCGAACATGGACATGATCGACCTTTCCAAGAACGGCGAACTCGTCTCGACCGGACCGGCTATCGATTCGCGAGAGTGCCTGGGCGCGGTGGTTTCCAACGGGCGGATTTTCTATATGTCCCAGGCGAGCGGGTTCGTCGTCTCGCAGACATACGGGGAGGCGTCAAAGGACCTCCCGGCGGTCTGGGAACGCGCTAAATGACAGGCCCCTTCCCGCGAGGGGATTTGGAGTGACGTATTCGCTATTCTCCGGAATCGCGATCCGTGGTACACTCCGGGCGCAGAACCGAGTCGAAAGGCGAAATGGAAAGTTCCCCCCCCAACATGGAGGTCTGCCGTGACGAAATCGTCCCAAAACACCGCCCAAGCGGCTGATTCTCACCCAGATCCTCGGCCGCGACATGAAGACCATGAACTCGAGATGCCTCCACTGACGGTGGTGGTCTTGGCGATTGATGAGAAGGATCTGGTGACCCAGACGGTGCGAAGCGTGGAAGCCTTCGCGGCGGAAATCCTCATTGTCGACGTCGTTTCTTCCGACTCTCCGGCCGCCGACACGCCTTGGGGCTGCAAGACATTGCGGATTCCGTGGGAGGGAGATTATGCCGATCTCAAGAACCGCGCCGCCGCGAAGGCGACCGGCGAATGGATTCTTTGGATGGAGGCGGGTGAGGTGTTTCAGGGGGATTTCGTCGAGCCGTTGATCGTGTTTCTCGCCTGCGAGTCGGACCGCGACGAGCAGTACTACATGATGGTCGAGGAGCCGAAGTCCGGTCACGAGGACTCGCCGGAAGAGATCGCCCAATTGCGGCTGACTCCACGACGTCGAGGTCTGGATTTCCAGGGCCGTATCCGCGAGACGACGGCGCTTTGCGCGGAAAAGCTCGGCGTACGCGCCGGCAGCGCCCCGGGCCGTATTCTGCGACCCGACCGAGATATCGAGGCGCGGCGAAGGCGGGCCCGGCGAAACCGCCGGATCGCCGAGGTCGCGTTGCAGGAATGCGGTGAACCGGAAGCACGGTACCTTCTGGCGCAGGCGGAGGCGATGACGATCCTCGGAGAGTCTCGGCCGGCGCACGACGCCTACCGCGAGGCGATTCTGTTTTCCGAAGCCCATTCTCCGGAACGGCTCGAAGCACACGTCGGCTACATCACGTCGTTTGACGCTTTCGAAGATTCCGCGGAACGGCAGATCATCGCGACGGCCGCGGCATTGGAGGAGTTTCCGACCGATGCGCCCCTGTTGTGCGCCCTGGGAAATCTGATGCGAAAGGAAGGGCGCCTCGATCTGGCCGCGCGGTCCTTCGATGCCGCGTTGAAGCACGGCGGCGTCACGCCGTTGACCTGGCATTCGATGGATGTCCTCGACCTCGCGGCCGTATGTTTGAGTGTCTGTCTGCAGAAGGAGGAAAAGGAAGACGAGGCGAGGTGGGTCCTCAAGAAGTCGCTCGAAGAGCGACCCTGCGCTAATCGCGTCCGCCGCCGGTTGATCGAACTGGAGATCGCCGAGGGCAATGAAGATGCCGCGGTCACCCTCCTCGACGGAATGGTCTGTACCGCGGAAGAAAGGGAAAACATCGAGAGAATCATCCGCGGCGCATGCCAATTGCGCGGCGGCAACGCCGCGGGGGCCGTCGAACGGCTACAGCCGGCGTATCTCGGCGGCTGCGTCGACCCGTGGTGTTTCCGCTGGTTCATTCGAACGCTCGTCGCCGTCGATCAAGTCGACGCGGCCGCGGAAGTGACCGAACGCTGGATCAGAATCGACCCCCAATCCTCCGAGGCCCGGCAATACCAGGAAATCGTTTCCTCCCTCGCGACAAAGTAGCCGGTTCTAAAGCCGGCCCGTTCCGGCCGCCGAAACGAACAACCCCGCGATGATCAGCAGCAAGAACGCCAGGACGGTTAGGAGAATGCGTTCGCGAGGCACCGCGCGGCGGCCCGAACTGGTCGAACTGGGAACGATTCCGGCGACCGGAACACCCAGCGCGGCCTCCGCTTCTTCCGGGGTGGTGATCGGACGGAAGACCGTTCGTGCCCGCCCCAGCAGGAGGATTCCCAGCCCAACGATGAATCCGGCGAATACGCTGATCAAGACGGTGTGAGGGTCAAGTGAGGGTGTCCCGGGAACGACCCGGCAGCCGGACGCCGAACGGACTTGGATCGGGGAGGCGGAGACGAGCGTCCCGGCCGCGGCTTGCTGTTTCGCCAGGGCTTCTTGGTAGTCCGTTTCCGCGCGCGCAAGCGTCGTCTTGCGCGAGTCGAAGCGGACACGCTGACCGGCGACGTCCGGTGCCGGCGAAATGGCAGGGGCGGCGGCCTCGGCGGATTCGCGTGGCGCTGCCTTCGGGCCGGCCGGCTTCGCGGTTTCCTCGCGAAGGAGTGTTACCTGCTTCCGGATCGTCTTGATCTCGTCATCGACGGCGAGGAGTTCGGGATGGGCATCGGTCAGTTTTTCGCCGAGGTCGTCGCGCCGTGCTTCCAACAGTACCAATCGCCGTTGGAGCTGGTCGATGCGCGGTGCGTCCGTTTCGTCGGCCGCGGTTTTCTCGACGCCTTCCTCCTTCGCGGCGGCGGGCCCGGGGCTTGCCAAGAGCGGCCCCCTCGGCACGGCGGACGTGGTCGGTTCGGGGCGCTTCAAGAGGGATTCGAAATGGGAATCGACGAATGTCAGGAGGTCCGTTTTCGCCTCGTCCCAAGCCTTCCGGGCAATCGAGACCTGTTCGGTCGCCTCCGCGTGTGCCGTCGTCAAACGACCTTGCCGGGACCGGCTCAGGACGGATGCGTAGTGCCGCAACTCACAATTGTTAGCCCACCAAGGCGAGATTTTCACTATTTCCT
>CAZFQG010000211.1:0-10303 GCA_964520785.1 uncultured Planctomycetaceae bacterium | reverse complement strand
GAGAACGAAAGGAAAGGCCTACGGCGATTTTCGCGACCTGATTGCACGGGAGGATATCGACGCGGTAGTCATCGCTACGCCGGACCACTGGCATGTTCCGCTGGCGTTGGCGGCCGCGCGAGCGGGCAAGGACGCCTATGTGGAAAAGCCGCTGGGGATTTCCATCGAGCAGGATCTGCTTTGCCGAAAGGCCTTCCGTGAGGAGAAACGCATTTTTCAGTACGGGACGCAGCAGAGGGCGATGGATCCTTGCCGCAAAGGCTGCGAGCTGGTCCGGCAGGGCCTGATCGGTGAAGTGAAGCGGATCGAGGTGATAGCGCCCAACGGCCAGGGAGGGGGTGAGATCGTTCCGGCGGAACCGCCGGAGATTCTGGATTACGAAATGTGGATCGGGCCGGCACCGATGGCGCCGTACACGGCCGGCCGATGCCAGCCGCCGGGAACGTACTGGAATTACGATTACTCGATCGGCTACTTGGCTGGTTGGGGGGCGCATCCGCTGGACCTGATGGTCTGGGGATCGGACGCCGACCTCGGCGGGCCGGTGACGGTCGAGGGGACGGGAGAGATCACTTCGGGCGCGTTGCACGATACGGTCTTCAACTGGAATATGACCATCGACCTGGGCGGGGTGGAAATGACGTTCACGCCGGGTAGCGACTCCACGAAGTTCATCGGCACGGAGGGCTGGGTCCGCGTGTGGCGCGGAGGCTGCGACGCGGAACCAAAGTCGTTGCTGGAGAAGGAGATACCTCTGGAAAAGCGGGTTCTGCCGACCACGGGGAACCACATGGGTGACTTTATTCGAGGGGTGCTTTCGAGAGGGGATTCGGCGGCAAATATCGAACACGCCGTCCGCAGCGACGTGATCAGCCACTTGTGCGACATCGCCGTGCGGCTGAAGCGGAAGGTCACTTGGGATCCGAAAATGGAGACGATTGTCGGTGACGCTGAAGCCGCCAAGATGATGCACCGCGATATGCGGGCCCCCTGGACGCTGGAGGGATGATGTTCGCCGGGATGTTGAGACGTGGTACCGCATGGATTGTGAGGGGGGCCGTGCTGGGGGTGATTGCGTGCCTTCCTTCGAACGCGGCGAGTGCCGCAACGCCGGCGGAAGCGGTAGAACGGATCGAGGCGCTCTCCGGGAAGATCGAGCGAGACGCACAGGGACGCGTCATCGCCGTTGATTTGGCGGCCGGCCGCAACGCGGTGGACGATTCGGCCGTGACTCTTCTGGCCGCGTTTCCTCATCTTCGCATGGTGAAGGCGGCCGGCGCCGGGGTCACTAACCGGGCCATTGCGTCGTTGGCCAATCTGCGGACCCTCGAAGATTTGACGCTTGCGGGTTCCGGAATCGACGAAAATGGAATCCGGCTTCTGACGAGGCTTCCGAAGCTCAAGGCGCTCGATCTCCGCGCGACGCCGCTGGTGAATGCTTGAAGACCTAAGCCTGTTCCGTTGTCCGAGTGTGACCGATACCGGTCTGGCCCACTTGGCGAAGATGAGCCAGCTTACGTCGTTATGTCTGCGCAATACAAGTATCACCAGCGAAGGGCTGGCCCACGTGTCCCGGTTGAAGAACCTGGCCACGCTCGATCTTCGCGATACAAGGGTTGACGATGGCGGAATCCGCCATTTAGCGACACTCCCGCCGTTAGCCCGCTTGCTGCTTTCGCGTACGCTCATTTCGGGCGCCGGCGTCGCGGGGTTGAGCGACCTGAGGTCACTCCGACTGTTGGACCTGAGTGAAACCGGAGTTACGGCTGGATCCTTGGAAGAACTTCGCCATGCCCTCCCGGAGTGTCGCGTGGTCCCATAGGCGAGGGAGAATTGACAAAGAAGTCAATTTGGGCAGATTACAGTTTTTTTCCAAGACCATTGACGCTTTTCGCCGGATTGCCTGAGAGAGTCGTTAGTATTTTGCCGGTTATAGGGCCGCAGTCTTGACATTCTTGCGGGCGACGAGGAAACTATTAAGTAGCATCTCTTTAGTTTCCTGTTCCTTGAATCACATCCGACAGTGTCTGCCAAACCCCTGGAGGGGGGTTCGGGTCGCTATTATGGCGCCGCGGATCCTGTTTGACGTGTTTGCCCTTTCCTATCTCTTCTCTCTTTTCCCACTATCTTGGGGAGTCGACCATGACACGAGAAACCCGCGCGCGGCAGCCGTCCACAGCCGCACACTCTTCGCGAGAGTCTTTTTGGGGGGCTTGCCCCCTGGCGGCGTTCCACTAGGCGAATTCCCAGGCTGATTAAGGCGCGGCACATCGCCTTTGAGCCGCTCGAAGACAGGCGGCTGTTGTCCTTAGGGCAGTGGGACGACTTCGGAGGAAACTCGTACGGAACCATGGGACCGAGCGGACCACCACTTTGGCCGCCGGCGGCGGATGCCGGCCCCGCCATGACGGACGGACTCCCGGAGGTCCACGACGTGGCGACGCTTACCTTGGATTCCGGCTCCATTCTGGAGATCGAAATCGGCGGGTACGATCCCGGCCCGGGCGTTCCGGTGGAAGATGGCGTCGACCAGATCAACGTGACCGGGGCAGCCTCACTGGACGGCGTGTTGGAGGTGCGACTTCTGGGGGACTTCGAGCCGGCGCTGGGCGATACGTTCGATTTTCTGACGTTCGGAACGATTTCGGGGAGCTTCGACGAGGTAACCGCGCCGTTCGGTTTCGGGGGAGAGGACGTCCACTTCGAGGTGGTTCGGCAATCGGATCGGCTGCAGCTCGTTGTTACGGAGATCCCGACTGGAACCGAGCTCCACAAGACCACGGCCGCCACGAACCGAATGGAGCAGGCCGTTGGTGGCTTGGCGGACGCTGCCGACAGGTGGCTCCGCGATTTACATTCGACCCGCCCGGAGTTGACCGGCGAGACGATTCCGGGAACGAACGTCACGCTCGACGGGTTGTTCGATGTCAGCGACTACCTCGACCTGGGACCGACTCTCGACGCGTACTTGGCGCCGATGCAGGTGCTGGGTTCCGATGTCGACTTCGAAATCGGTGAATTCCTGAGCTACGTACGGGCGAACTGGCTGGACGACCTTCTCGGCGGCGAGGCCCATGCCGCCTCTTGGGCGAAGCAGGAGTTCTCCGGAACAGGCGATTGGGTCCACGGGGTGACCGTTGAATTCGATCACGCGGCGAGTTATGAGAAACGCGTTCCGGTGGGCTTGAGCGAGGCGGTCGAGGGGATCGATCCGGCGTTCACGGAGATCACCGTTCCGATAGACGCGCGCTTCGCCTTCACGCTCAGCCTGGGCTGGTCGGACACGACCGGAGCCACCTACGAATTCGACGTCGAAAGGTTGGAATTCGACGTCGACACCGGCCCGATCGACATGATCGTTCCACTGTCTATCGGCGACCTAGCCGCCTCGGCCGGTCATCCGAATGAAACGGCGGCCCAATTCGACCTCGATCTGCATGTCGATTTGGCACACGACAGTACCGGTAGGCGGTACGTGGTTACCTACGATCCCGTGGGAGACGATGTCAGCCGTGTTTCCGCGAGTTTACCGATTTATGCTTCGCTTGCCGGGATCGACGTCAACCCGGGGGCAACCGGAACGATCAGCATTACCGGCGACCTATTTACGGTCGCGGAGGGGGGCCGGGGAACCACGGATATCGTGGTGTCTTCGAGCAACTTGGGAGCATTCTCTCCCTTTAGCCAACTGACGCTGGCGGGACTGCGGGGTGAATTGGAGTTGCTCCGGGACGACGTCCTCGACAACCTTCGAAAGGCCGAGAGCTTCGATGTCGGCATCCCGTTCATCGACGCGGGTCTTGGAGACGTGCTGGACTTGGGGGCCGCGTTCGATCTGGCCGTCCTCAGCAAGCTCGACTTCGATTCGATGGAGAGCCTGCAGGACTTCGTGGCGGTGGTGACCGCTTCGGGGCTCATTCCGCAGGGGCAGGCGATCACCTACAACACGACCACGAAGGCACTGACGGTGCCGCTGAAATTCGATCTTTCGCTCGACGATCTGAGCCTGCGCGATCTGGATAGAATGGGCCGGATCGATCTGGGATTGCTGGAGCGCGAGGGGCTGATTCAGATCGGTGCCTATATCGACCCCGATTTTCTGTTGGACGGCGGCCACTCGACCATGGCCGACTTGGTCTCGGCGGGGATTCTCGGCAAGCACTCCGTCGCGAACTGGAAGAACATCGACAAAGCGGCGCTTGCCGATTTCGGTGTCATCACGGTCGGCGCGCTAGGGGCGTTGAACCTCGTTCGCGCCGGGGATATCGTGAGCCTGGATGCCCTGATTGACAAGGGTCTGGTCACGCTGGGAGAGTTGATCGAAGCGGAGCTGGTCACCGCCTCGTCTCTGGTGGGGAACCTCGGTTTCATCCGCGAGGCGGAGGCGCTGGTGTCGAATCTGGCCGATTTCGGGTTCGACCTGCTCGACTCGGCCTTCCATCAGGCGAGCGCCTCGCTCGTTTCGCTGGACGATCTCTTGAGCGGCGGTCTGGCGACGCTGGAGGACCTCTTCGCGGACGGTATTCTGGGACTGGGCGATCTCAGCCTTGATTCCCTGGGAATCAGCGATTTCCTGGCGACGAATCTGGCCTCGTTGGAGGACCTGGTCAGCGCAGGGCTGGTCACGGCCGGGGATTTTCTCGCGTCGACGGCGGTGGATCTCGCCGATTTCCTCTCCGCCACGCTACACGATCTGGGCGATCTCCTGAGCGCGGGACTGATCGACGCGACCGACTTCGCGCGAACGGCGCTGGTGGACGCGGCCGGCTTCTTCACCGCGGGAGTCGCTTCGCTCCTCGACGTGGTGGAGGCGGACCTCCTGGAAGTGGCCGATTTCGCCGATATCGGCCTTGACAAGGCGGCGCTGATTGCTGCCCGGTTGGTCAACCAGTTCGAGCTTGATTTCAACAATATCGAAGAAACCTTGGGCAACGTCTCGCTGCACGAACTGGTTCAAAAGGGGGTAGTAAGCCTTGAAGAATTGGTTGAGGAAGGATTCGTCGCCTTCACGGATTTGGTAACGACCGACTTGAATCTGGGCGAGTTGCTCGATTCGGGCATTGCGGAGATTTCCGCTCTGATCACGAACTCCCTCCTTGAAGCGGCCGACCTGGCGACGGACGCGGTCGATTTGGAGAGGCTGCTCGATTCCGGGCTGGCTTCTCTGGAGGACCTGGTGGGGGACGCCCTCGTCGACCTGGCGGACTTGCTCACTGAACGGATCGACATCCCGGCGTTGATCGAGTCGGCCCTCCCCATCGGCTTGGACGATCTGGTCAACGAGGGACTGTTGACGGCGGCCCACGTGGCGGCGGAAGAGTTCCTCGCTTCGCAGTTGGCCGCCTACGGCGACATCAGCGGTTTGATTACTTCCGGCGCGATCATCGATCTGGATGATCTGCTGGAGAACAGCCCGATCAAGCTTGAGCATCTCGTCTATTTCGGAATTATCGACCACAACGACGTACGGCCGCTGGGCGACATCGATCTGGCCGACCTGAGTGAGTCGAAGGTCATCGACTCGAGTGTTCTCCAGCGCCGCGCGATTTCGGAGATTGTCGAGGCGGGGTACTTGACGGTCGACGACCTGGTGACGCTGGAATTGCTCGCCCGGGCTGATTTGGCGGACCTGCCACCGGCGGACCTGGACGCGTTCGGGTTCTCGCGGAGCGTGATCGAGGTGATTCAGGGAAGTATCATTCCGGGGGCAGCCGTTCCGGTCGCGAACCTGCTTAGCGCGTCGAACGTTTCCTTGGCGGATATGCTTCGTTTCGGATTGATCGGCAGCGGCGATCTCAAGTCCGATTTGTCGGAAGTCTTGCTGTCCGACATGTTGTTCGTTCAGGGGAGCGTCAACCGCAATGCACTACTGGGGTCCGACCTGCTGGAATCGGCCTTGATGGACGCGTACGCGACGCAGAACGCGCGGGGAGAGACCGTGATTTCGCCCTCGGCGGTCGTCGCCCAATCGGCATGGGGGGGTGGTGATCCGCGGGTGACGACGGCCGATCTGATCGAGGCGGGACTTCTGAGCGCACTCGATTTCGACCTCGCAAGCGCCACGGTCACCGAGAATGAACTGCTTTCATGGGGCCTCGTCGCGCCGAGCGAGCTTGACGACAACGATCTCGTTCTCGACACGAATCCCGACACGGTCAACGTGGAGAATCTCGTCGCCCTGGGACTCGTCTCTTTGCATGTTTTGGCCCAACACATGTCTCCGGCGGCGATGCAACTGACGGTCACGGAGATTCCGCTCCGCGAGCTGTATGCCTCGAACATCGTCGCGAGGAAATACCTGGCCCACGCCGGATTGGGGACGAGCGGGCCGGTCGATATTGAGGGGCTTCTCGCGACCGGGACGGTGACGGAGCAGGACTTGATCCAAGCCGGTCTGGCGAATGAGGCCGCCTTCTGGCGGAACGGCGTCGTTTCGCTCTCCGAGTTGGTCGGCGCGGGACTGGTCGACGCGGGCGCCTTGCGGCCCAACATCCTCCTGCCGCTGGAGGACGTGCTCGATTCGGACGCGGTCGGCAAGAAGTACATCGCCGATGCCGATCCAGCCTGGGTGGTTGACTCGAATGGCGACGGTCGTGACGACGATGGACTCGTGCCGGTCGTCGGATTCCTGGCCGATCCCTACGTGACGTTCGCCGACGCCGTCGCCTCCGGGTTGCTGCGGAGCGGGCGGTTCGTCAACAAGGTCTTCCAACTGGATATCTTGGAAGCGCTGGAATACGAGGTCCTCATCGGAGAGCCGCCGGTGGCGACCATGGTGCCGCGATTCGAAGAAGGGCTGCTCGACCCGTTGGTCCACGTGGGAACGGTCGGGCTGGACACGCTGCTTTCCTCGATTCTCTACGACGTGACGCTCGCGGAGTACGTCGCGGCGGAATTCGTGAACGTTCATGACTTCGACGACGCGACTGAGTTGGACGTGGCGGCGGTCGAGGCGCGCTTCGGCGTGGACGTCGACGATACCTACGCGGTGACGATCCCGCTCGATACACTCGTTGCGCTGAAGTATGAAGGCGTCACCCTCTTGTCTCTCATCAACGAAGGGTTCGTCGACGAGACCGACCTGGCGGCGCCGGTCGTGGAACTGGACATCCGCGCTCTCGAGGCTTCGCCTCTGTTCGAAGAGGGAGACCTCAACAACTACATCACCCGGCACGACGTCTACCTGTACGACCTGTTGGGCAAAATCTACATCGGCGATCTGGTCGGATACGGGTTGCTGGACGCGGGCGATCTCATCGTCAACAATGGCGCCTCCTTGGCCGCGATGGTCGAAGACGGGACTTTGGCTCGTCACCATTTCAAGGACGTGGCGCTCAGCGCGGCGGCGCTCAGCGCCGAGGGGATCGTCGCGCAGGCGGACCTGAACGCGCTGAATCTGGTCCGGGGGGGCAACGTGTCGTTGTACGGCCTGGTCAATTCCGGCTTGGTGTCGCTGGCGGAGTTGGTGGATGTCGGCGGCGAGGGGTGGGGAATCACCGCGGCGGATCTGTCGGACAACGTCGCGTCGCTTAAGATAGCGAACATCCACGCATCCGACATCCTGGACAAGGCGCTGCTGAACGCGAATTCGCTGATCACCGGGGCCGAGAACAATCAGGTCTATCTCAACCACGCCGGGACGAGCCTGCTGGCCAACGGGGTTGCCGCGCTGCGGGACCTCGTCGGCGGAGGCGCGGTCGACCCGTCGCATTTGGACGCGGCCGCCTCGATCGATAAGGACGCATTGATCGCCACGGGACTGGCCACCCTGTCCGAATTGATCGGCGCGGGACTGATTTCGCAATCCGATCTGGCGGTGACTTCCTTTGATCTGGAACGGCTCGACCGCGTCGGCGTGCTCGACATGGACGCGTTGACCGATCTGGACCAGATCATTGCCCTCGGCTTGCTCGATGCGACGGAAGTCGACGGACTGGCGACCCTTTCGGCAAGCGTCCTCGTCGCCTCCGGACTGGTAACGGAATCGCAACTGGTTTCCGAGGGTCTCTTCGGAACGCACGTCGCCTTGCAGCCGCTGTTGGCTTCGGAACTGGTGACAATCGACCAACTCAAGACGGCCGGGCTCGACGACCGCACCGGCCGGGTCAATTTGGAAAACCTGCTGGATGCCCCGTCCCTTTCGGTAACGCTTTCCGACCTGCAGACGGCCGGTATCGTCTCCGCCGACGTCGAAATCGATGCGCTGCTCGATTCGGGACTGGTCACGCTCCTCGATCTCGTCCAGACCGACGTCGACAAGGCGGCCCTCCTGGCGGCCAGCTTCCCCGACCCTCCGGGGCCGGATCGGACGATCAGCGAGGCGGACCTCGTTTCGCACGGGCTGTTCAACCGGAACGTCGACGTGGCCGCTCTGGTCGCCTCCGGACTAGCGTCGATGCAGAATCTGATCACCGCCGGCCTTGTCTCCGCCAATATCGACTCGGCGGAGCTCGTCGACCTGAATCTGGTGACGGGTCAGCAACTGGTTGACACGGGCCTGATCACGCAGACGCAGCACGACAACGGGACCTATCCTTCGATCAGCGTGGTGAGCCTGCTGAATGCGCTCCTTGACGGAGGCGACGCGAATTCGCACCCGGTGGCCCTGGAGGACCTCGTCTATCACGATCTCTTGAGTACCGGCACCGTCAGCAAGACCGATCTGGTCGCCCCGGCCTTCACCGCGGCCACCGGGGTAACCATCACCGAGGCGCAACTGGTCGGGGCTGGGCTGTTGAGCGATACGGTCGACGTGGACCGCCTGATTTCGGAAGGCTTGGCCACGCTCAGCGAGCTTCAAAACGCGGGACTCATTCCCACCCCGCTCGTTTCCCGATCCGATTTGGACAACCTCGGCTCGGTCGACTACGACGTCCTCAATCCGACTTGGGTGGACATCGACCTGCTGTTGGCATCGGGGCTTGTCGGGGACGACGACCGTGTCGACCTGGACGACCTCCTGGACACGCCGATCCCAGCCCTCGGCGGGGACACGCTGGTTTCTCTGGCGGATATGGTCCGGATGGGTCTCGTCGGGGAAACCGATTTGGACGGGCATAACACGAACCTCTTCAACCTCCGGGGCCACGTCGTCTCTTTGGCGGGTGACTACGGAACGACGCTCACCGGAATGACGACCGATGCCTTGGCCGCTCTCAGCGCAACGGTCAGCGGCGACCTCGACCTCGTCATCGACCTGGACGGCCAGACGGGGACGCCGACCGAGGGTGAACTCACCTACTTCGTCAAGGACGTTCTGTTCATCAACTCGGTCGGTTTCGACGTGATCGACTTCGACGTCGACGCGCGGCTAGGATTCATCGGCACGACCTTGGCCAACGTCGTGGGCGTGGAGAACCGGATTCACGTCGCCATGACGACGGTTACCCTCTTGGACGGCGACGAGAACATCGCCACTCCGGGAGATCGGACGTTCCTCCTTTCGGAACTGGCGGACGGGACCGTCGTCATCGACGATAATCTGATCAACATCGTTACCGGCGACGCCGCGGCGAGTGTCCGCGGCATTACCGTCGATACGGGTCTTTTCGGCGTTCCGGTGGGGAAGGGAGCGGAAATCGCCCTCGAGGTCGAGGACCTCGCGCGGCCGAAATCGGACAGCGACTATATCACGCTGGAGCTGCGGAATTTGCCGGGTATCTTCCGGATACACGAGTACTTCCGGGCGGACGACCTCATGGCGGCCCTGCTTCGCGCGCGGGGTTACGTCATGCAGGCGCTCGATCAGTTGCCGTTCTTCGTCACCGATCCAAACAACCCGCTCTACGATCTCCTGCCGGACGTGACGATTCCGGTCATCAACAAGACGCCGCGAGAATTGTTCGGCGTGATCGACTGGATCGACGATGCGGTTGGCGCGGTCCAGCGCGCGCTGCTGGATCCGGACAACGACGTCCAGGCCCTCATCGGCTATATCATGGACGTGCTGGGGCTCGATCCGGAACTGGACAGCGATATCTTCCGGGTCTCGGTCGATGGCAGCGCGATCAAGTTGTCGATGAATCTGGAGGAGAGCTTCGACGAAAACTTCCCGTTCGATTTCAGCCTCGCCGATTACCTCGCCCTGAAGACCGGCGGCGTGGCCGGTTGGGAGGGAATCGACGATCTCGTCGATATCGACGCCAGTGGAAACGTGAATTTGAAGGGATTCGCCGAGGCGAGCGTCGCTTTCGGCGTCGACCTGGCGCCGCGACAGTCTGGACAGACGGTCGACAAGTTCCTCTACGACTGGGACGCCGGAAGCCAAACCGGCACCCGCGTCGCGGCCGGCTTCAAGTTGCTG
>CAZFQG010000210.1:0-10451 GCA_964520785.1 uncultured Planctomycetaceae bacterium | reverse complement strand
CGATCGTCGTCAGCGGCAACTCGATCTTCTCCCCCTGGATGTTTCGCCAGGTCCGACCCATGTCGTCGGTTTCCATATAGTAGAGGTTTGTCCGCCAGTTCAGGCCCTTCCCTTGGGGATGGTAGTTGAAGGTCGTGCCGACCCGCTTGCCGCAGGCCCCGGTGACTTGGTAATGCCCTTGGTCGATCCTCGCGAGCAATTCCGGTTCCGTCCAATTCGAGCCGTCGGGGCTTCGCTGGGAGAAGATCGCTCTACCGCCGCGGTAGATCGTCTGCAAAAACAAAAACCCCTCGCCGGAGATGTACCAGGGCTGCGTGTAGGAGAAATTCGTCGTCAACACCAATTCGAACTCGTCGATGTCGTACGGCTTTTTGCTCTTGGAGATATACGAAGGCCGCGAGGTTCCATGCGAGCTGGAGAATATCCAAATGGTGCCCTCGTCGTCGACCGATATGACTGGATTGTCGTGGGCATCGTCGGTCTTCTTGTCCAGGAGAAACGTCGGCCGCGGTACGGTTTTCGTCTTGTGGTCGAAGTATGACACCATGTGATAAAGCGTTTTCTCCGCCTCGTCGGTTCCTCCGTAGACGAAAAAAGTCTTATCGGCTTCCTCGCGATAGACGGCGAAAGGCCGATGTTTGGCGCAGTACGTTCCCAGCCCGCCGCTGTACTTATAGACGTATTCGTCCCCTTGGCCCTGGTTGCAATACCAGATGCCGCGGTAGCCGTCGAGCTTCCGGTTCTGCAAAAGGCGGGGTTTTTCGCTCTTGGCGACGTATTTCGCGCTGAGCCGCTCGTTTACCGCGTTCTTCCAGGTATCTCCATCGAGGGAATCGGCCGTGAATTCCGCGATGAGCCCCCCGTTTACGGCTTCCCCCTTGGCCACCGCCGCGATCTCCTCGTCCGAAAGGGCCCGATCCCAAACGCGGGCGTCCGCGATCAATCCGTCGAGTGTCCGCTTGTACGGCCCCAACGCGCCGAGCACGAGCGGCGCGTCCGACTGGGGAATCCGTCCCTCAGCCGCCTTCCGTGCCGCGAGTTTTCCATTCACGTAAAGGCGTATCTCCGTGCCGTCGAACTTTCCCGCGTAGTGAGTCCATGCACCCGCCTTGGGCCGTTCCGTGACGGCCTGGGTGTAGGCGTCGGGCTGGTGTTGGACCAGCATCCGGATGCCATCCGTGAACTGGTACAGCGTGAAGAGCCTCCCGGCGTCGCCGCGGGTAAGGAAGACTTGCGATTCCTCGGAGCCGGTCATTCTTACCCAGACCGCGAGCGTGAACCGGTCCAGATCGAACGCGGCACCGTCGGATACTTCGGCGTAGGACCCATCCGCCGCGACGAACGGTACCCCGACCGGTTCCGCGAAAGTACACGACGCCCAAGCGGCCGCCAGTATCAAAACGCCCATCGTCACTTGCATCTTCATATCAGAGATCTCCTGGAAAAACCGCGACTTCGGCGCCCTCATGACGCCGAAATCGCTATGCAATCCCCCAAGCACTTTCCTAAACCGTGAAGCCGGTGCCGGTGTTCGCCAATCCGACCGCTTCGGGTGCGTCGAACGCAAATGGAGCAGGTTGATACGCCTCGAAGGGGTCGTCGATGGGCGCGGCGTTCACCAGCGCCGTCGCCAGAAGGGACCCCGCCAAGAACGCTAGGGCGAGGTAGAAGATTCTCCGCATTGCTGCTACTCCGGTCGGAAGACTTAAAAGAATATGATTTGGAAAGCCGTTATAATGGTAGTACCTTTCGCACCTTTACCGTCTATTTTAGCGAGAATATGGGAAAATCGGAACCCCCTGAACAAAGAAAGCTCCGGAAACCCCCTCCGCAATCAGGGGTAGAGGCCATCCTACCAGGCTGTTGAAAAAGCCCGTCCGGGACTTTTTCAACCTCGCTCAATGTGGCCCGAGAGGCCACAACGCTCGCATATCCGCCGATTTTTCAAATCAGCGGATATGCGGAAAACCTCCTGTTTACCGCGCAGCCTGTTTTTTACCGGGCTGCTAACTCGGAGCGAAGCCTACTCCCCGCCACCCGCGCTGATCTGCTCGACGAAGGGCCGGCCTCCGCCCCAGGTCAGTTCGAAATCGAGCGAGTCGGTCGCCTCCGCGACATCGGCGGTCAAGCCGGAATGCTCGGCGTCCGCGTAGCGTTTCGGGGCGTGCCACCGCTGGGCGTTGCTTGAAACCATCTCCGAGGCGATTACCGCCACCTTGCACGGTCCCATAACGACGCCATCGCCCGGCTCGAACGTAGTCAAGGTATAGCGTCCCTCGGAATCGAGTTCTCCCGTCGCTGGTCTGGCGTTCTCCGGAATGAGCCGTACCGCCCCTTTGGTCAGCGGCCGTCCATCAATGGTCACCCGACCGGAAACGGGAACCCGCCGCGGTCGGCCATCACCGCAACCGCTCAACACAGCGGTGACGACAAGACTTCCCAGAAAGAACCATACGATACGACACTGCGCCGCGTTCATTTTGGTAAACCTCAACTTTGTCGAGCGATCCGACGAACAACCAATGCATCCGCCGGCCTCAATACCATTCTCAATGCCATATTAACGGGTAGACGCCAACAATCGCCTGTTGACGGACTATTCCGCACCATCGATGATTTCGCCGCCCGCACGGGTGGACAGGGCGCGGTACGTGTAGTGATTGATATTCTCGCTGAGGAAGGAGACGTGGCCGTCACCAAAGCCGAACTGGGCACCGCCCGGGTGGCGGCTCGTGAAAGCGCCGTTGTAGGGTATTCCGTAAGTCGTGGCCGCCATCGGCATTCCCGGCCAGGTGTTGAGCGGGTTGTAGGTGGTGCGGCTGGTATCCATCAACCGCAACGAACGGCTCCAGATGTTGGAGTTCTCTTGCGTGTGGGCATCGACGACCTCGCCGACGAAGAGCGTGCTGGACGTCCCGTCCGAAATGTCTCGAATCTTGTGCGAATCGGAGTAGTAAAACACGCCGTCGTTGTCATACTTGTAGTCCAGTGATTTTCCGTCAATGGCCAATCCCGGGCCGGCGGTTCCGGCACTGAGAGCATAGTTCCCGACGGCCGCCTTCCGACTTCCGATGTTGTAGGCGGCTCCTACCTGGACCACGGCCGCATATTCCTCCGAGGTATCGCTCGGACAAATGTACTCGGCGATGCGTTGTCCGATCGCTTCGCCATTCGACCCGACGAACCATGTCGAGGTATATCCCCAGGGGCCGTCTGTGAAGTCGAACATATCGTAGACCGCCTGCTGTTCCATGAACGGCAGAATGCAGACGAACGCACTCGTTCCGACCCTCTGTGCCACGGCGGGACACCGCGGGTTGTTGTCGCACCCCATCCTTCCCGGCGGGAAAACTCCGTGATTCGACTCGTAGTTCAGAAGAGCCAGCGAGACCTGTTTCAGGTTATTGCTGCACTGCGCGCGCCGTGCCGCCTCTCTGGCGGCTTGGACCGCCGGAAGTAGAAGCGCAATGAGAATGCCGATAATGGCGATCACCACCAATAGTTCAACGAGCGTAAAACCGAAACGATGCTCTCGACGCATTTGCATCAATTTCCTTTTCCAAACTACAAGCCTATGACGAGACGAAGAGGAATGCCCTTCTCAATAATCATTATAGGCATTACTTCCCGAGAATTGCAACCCGCGTATAATGGCGGAATAGGCCGATTTCGCGGAAACGCCGATTTCGCGGAAACGCCGATTTCGCGGAAACACGGTGCCGCGAGACCGCTCCCGGATTCTAGTACGAGGCAATTTAAACATTACATCATGACCCCTGCCGGCGCAAGCGAATCTTCCCCTCTCCCAACGAGCGACAACGCCGAGCCGTGTCCCTCCAAGGCGCTCGGACGCCTCCTCGTCCTCCTCGCCGCCCTCCTGTGGAGTACCAGCGGGCTTTTTGCCAAAGCCCCCCTTTTTGCTGATTGGCCGGAGGACATTCGGGGAATCCTTCTCGGTTTTTGGCGAGCCGGAGTCGTGGCCCTCGTGCTGATTCCCGGGGTTCGTTCCCCCCGGTGGAATGTTTGGCTGATCCCTCTGTGCTTGTGTTTCGCGGGGATGAACGTCTCCTATTTGACGGGGATGTCGTTGACGACGGCGGCGAATACGATCTGGCTTCAGAATCTCGCGCCCAGTTGGGTCTTCCTGTACACGCTCCTTCTCTTCCGTGAACCGATCGCCCGGGAAGACTACATCCCGCTGGTGCTGGGACTCTTCGGGGTGGGGGTGATCCTGGCTTTTGAAATCCACGGTCAGGACCGGCTCGGCGTGGCCGCCGGAATCTTCTCCGGCATGACGTATGCCGGAGTGATCGTCTTCATGCGGCGGCTCCGGACGGAAAACACGGTTTACCTCGTGTTCTTATGCCATGCCTTTTCGGCGGCAATCGTGTTTCCACTTTTTCTCTATTATGGAATCTGGCCGACACCGGTCCAGCTTGCCGTTCTGTTCGCCTTCGGAATCGTCCAGACCGGGATACCGTACGTTCTCTTCGCCACCGCGCTGCGGCACATTCCCGGCCAGGAGGCGGTCGCCATCGGATTACTCGAACCGGTCGTGTTACCCTTATGGGTCTACCTGGTCTGGGGGGAACTCGCCGCACCGTGGACTCTCGTCGGCGCTGGATTCATCTTAACCGGCCTCGTCGCGCGCTATGTGGTTGTCGAGGCGATCCGCTTGCACGATCGGAGGCAAACGGTTGAGTATCCCATCGAATCCTGACGCCGGAGGGAATCGCTCGATGCGGACCCATCCGGCCGCCCTCGACGAAAGAACGCTCCTGGGAGAATGCGAATACCGCACCGGTCGAGGTTCCGGTCCCGGCGGACAACACCGCAACAAAGTCGAAACGGCCGTCGTCTGGCTACACGAGCCGACCGGCCTGACGGGGGAAGCGACCGAACGCCGGTCTCAGGCCCAAAACCGCGCCGCCGCCCTCTATCGGCTACGGATGAATCTGGCCATCGAGATTCGAGCGGTTCCCGCGAACGCACCAAGTTCCTTGTGGCGTTCCCGTTGCCGCGGTGGTCGTATTGCCGGCAATCCCCAGCACGACGACTTCCCGGCGCTTCTCGCCGAGGCGCTCGACCATCTCGCGGCCGTCGCCTGGGAACCCGGCGCCGCCGCCGCCGTTCTCGGAATCACGTCCTCACAACTGGTCAAACTCCTGAAGAAAGCACCCAAAGCCTTGACCACCGTCAACCGTCGGCGCGGCGAGTTGGGAAAACGTCGGCTGAAGTAGGCGCGTCCGGAAACCGGGGCAAAGCTTGAAAGCACGCCCGCGGAAAACTCTCGCCGCGAACGAAGGAATCCGGTTTCGTCTCGTGGAATCGAGGTCCTCTAATGATCCGGATCGTGGCATTCCCCACACAGCCGCCGCATTGGGGCTTTCAGCAGGGACCTGTATTTTGCGCCGTGCATCGCGTGGCACATGCCGCATGCTTGGAGTGGTTCGAGGATGTGGGCGTGGTCCATTTCGAACTTCTTCGCGGGGTGGCACTCGAAGCACGCCTCGTACGATTTGGGCTTCCCCACCGCGGTCAGGCCGTCCTTTTCGGCGATTTCATGACAGACGCCGCATCGCTTTGGACCGGAACCTTGCATCGCGTGGCACGCGACCGCGGTGAATACTCCGGTCGAACCGGACTGGGCGATCGACGCGACTGACGTACACGACTCGCCCAACTCGCTCAACTCCCTCAACTCCCTCAACTCCCTCAACTCGCTCTTCGGGTCGGCCGGTTCGGCTCCGGGATCGATCCTGATCCTGAGTGTCTCGTTGTCGACGCGGATTTCGTGCTCTCCCGGTTCGAGCTCGAGCGACGCGACCGCCAGGGGCTCCGCGAAGGTCTCCCAGACGCGTGCCTCGCCGTTGACAAGGAGTGTTCCGCGCTCGCCTCGATAGATGATATCCACCTTCCGGGAAGTAAGGACTCCACCCCCCTTGGGCGAGATCAGTTCGCGCTTTCGTGGAGTACCGTCGTCGCGCGACGCGGCCGCCGTTACGAACAAGAGAACGGCGAACAAGACCGGAGCGGCTACCAAACGAAGATCAATATGTCGCTCACTCATTCGCCGATTCCGAACTCCATCACGTGTTTTACGTTCTCCTCGATTTCGTTTTGAAAACGCGGGTACATGCCGACGATAACGGCGTCGGTCGGTTTGATATTCTCGAAGGCGTATTGAAACGCCCGCTTCACCGAATACCGGCTCCAGCATTTGCGGCCGGCGGCGAGAATCTTGAAGGCGAGGCACGGCCGGTCGACCTGCCGGATCACCTCGGTCATGTCGTCCGCGTCCGACTCGAAGAACGGCTCGCCCACCACGACTTTTCCCAGATGCTCCCGCTGGTCCTCCCGAGGCCGCGTAACGTAATAGAAGCAGGTCATGAAGAAGTCGACTTCCCAGCCGGCGTCGGCGATCCGCTTGATGTTGACGGGATTGTGCGACGACACTCCGGCGAGGATGCCGGCGTCGTGAACCTTCTTGAGATAATCCCGGATCTTCCCTTCATGGCCGGCGCGGAACATGGCATCGGTGACGTTCCCGTGGTGCGCCATGGCGAAGGGGCGGCACGTGTTAATCGCCTCGTCAACCGTGCCGCGAAGCCCTTGCTCCGCGTGGAGGCAGATGATGCCCAAGTCCGGTTCGACCTCGCGCACGCGCTCCAGCACGGCCGCCGCCTTGGCACCGTGGCTTACCTGCCACGTCGTGATTCCGGCCCGCCGGCAGTCGAGGGCGAACCGCACTGCCTGATCGTCGGTAAAAAACTCGCGCATGTGCCGCGCAAGGTTCAACGTGGTATGCGAGTGTCCCGCGATGGGGTTCCACCCGGCGATCAGACGCGAGACGTTGCGACCACCCAGGCGGATCATCGGTAGCGGCGTTCCGGGGGCGTCGACCGATTCTTCGGCCAGGCCTTTGGGGCTCAGGGCTCCGCCGGTCGCGGCCGCTGCCGCGGCGGTCAGAAAAGCACGTCGGGGGTGGGGTGTCTCCGGCATGGGATCGGTGGGGAAGATGCTGGGATCGGTGAAAGTGGGATTGGGGGGGATCGGGGGGATTCCGAGGCGATCCGATTGGGGCGGCGCTATGCTGGCCGGAAGTCGACCTCCGCGGTAACGCGCGTCGCGAAAAGGCTCAGCAGGTCCGCCGTCGAGGCGACGTCATCCAGCGAGACCATCTCGGTAGGACCGTGCATATAGCGGTTGGGTATACTCACCAGTCCGGTCGCGACGCCGGCCCGCGTTACTTGAATCTGTCGGGCGTCGGTTCCCGTCAATCTGGAGCATGCGGCCAACTGGTGGGGTATCTTCCCCTCCTCGGCCGATTGGATAAGCAATTCGACGACCTTCGGGTTGCAGTTCGGTCCCCGGGTGATGACGGGCCCCTTGCCCAGCGACACGTCGCCGTAGCGCTCCTTGCTCATGGTAAGGTAGTCCGTCGAATGAGTCACATCCACGGCCATGCCGACATGCGGGTCGATTCCAAAGGCCGAAGTTCCGGCTCCTCGTAGACCGAGTTCCTCCTGAACGGTTGCCACGGCGTAGAAGGCGCAGCCGAGTGCCTTCGCGTCGACCAGACGCAGTGCCTCGAAGACCGTCCACACCCCCACCTTATCGTCCAACCCAGGCGAGATGACGCGGCGGTTGGCCAGTTCCTTCTGCACAAGTTCCGGGGTGATCGGATCACCGACGCGGACCATTTCCTCCGCCTCCTTTTTGCCGGAGGCACCGATATCCACCCACATCTCGTGGAAATCCGGTACGCGGGTCCTGTCCCCCTCCAGGGCGTGCGGAGGGCGCCGCGCGATACATCCCGTAACGGGACCGCCCTTCGCCCAAATGACGATCCGTTGACCCAGGAGGACCTGCGGATCCCATCCGCCGGAAGGCTGTACACGAAGGAAACCGGAATCGTCGATGAATTGGACCATGAGCCCCACTTGGTCGACGTGGCCCGCCATCATCAGTCGGAGGGGCGCACCGGCGTTCTTGACGGCGATGACATTGCCATGGACATCCGTTCGCACTTCATCGGCGAAACCCTCGGCAAACTCTCGAACCACTCTTTGGGCCGCCGTCTCCGAACCCGATGGACTAGGGGCCGCAAGGAGGTTTTTCAGAAAAACAAATCTTTCGTCCTCCAGCCCTGCCGCAGCAAGTGTGCCCACCGGCCGACTCATGGGGAGGGTCAAAGCGCAACCACTTGCCAATGAAAACTTCAAAAAATCCCGGCGATTCGAGAGGGCGGGTTTTCTCAAGGTGGTACCTCACAGCTTCCGCGGAATGCGTCAATGGTATGTATTGCTATTATTCTAAAGGAAATCAAGGCGCGATTCAACAGGAGACGAAATCGGCTCGGTCGGCAACCGACGTTGATTGATTTCGACCCCCCGGCGCCTCACCATGAGCTTCCCCGTTCACGGGTTCCCGGCTTCGAAAGACAGTTCCAATGCCGATCAGGGTGGACATTTCTCGCGGCGCACGCCCCGAAGTTCTACCACGGAGCAAACGTCTTGATTCGTACCGGGCGGGACGAAGCCTGGGGGTACCGTGAAGTGAATAAAGGGCCTATTATTGACGAGAACTTCCAGTGCCCTCGAACCGGATGCCTCCTTGCCATGCTTGAACGGTTTCTCCTCCTATGGCTTATCCTGCTGTGCCTGGCCGCGTTCGTTTGGCCGGAAATACTCGCCATGGCGGGAAATGTCCGTCCATCGCTTGCCGCGACCGGATTCGATCCGTTCCTTGCCTCGGGACCGGGTCTGAACGCGCTGTTCGCGGTGACGATGCTGGCCGTCGGCTCTTTGCTACCGCGGAACGAGGTGACGCAGGTGTTTCGCCGCGGGTGGACCGTCTTGGGGGGAACCATGGTACAATACACCGTGATGCCGTTATTGGCGTACTGCCTCGGCCGCGTCTTCGGTCTCCAAGGACCGCTCTTCGTGGGGATGGTACTTGTCGGATGCGTGCCGGGAGCGATGGCATCCAATGTCTTGACACTCATGGCGAAGGGGAATACCAGCTATTCGGTCAGCTTGACGACCAGCGCGACCATCCTGTCTCCAATACTGGTACCTCTGACCATGGCATTGGCGCTCCGGGGAACGCAGGCGCGGTTTCCTTGGGAAGACGCCCTTCTAGGACTCTCTTGGATGGTCGTGCTTCCGGTGGTCGCGGGGCATCTGCTTTCTCGGAGAAGCACCGCGTGGGCGCGCGGAGCGCGACGCGTCGGTTCGACCGTGGCGAATCTTTCCATCCTGTGGATTATCGCCGTCGTCGTCGCAAAGAACCGCGACCATCTGACCGGAATCGAACCAAAGCTCTTCGCGGCCCTTCTCAGCCTGAATTCTCTGGGTTACACGGCCGGGTTCTACGGTGGGAGGCTCCTGCGGTTGCCGGCCTCGATGCGCCGCGCTCTGACGCTCGAAGTCGGAATGCAAAACGCCGGCCTTGGGACCGTTCTGGCGATGAATCTTTTCGGTGACGAGACGACGACCTCCATCCCTCCCGCACTCTACACGTTCGGATGCATGTTTACCGGGACGGTCCTGGCCCGGTGGTGGTCGGGAAGGGAACCAGAGGATTACTGCTCCATCAAGTCGTGATTGCGAGGGAGTTCATAAGCTGATGAATTGCTCGATTCATTGAGCGGAACGGAAGTCGAACGCCCTCAATCCAGAATCACCAGGAAAGGCCCGCCTTCGAGACTGGCACACCCCGACTAAGCCGGGTTCAGCGGCCCGGCAGAATGGGGATAATAAGCCTCTTGCCGGTTAACCCCAACAGCACGGCGCAAATGAAGGAGGCTATTCCCAACAACAGGACGACGGATTTGGTCCCGCCCTGGAATCCACCCAAGATGATGATCGTGGCGTTCACTCCGGAGATGATCAGAAGACTCGCGCCGAGGATGATCTTTCGTATTAGCAGCGGGGTAGTGAGGCGTTTGAACTTCATCTTACCATCGATCAGGCCACTCAGGATTGCCCCGACCACGCTCAACGGAAGGACTATCGCCGTAAAGCATGCCACCGCGGAAAGCTCATCGGAATAGAGCGCGGGGAACGATATGGTGACCGCGGCCAGCACGGGCAATAGGGTGGCGAATGTCTGAGGGGCATGCACGAGGATCGGATGCAAGTCAAGATTGAGAACGGAGCGCCGCGTGGCCGAGATTCGATCCTCGTAGGGTTCGAAGGCCGACAACGGCGCCCCGCAGGCCGGACATACACTCCGCAGGGCGTCCTTTCGAGAAACGTAGCCGCAGGGCTTGCACCGCACGAGTTCTGGCATGACTACACCTCGTTTTTGGTCCCGCTGCCGCGCGACAGCCGATTATCGACTATGGCCCGAAACCGTTTCGAACCTTCAAGTTGCTAATAACCGAGGTCGCGCCTGGCCTGTTAAAAACCTCTAACCCGTTGTGGCCAGAAGTGTTGCGATTTGTG
>CAZFQG010000209.1:0-10454 GCA_964520785.1 uncultured Planctomycetaceae bacterium | reverse complement strand
CTGCCCCTTCGGCCCGATGTAAATCACCCGCTTGTGTCCGTGGTGCTCCGTTTTGTGGCTGTCGGGGTAATACCGCCACACCTCGCCCGATCGGTCGATATCCATCGGACGGACGATGCACACTTCGGCGGGACGGCAGCCGGTGGCGCGCTCGAACCGCACCATGTCGGCAACGACGTCGGTCAGGAAGTCCAGCGTGCGGTCGACCACCTCGTCCTCGACCGGCTCCACCGGCTTCGGCTAGGGCGCGGGCGTGCGTCCCTTATGCACTCCTTCCACCGCATCCAGGGCCTGCCAGATGTGGGCCGGCACCAATTCCTCGGCCACACCCCACCGGAACATCCGCTTGAGGATCCTCATTCGCTTATTGACCATACCGCGGGAAAGGCCCGAGTCGATCATTTTTGAAACGAGGCGCTTAAGCTTCAGCGGTCCGAAATCGACCACAGGAGTGGAACCGTAGTGCTCGGCGGCCAGCCTTATCGCACGGCCCACTTTACGGGCGGACTCCGTAGGTTCCCCATCCTTGGTGTAGTATTGCTCGGCATAGTCAAGGTAGTTCGCGGCCAATTCGACGACGGTGTAGTCGGCGGTAGCTTCGGTGGATGCGCCATACACCGGCTGTGGAGTTTCGAGGTTGGCAATCTCCTCGGCGTAGCGCTTTCGGCTTTTTTCCGTGCCGTACTTGCCGAGGTAGATCCGGTTGCCCTTGATCTGGACGATGGCCTGACCGCTCGCCTTATGCAGGCGATATTTCGGAACTCGGCCGTTTCGAGAAGGGGTAGTCTGGGGGGTAGTTCTTGCCATCGGAACGTGCTCCTTGGAAACAGGCGTGTCGAAAAGGGGAGTACTACCCCTTTTCTTGCTTGTCTTAAGGCCGCACTTCCGACCGCCGGAAGGTATCCTAAGTCCTGGATTCGGCAAGCTTTAGATCAAGAGCGGGAGACGGGATTCGAACCCGCGACGTCCAGCTTGGGAAGCTAGCACTCTACCACTGACGTACTTCTGGCAGGTTCCCATCACTTGCATGCGCCACCAAATACGCCGTTTTTCCCGAGCGAAACCGCACGCGAAACGAAATTTCCCGCTTCCTAAGTGTCCGGAATAGCATTTCTGGGTGGTGATATGGGGATTTGTGGCGAGACATCCCGTGTTGTGTTCGGTAGCTTGGGAGGAGCGAGAAGCGTCCCGGCCTAATTCCGCCGTTTGCATCTCACCTCGTGCATGGCACACTACCCGCCATGCGCAAGCCCCTCGGGTTCACTCTCGTTCTGGCCCTCGATGCTGCACGGCTGCGGTCCTTCGAGCAGTCTTGGCCGACCTGGCGGCAGCACCGGCCGGAGGTGATCGCCCTCAACTGGATCGTGATCGCCGATGCCCACCAGGGCACGCCAGACCAGTGGCGGCGACGGCTCGACCGGCTCGACCTGCCGTCGTACCGACTGGTGTGCTGGGGGTGGCCGCAATCCGACGAGGATGATGATGGTGGCTCGGCTCCCGGACTGTCAGCCGGACCGCACCCCATCGAGCACCCCATCCTGCAATCCGAGCGAATCGCCACGGCCCTCCTCCGCGTCCCCGCGGCCTGCTGCGACACGTCTCACTGGATCCTGATTGATCCGGCTGCTCGGGCGGCGAAACCTCCGGCACCCAAGAAGCTCTGGCTCGATCCCCGGTGGTTCCCTCGCTCCGGAGCGCCGGCGCTGGTCGGGCAAACTCA
This sequence comes from uncultured Planctomycetaceae bacterium, assembly GCA_964520785.1. Lineage (GTDB taxonomy): Bacteria > Planctomycetota > Planctomycetia > Pirellulales > Thermoguttaceae > CAZFQG01. Next base: position 8,734 of record CAZFQG010000209.1, on the reverse strand, counting down.
ATCGCCGGCGCTGCTACCCCCGGACGTGCCGGCAATCCAGACGTGGGCCAACCGACACGAAGATACCCTGTTGCGGCGAATGCCACCGCTCGACCCGCTGGACCGCTATGCCATTCCTGCTCCGTGGCTGCTCGTCGTCGAGTCCGGATTCGGGAAGCTGGCGGCGCAACTCGCCAACCACAATCGGCTACGGGCAACGCCGCTACACCTCTATCTCTGGTACCTGGCGCGCCGGCTGGAGTTGCCCGCCCGGATGGAACGATTCGATCGGGTCGGATGGATGCCGCCCGAGCAACCCGAGCACGAGGCCACACCATGACCGCACTAATCGACTTCGGCCCCTACCTCTGCCGCCTGGCCGTCCTGCCGTCGCTGCGATGCCTGATGATCGGCGAAGGGCAGGCCGGTGAAGCAGAGTTCGTGGCCCACGCCGTTTGCCAAAAGGAGGGCGACCGGCTGTTCGTCGTGCATCGCTGGCCGGACGTCGCGACGGAGCAACGCTTCCGGGAGCGGCTTGCGCGATTCGGCGAAAAGGTCGCGGTTCGAGCCACGGAGGCCCCGGTTTCGTGGATCGCCAAGCCGGTGCCGTACCAGCGGGAATTGGCCGGCGGGCTCCATTTCATCTACGTGGACGCCCGGGCGATGAACGCGATGGAGATCGCCTGCCGGAGCGACCAGGCATGGGACCGGCTGCGCCCGGATGGGGTGATGGTTTGGCGGGATTATCTGCACCCGAGGAGAGGCGATATCAAAAAGGCGGTCGACCAGGTTCTGAAAGACCGACCGCACCGGGTGGTGTTCAAGAATGGGTATTTGGGGGTGGCTAGTGGCTGAAGCACGTAAGAAACGCCGGCCATCGCGGTTGCCTGTCGTAACCCCCTGCCAGCCGGATCGAATGCGAGAATGGGAGCAGGGCAGGTTTTGGAAGCGGCGGAAGACCAACAGTCGCTATCGCCGCGGACTTCCGGAGATCCGCACCACACTGATTCCGCCGGGGTGGTTCTCGCTGTAAGAAATGAGCCCCCGCCGGCCGGGAGGTGTTAGCCGGACGGGGGCTGCGGCCCACGCTTGAGCCTCCATTCTGCTGGATGCGGGACGCACGGGCGTAGCCGAAAATTGGGCCATGGCGAAATAGCGATCTTGCCTTTAGTGCTGATAATGATATAATAGCTGCGGAGGTACGGCATGCGAGAGAACCTTTCCAAGCGCGACCGCGCCGCCTGCGAGACGATCGGCCGGAAAATCCGGGAGGCTCGCAAGGCCGCCCGCAAGACCCAGGTCGACGTTTCCAAGTCGCTGGGCATCACGCAGTCCCATTTATCGGCCATCGAGCGCGGAGACGCCACCGTAGGGCTCCGGCTCGTGCGGATCGCCCGGGCTCTGGCCGTCAACCCGAAGGAATTGCTGCCATGAAACGATACTGGTGCATCCTGCCCTCGATGGAAGCCGAAAACCTCGGCGACACCCGGCCACGCCAACCGTGGAGGTGCGTGATCACACACCGGCGGCTCGACCGCCTGTTCGTTTCGGCCGTAGACGAAAACGGAACGCCCGACCGGGACCCCTGCGCGAGCGCGTGCTGCTCGCCCAAGGACCTGTACGAAAAACGCGAGGTGGCGCTCGACGCCTACCGCCACCATGCACTGGCCTACGCGGCATCTCTAGAAGGTGAAGCGGCCGAGGTGCGCCGGATCGTGGCCGAACTCTGCCCTACCCCCGCACCTGACCCCTAACCTACACTGAGGCGACACCCACCGAGGATCGCCATGACCGCCACCAAACAAATAATGACCGCCCTCTGGCGTGCGCGCCAGGCCGCCCAGCAGCAGCATCGAACCGCCACACTGGCCGACGCTTTCCGGCAGGAGTTCTACCGTCGCGGCTGGCCTGCCGCAGCCCCCGAGCAATACAAGGAAGGCGGCGGATGGATCACGATCGGGGGCGGGCCGGCAGTCCAGGGCGGGCGCCGGGTTCAGCACGCCGGCGGTACACCGGTCCAGGTCGACGGGCAGGGCAACATCCGCAAGGGGCCGGCCGACCTGAAGGGCACCCATGTCAGCGATCCCGGCCAGCCTCGCGACGAGACGCCGGAAGAGCGGGATGCCAGGATGCGACGGCAGGAAGCCCGGAGGACCGGTGGTGTTAGCCCGAAACCCGAACCGCGTGCTGGTGCGCCCAAGGGACCTCCGGAAATCCCGCCCGCCGGCACGCCGAAGACGCCAGCACGCGAGAGCCGCGCCGAGGCCCAGTCCCGCCTTCGACGCCAACTCGGGCGCCGTGACACCGCCCAGGTTGGCGAGACGCAAATTCAACTCCGCCCAACCGGCAACGGCCAATACACGGCCAACCTGACCGCGGGCGGGCGAACCGTCCAGGCGGCCGCCGCGGGCACACGGGAGCAAGCCGTCTCGGCAGCCGTCGAAGGGGCACTCCGGCAAGAGTTCCCGGATGGGCCGGCCTCGACAGCAAAGGCGGTCAAGCCGCCGGCCGAATCGGGTGAACAGCAGCAGCAAACGATGTTTCCGGGCATCGCCCCGGCGCCGGCGAAGAAGCCGAAAGTCACTCCCGCCCCCGAAGAACAAGGCCGGCTCATCCCGAAGGGACCCGCCGAAGAGGCCCCCGTTGCCGCCCAGCCCTACCCGACCGACGCCCAGGGCCGCATTCAGCCCTACGGCGAGGCCCTCCGCACGACGCCACCGCCGGGCGTGAAGGTGACTCGGCACGGCCGATGGGTCGGCAATGCGACCCTGCATGCCGATGACGTCGAAATGGACCCGGCGCGATTCCAGTACAAGATGGAGGTCGGGGAAGAGGGCGTTTCGGAGACCCTAAAAGAAGTCAGGCAGTTCGACCCGCTGTACGGAGGTGTCGTGCAAGTCTGGCGCGACCCGGCCGATGGAAAGACCTATGTCATCAATGGGCACCACCGGATGGAACTGGCGAAACGCTCGCCCCACAAGGATGCCGATCCCGATGATCCGGACGATTGGTCCTGGCACGGGGAAATGCAGGTCCGGTACATCAATGCCGGCAACGAACGGCAGGCCCGGGCCATCGGGGCGCTGGTCAATATCGCGGAAGGGCACGGGACGGCCCTGGATGCGGCCAGTTACATGAAGGAATCGGGCATCAAGGCGAAGGACCTGCGAAAGCACAATATCAGCCTCAAGGGGAAGGTAGCCGAAGTGGCCGCGGCATTGAGTGACCTGAGTCCCAAGCTGTTCTCGATGGTCCATAGCAAGGTATGGTCGGAAAAGCGGGGCGTCATCTTCGGCAAGCACCTGCCCGGCGACGAACGGAAGCAGGACGAGTTGGCAACCTATGTCCGCGACAAGGAAGAGGATCGCAAACGGCCATTTACGGACGAAGAGGTCGAGGAAATGGCCTTTGCGAAGTCGTGGGCCACCGAAACGACCGAAGAGCAAGAAACGCTCTGGGGCAAGGAAGAAAAACGGCAAGACACCTTTGCCGAAGAGGCCGAAATCGCCAACCAGGCGAAGAAGAGCTTTGCCGGCGTGCTCCGGAAGCTCAGCGGAGTATCCTCAGAGGCCGCGAAAGCCATCATTGAAGGAACCGGGGTTGGCAAGATCGAAACGAGGAAGGCGAAGGAGGAGACAGCCCGAGCGCGGGACCTGTTCGACGCTTTCCAGAGGGAACGCAAGTACAAGGGACCACTCCGCGACGCGCTGGCGGAGGCAGCACTGGGGTACAAAAATGACCCGAGAAACCGAGACCAATATGTCGGACAATTCCTCGAACGAGCCCAAGGAATCCTCGAGGCCATTCAGCGAGGAGGAAAAGACGGAGATCCTGGAGGAGGTGGCGATCGCGATGGGGGTGGACCCGCCAGCGAAGCCGCCGAGCCCGCCGCCGAGTGGGAAACCCGAGGACACGACCCCTCCGTAAAGGAGATGTTCCGCCGGGAGATGAACTATCGCCGGGTGTGCGAACGGTACGCAAAACTGGTAGCCGTCCGGGAAATCGACGACCGGAAGATCGAACCGATCCGGACCAACTACCGGCCGGCCTTCGGATGGGTGCGGTGTGCGGCGTGCCGATTCCGCCAGGGGACCGGCTGCCAGCAGGTCCGTGGGCCGGTGAAGGACGAAGACGTGTGCGACCTGTTCGCCGCGGAGGTGATACCGGACCCGCGGGTGTATCCGGAGCGGTATGCGGGCCGATGGGATGAGAGCAAGCACAAGCGGGGCAACCCGAAAACGGGCAATAAGGGCCAGTTCGCTCCGAAGGGGGCAGGGGCGGTGGGTGGAGGGGGCGAAGAGAAGCCCTCGGGCGAATCGCACGCGCAAACGTCCGACCCCTCGGACGAATCGCACGCACCCCAGCAGCCCCAGCAACCCACCGCGCAACCCGCTGCCCAGCGCCCCGGTGTGGCTGCCCTCAAGCCCGAACACGAGCAACCGCCGCAGATCGATCCGCAATCGGTCCAGCGGGCCGATGCTCTGCTTGCCCAGCCGCCGGCCAGCCCCGAGGCGTGGCAGCAGACGTGGGCGGCCATTGAGCGGCACCCGTACTACCAGGAGGTCAACGCCCGTATGGCGTCCTATGCGGACGATTCGCCGGACGGTAACGTAATGGAGTGGAGTCGGGGTAAACACACCGACCAGCAGGGCAACTACACGCCGGAGCGAAAGGCCGTTCATCGGGAAATCCTCGGCAAGCTTTTGAACCCGAACGCCAAGGCCAAACCCGGCCAAAAGCCCATCGCCGTCTTCCTGATGGGGCCGCCGGCCGCCGGCAAAACGACCGCTGGCGCACCGCTTACCAAGCGGCTCGGGGTGGAGTTCACCACGATCAACCCCGACGACGTGAAGGAAATGCTCCCCGAATACCGCGGATGGAACGCCGGGCTGCTGCACGAGGAGAGCAGCGAGGTCGCGGAAGGGTTCCTGCAGGAGCAAGCCGTGAGGGAGAGCCACAACCTTCTGTTCGACATCACCGGCAAGAACGGCGAAAAGGTGACCACGGAAGCCACGAAGCTCCAGGCGGCCGGCTACGACGTTCACGTCGTCAATGTGGCGGCCGATGATCACGTAGTCGGCTGGCGGGCGTGGCAGCGGTTCCGCCGGCAGGCGCTCGGTGACCAAAAAGGTCGATTCGTACCCCCGAAATACGCCGCTGAAGCGGTGGACGGGAAACCGAAGCGGACCTTTGAGGCGATGAAGCAACACCCGGCCGTGAAAGGTTGGCTTTCGGCTGACACGTCCGGATTCGAGCGGGGCGAAGGCGCCCGCGTCATTGAAGAAGGGGGTAGGTGACATGGAATCGCAACAGCAACCGCAGCAACCGCAGGAAGCCGGACAAGGGCAACTTGATTGGATGGCCCGCGCGTGGGACGCCGCCGATGAACGGGGCTCCGATCGGAGAATTGCCACCATGGATCGGATTCTTCAGGAGCGGGAGGCGGCACAGGGGCATCACACATCACGAACGGGAGGTGATTCGTGTTTTCACGCGTAGAAGCAATTGCGTACAATCTACGCGCCTGGCGCGGCGTCGGCTTGGATCTCCGGAGATTAGACACCGGCGAGTTTCTGGCCCACGGTCTCGACGATACGCCTCGCTACGAGGCAGCAAAGGAAGGCGAATACCGCGATCCAAGCATGATCCTCGACGAGCAGGCCGCCCAGGTGCTGGCCAATTCGCTCTGGGATGCCGGCATCCGGCCGGAAGGCGCCCGGGCCAGCGTGGGCCAGCTCGCAGCAACACAGGCCCACCTGGAAGACATGCGGGCGATGGCGTTTCAGGGGCTGAAGGTGCAGAAGCCGGGAGGAGGGAAGTAACCATGCTCGCCAGCGGAATCAAACCCGACAGTATCCGGCGCATCGACATCGACACGCCGATTCCCGATGGCACCCACAGGGGCGTTTGGAGCGGCTACCGGGTGGAGTTTGCCACACCCCAGGGCGTTTTCGAGGCAACCACCGAACAGGGTGTGCGGGGTCTGAAAGTGCCGTGCCTAGTGGAGGTACAGGGTGGCGTCGCGACGCTCAAAGCCATGAAATAACTACGGCACCAGCCCCCTCACCGGCCCGCCCCCAACGTCCGGCTTCCGGCTGACGATCTTCTTCTCACCCGGCCCCCACCCGGGCTCGAGCGTCTCGAAATCGGTCACGTCCACCGCCTCGCCCGGCCGCCCGTGGTAGAGGGCCAGGATCGCCCCGCCGGACAACCAGACAACCCGGTGGGGCTCGCCGGCCAGTACAACGACGGCATCCCGTTCTTGCAGTACGGCAATCAGGCCGTCGCGGCTCCACACCTCGGCGGCGCCTTCCAGGAGGGTGTAGGTCACGTTGGCGCCGCGATTGGCGTGGAGGGGGCCTCCGTAGCCGGTCGATCCTTGGCTTTCGATAACGGGGTATGGGCAGGACACCGGTCCATCGGGCGAGGGTGTGCGGTTCACTTTGGTGGTGACGCTCGGGCTTGGCGTCGCCTCTTGCTTCCGGCCCGTGAACGGTTTGCAGAACCGTGAATGGCAGCGAATCATCCGGAAACCTCCTCGTGTGTGCAGGGATGGAAAACGCGAAGGGGAACGCGAATCCGCAGCATAGCATGACCCTGCGCGGGTCCCAATGTCCGATTTGGGCCGCCCTGGAGCGCGGAGGGGATGGGGGAGGCTTGGGAGCCGTTGGGGAACAGGACGCGAGAGAGCGGCACTCAGCCGGGCTCAGGCGGCGACGGGAGGGCCTTGGCGATCGGGATGGGATGTGGTAAGATGCTCCCTGGCAGGGAGTGGGAGTTTCCGTTACTCAAGGAGGTGTGAATGGCAAACGACTTTCATCTTGTCTTGGACAATGGCGAGCGAGCATGCAGCACGGAGCATGCCTACTGTGGGCCGCTTGACTCTTTGACCTACGCACTGGAAGGCAACTGGTATCTGGTACAATTCTTCTGGCCGTTCCCGGTGGACAAACCCGAGGACCACGTCTTCCTATGCCTGTGGGTCCAGGCCGACCCTGGCCCGCCGATCCGCGTCATACAAGTCACGATGGACTGTCCGTTTCCGGGTGGTCGGGATATTCGCGTCGTAAGATATCCCGAATCCAGTTCTGACGAAGACAGTCGCCAACGCGAGGCTCCGTCTCCGTTACGCGACGGTACTCCTCAAGGAGTTGATTTCGCGCCATTGATTCAAGCTGCTTCTGTCTCGCCTGGCGGTCCATGATCTCGCTTCCCGCGTGAAGGGTCCCACCTTTCCCAATCGGCATAACCGGTACGGGACTTGAGGGGAAATGTAGGCATCCCCCGGGACACGGGCCAAGCTGATCTTCGAGTGACCCTCAGCTAGCGGCCCACTTATCGACAGAGCGAAAGCTCTGCGAGGATCGTGTCGGTCTTTTCGGGGGACATTCTCCGCTGCCAAGCGATCTCTAGCGCGCTGTTGATGACCGTCACGTCCTGTGCTTCGCGCGAGTCCTCTTCCCTAATGATGTCGTGTTCCGACAGCCAGTAGGCGACCTCACACCAATACCACAACGGGGCCTCTTCCGTGATATGACACGCCGGCGGGGGAAAACCGCCAGGACCTCGAGCGCCGGTGATGTACTGGTGGACCAGTTGCCGGCTCCTGCCGATGCGACGGGCAATCTCGGCCTGCGTGACAAGGGTACACTGGTCCACCCGCAAGACCGTTGCCCCAACGCCCGACTCCCGAACGTTTCTGATTGCGCTGATGATCGCGTCCTTCATGGACGCGGCCGCGCGGCTAAACGTCAGGTAAACCCGCCCCGACCGTACGCTGATGGTCGCGTCGTCGCAGCCGGCGGCAAACAGCGAATCTTCCACTTCGGTGGACACCTGGCTGATCCCGTCCAGCAGAAGAGTGAAGTCGAACTCCACGTCGCATTCAATGGCCATGATTCTCGTGCTCCGAATAATCTTCGTCTCTGTCGCCGTGCGGGCCGTGCGGGCACGCATCAAGCTCCCGGCGAATCTGCCGGGCGTGGTTTTCCGGCACCATGGGCGTCGACCACACGCTGATCCTACAGCCGCCCCGCGTGCCCAAGGGGCAGTACAATCGCCCCCATGCGTGCCCCTCGGAAATCTCCACTCGCCAACCCAGCGACTCCGCGTAGCGGATTGACTTCTCAATGTGCTTGTTCGGATGGCGAGGTCGTGGCATCCAGTCAATCATACATCGGCTGTTTACACATGTCAACTCCGCCCAATCAGACGGCCCCCCACCGTAGCGGGCCTATTGCAACCGGTGGCGTGGCGGAGTAGGGTCGAAAGAGAGCAAGGAAACCACGAAGCAGACGAAGTACACGAAAGAGGGAAAGGAGGAACGAATCATGGGAATGACGCTTCTTTTGTGCGCGATGCTGGGGCAGGGGGCTGCCGACCTCCAGCCGATTCCGAGCATGACGGCGCTGGTCGAGGCCCACAAGCTGATCGAGGACGTGTACGGCCGGCGGATCGAGGCGGCAAAGGCAGCGGCCCAGAAGGCGGCCGTTGGGCAGGAGATTCTGGCCGTCGCCGAGAAGGAACAGAACCAGGCCAACCGGTACGCCGGGCTTCAGGTGGCCAAGCGGCTGGCCGTCGAGGCGGAAAACGGGAAGCTGGGGCTGGCCGTGGTCAAGCGGTTCGCCAGTGAGTTCCAGCCACCGCTGCCGAGAGAGGCAGACGCCTGGCTCCCCGCCGCCGAGACGGCATGGGACGCTGCCGAGAGCAAGAAGGGGACCGACCGCCTCGCCGGCAGACTCGACGCGGCCGAATG
>CAZFQG010000208.1:0-10565 GCA_964520785.1 uncultured Planctomycetaceae bacterium | reverse complement strand
CGTCATGGCTGTGGAAAATGCCTCAGATTGTTTCTGAAGGCCGTGAACGGTTACGATGTGACAAAGGTCTTGACCCCCAAACCTTGAGCCACGCGCTCGAAGAGCCGTTTGGCACAACAGTCACCGAATGCTTCTATGGCACCGAGGAAAGAGAGGGTGGGGTTCCATTTGCGCCTCAGTTTACCAGACGATGAACGATTTCGCAAGACCTCCAGCCATTCCTTCACGAAATCCGACCGCTTCGCGGCAAACAATACAAATCGAGATTGCGCAAAAAAACAAGTAACCGTGGCCTGCCAACGCAGTGAAACCCGTAATTGCACGGTGCGATGCTCTTTTCTTACAACTATCTTTGGAGACATCAACTCCGTTCCGGTGGCTCGGCGTACGCGCCCCGGAGGCGGGCGGTGATCAGCGGTCGACGCGACTTAAGTCATCAGTTCGTCCTCGTAGGAAGCCAGCGACGTTTGCCAGCGATGCCCGGGCCATCGCCTCGTTGGCCCCGGTCGTGTTCGAGCCGATGTGCGGGGTGAGCAGGATGTTCGGCAGCGTGCGGAGATCGCGGGTCGGAGACTGCGGACAATACGGTTCTTGCTGGAAAACGTCGAGCGCCGCGCCGGCCAACCGCCCGGAAGAGAGCGCGTCATACAGCGCATCTTCATCGAGCACGGATCCGCGCGCCGTGTTGACCAGGAGACAGTCGGGTCGGAGGTTGGCCAGAAGATCGGCATTCACGAAGTTCTTCGTTGCTTCCACGGCGGGCAAATGGATGCTCAGTACGTCGGCGTTCGGAAGAACCGACGCCAGGTCCGCCGTGTATCGTTCCAGCCCGAATTCGCGCTGGAGCGCGTCGATACTCCGACCCTCGCGCTGCTCCATGTCCTCCTGCGTGCATCGGCCCACGCCAATCACCCGCATTCCAAAGCCGAAATAAGCAATCGCCGCAACATGCCGCCCGATGGCGCCGAAACCGATGACGATCAGGGTTCGGCCGCTCAGGTCCATCCCGGTTCGCGGCTGCCATTGGCCGGATTTCATCTCTTCGTCGCAAACCGCCACGTGGCGGGCGAGGCTCCCGATCAGCCAGAGCGTCTGTTCGGCCACGCTGCGGTCGAGTACCCCCGGGGTGTTGGTGACGACGATTCCGTGCCGCCGGGCCAACTCTTTGTCGATACCGTCGTGCCCCACGCCGAACCGCGCGATGACGGCCCCCCGCGACCCGCCGGTCTCGGCGAGCGCTTCGTAAAGTTCACCGGAATAGGGAACCACTCCCACGATCACCGCGCGGCATTGCTTAGCGCGAATCGCGTCGGCAAGCGACGTCTCGTCGTCCGGTACGGCAACGACCCGCAACTCGCTTTGCCCGGCGAACACCGCTTCCGCTTTGGCAAACTCCGGTTGCGTCACCAGGACCAGATCACTCATGATGCCTTGACCTCCGACAGCATGCGGCGCGCGGCGAACATCAGGAACTCCGTATCGATTCCGCAGGCAATGAACTGGAATCCCTCGTCGATTCGCCGGTTTACCTCAGCACCGTCCACTGCAACGACGTGGATTCCGGCCGGTACTCCGTGTCGCTTGCCGGCGTCCAGCAGGGTCCGCTGTGCCGCGAGCACATCCGGGTGGCCGGTTTCCCCCGGGAGCCCCATTGAGGCGGACAAGTCATAAGGACCGATGAACGTGGCGTCGAGTCCGGGCACGGCGAGGATCTCTTCGACGTTTTCCACCGCGTCGATATGCTCCAGCATACAAACCACCAGGACCTTTTCGTTGTGGTCGCGATAATAGTCCGCGAAGTTCCGCCCAAAATCGGTTGCCCGACAGAGGGACGCCCCGCGCGAGCCTTGCGGAGGGAACTTGGCCATCGCCACGGCCGCTCGGGCCTGTTCCGCCGTATTCACCGAAGGCACGATGATTCCATCGGCGCCGCTGTCGAGGACCAACTTCGCGATTTGCGGATCGTGGCCGGGCAGCCGCACCAGCAAATCGACCCCCGTCCCCTTAACGGCCAGACTCAGTTCGTGGAACATGCGAACACTCGTCGACGTGTGTTCCATATCGACGGCCAGCCAGTCGAACCGCTCGCCGGCCAGGATTTCCGCGACCGAGGGGTGGCCGATCATGATCCAACCGCCCAACGCGGGCCGGCCGGACTGCAGTTTCTCTTTGGTTCTTGCCATTCAAATTCCTTGTTCTCTTGGCAATGCGTGAAGAAGAGGGAGGCGCCACGGCGCGCTCGCTAACTCGTACAGGTCGGCGTACTTACCCCTCTTCGAGGGATGCGCCGCGCCGCTTCCAGGAAATCCTAACAGGTACTTCCTCCATGTCAACGGGCCTCGCAACCGTTTGACATGCCAAACGCGGGGTGCTATAACCGTGTTTTCGCCGTCGGCGAGGAAGGGGCTGAAGATACGATGCCTCAGCACACGGAAACCTTGGAGTATCGCGATGAATGAAAACGGCTCGTCACCGCACGACCGACTATCAGCGGCCGACTGGGTGCTGGTCGCCCTGTTCGCCGTCATTCTCGTGATTATTCTCGTGGCCGTGTTCTTTCGCTATGTCGTCAACCAGTCGCTGTTCTGGAGCGACGAGGTGGTTCGCTATCTGTTCGTTTGGTTTACGCTTTTGGGCGCAGCGCTGGTGCTGCGGGACAGGCGGCACATCCGGGTCGAATTCTTCGTCGAGCACATGCCGGCCGGTCTGCGTCGCGGCGTGGAGTTCATTGGATTGGTGCTGATACTCGCCTTCAATGTGTTCCTGGTGGTCGCCGGGTTCCTATGGGTCGGCGAGACGAGCGGGACATACACGCCGGCACTCGGGTTGCCGCTGAATTGGATATACTACGCCGCGTTGCCTCTGACCGGCCTGCTAAGCTGCTACTTTGCCATACGAAGGCTCATGGCCGGTCAGTACGCCGAGATGGACATCGGCCAAGAGGAGGAGCCGCTGGAATGATTGTCCTGGTGGCGAGCATGCTGCTTCTGCTGGTCCTCGGCGTGCCCATTGCGTACGCCATCGGAATCAGCTCGCTGGTCTACGTGGCACTGATCAGCGACATGTCCGTGCTGGTCGTCGTCCAACAGATTTCCTCCGGCGCCGATACCATGGTCCTCTTGGCGCTGCCGTTCTTTCTGCTGGCGGGCGAGATCATGAACGCCGCCGGCATCACGAAACGGTTGACACGCCTGGCCCTCGCCCTCATCGGCCCCTTGCCGGGCGGCCTGTCCTACGTGGTCGTCCTTGCCAACACGCTGGTGGCCATGGTCTCGGGCGCGGCCATTGCCAGCGCGGCGGCCGTCGGATCCACCATGGTTCCCATGATGACGAAGAAGGGCTATCCCAAGGGCTTCGCGGCGGCGGTCAACGCGTCGTCGGCGACGATCGGACCGGTGATTCCGCCCAGCGTGGGCTTCATTATTTACGCGTCCGTTTCCGGCACGTCGGTTGGGAAGTTGTTTCTGGCCGGTACGCTGCCGGGCATCCTGATCGCCATCGTGATCATGGCGGTGTGTGCCCTGGTTGCCTGGAAGGCACGCCATCCCAAAGGCGACCGGCACAGTGCCCGGGAGCTGGTCGAAAGTTTTTGGGTCGCCCTGCCGGGGTTGCTGATGCCGGTGATCATCCTCGGCGGGATTTTCGGCGGACTGGTGACGCCGACCGAGGCCGGCGTGCTGGCGGTCGCGTACGGGCTGGTCATCGGGTTTTTCATCTATCGCTCCCTTCGATTGCGGGACCTGCCGCGGATTCTGCTGGTCACCGCCCGGCGTTCCACGTCGATTTTGTTCATCATCGCCTGCGCCTCCTGTTTCGGCTTCCTGATTTCGCGCGAAGTCGAACCGGAGTCGTTTGTCGCCTTCTTCCAGACCATCGCCGCCGAGCGATGGCTCATGATGCTACTGCTGATCGGGCTGATTCTGCTCCTGGGCACGGTGATGGAAGGCGGCAGCATCATGATCATCTTCACGCCGCTGTTGTTGCCGATTCTTGCCTCTTACGGGATCGATCCGGTGCATTTCGGCGTCGTCTTTCAGTTGGCCATCATGATCGGGCTGTTGACGCCACCGGTCGGAATCCTGTTGTTCGTGATGGCGGGCGTCAGCCAGGTTTCCGTGAAGGACATTTTAGCCCATCTGTGGCCGTTTTACCTCGCGCTTTTGGTTGTGGTACTGATCGTGGCTTTCGTGCCCGATTTGTCGCTATGGCTGGTCGATTTGTGGGGAGGTCAGATCAAATGACGACCGAGAAGGTCTGGTACCGCCGACATGCCGGCAAGGCCGCTACTGTCGTTCTGATCCTGCTTGTCGCGGGCTGTGCCCAGAAGCCGGACGAGAAGATCATCCGCATGGGCTATGTCTCGGGACCGACCGTGCTGCTGCACTCGGCGGCCGAACAGTTCGCCGACCGCGTTGCCGAGCGGTCCGGCGGGAAATTGCGAGTGAGGCTTTACCCCAGCGGCCAGTTGGGCGACGACCGCGAGACCGTCGAGGGTTTGAAACTCCGCAGCATCGACATGACCGTGATGGGTTGCGCGTTTATCGGCTGGTACGCGCCCGAGTACGGGATGACGGAGGCCCCGTTCGTATGGCGGGACTACGAACACATCGATCGCGTCTGGCGGGGCGAGATCGGCGAGGAACTCCGCGGGACGCTCCGCGAGAGGGCGGGCCTGGAAATGCGGCACCTCTGGTACCGCGGCCCACGGTATCTGACAACGACTTCAAAGAAGATATACAATCCCGACGATCTTCGCGGCCTGAAGCTGCGCGTGCCGGAGTTGGAAGTGTACATCAAATCGTGGCAGACATTCGGCGCCAATACAACGCCGCTGCCGTTCACCGACATGTTCATGGCGCTGAAACTGGGCGTCGTCGAAGGACAGGAGAATCCGCTGGCCACGATCTACGGGAACAACCTCCACGAAGTGCAGAAGTACATCATGGAGACGCACCACTTGATCGGTTTCTATGTTTTCTGCACCGGTCCCCACTTCGACGAACGATTCACGGAGGAAGAGCGCGAGATCATTCTCGAGGCGGCCGAATACGCCACCGAATGGCACAATCGGGAAGTCGAGCGTTCGGAGGCCGATTACCGAAAGAAGCTGCTCGAGGGGGGCGTCGAATTCGTGCCGGTCGACCGGGAGGCATTTCTGAAGCTGGCCAAGGAGAAGATACCGCCGCTGTTTGAGGGAACGTGGAAGCCGGGCCTCTACCGCCGCATTCTGGAGACGCCGTGACCGAGATGATTCAAGAACCCCACTCCCAATCTTCCGTCCGCGCTTTGATGGAGCCGCTTCCTTCACTGAGGTGCAACCCATGAAACAAGACGTTTTGGCGTGGGCGGAGGGGCGCGTCGGCGAGAAGCTGGTCTCCAAGGAAACACTGAACCATGCCGGATTGATCGAATTGGTCAGCGGGTTGGACGTGTATCAGGATACTTCCGAGGCCTTCCGTAGAGCCTACGCCGCGCTGGGGATCGACATCGTCAATCGCGTGCCGCTGCGCAACGCCCCCCCGCCGACACCATTGGGAGAGACCCGTCCCCACGAAACCCGTCCCTATCGATACGCCCACTTGGGCGTTTATGATACGGCGCATCGCGATACCTACGTTTGCGCGACACCGGAAGAGGTGTGGACGCTGGACGTTGAATCCCTCCGCTACGAAGACCTCTGGACGCCCGTCCCGCACCCCTGCCGGGCCGGCGACATCCAGGCCCGAGAAAGGGCCATCGGAGAGGTCGGCCTCTACTACCCGATGCTCTACACCACGCTTTTCATGTGGCCGGTCGAGTTCCTGGGCTGGGAGATATTCATGCTGGCCGCCGCGATGGAGCCCGATCGTTTCCACGAGCAGTTCCTGGCCCCGTGCGCCGCCAAGTCGAAGGCCATCGTCAACGAGATGGCCGCCGCGTCCGACAGCCCGTTTCTATTCGTGCATGACGACCTGGCCGGCAAGGACGGGCCGATATTCCAGCCGACCTGGTACGACGAGTACGTCTTCCCGCACTATCCGAATATCTGGGCCGAGGCCAAACGACTGGGCAAGAAGGTCATCTTCGTCGCGGACGGGAATATGGAAGCGTTCCTGCCGCGCCTGGTGGAATCCGGCGTGGACGGGCTGATGTTCGAGACCCCCGCCACGTCGCTCGAGGCCGTCAAGGAGCATTTTGGAGAGGCCGGCCGTTTCGCCGTCGGCGGAATCAGCACGGCCACCCTGACGTTCGGCGCCGCCGGCGAGATCCGCGAGATGGTTTTCGATCTGGCCGAGAGAATGGACGGTTGCCCCGGGTTCGCGATCGCCAGCGGCGGCGGCCTTCACGGAAATATCCCCTTGAAGAATCTGGAAGCCTATTTCGACGCCCTATCGGAAATTGGCGCAACACCCACGGATTGGCGCCTCCGCCAACGAGTTAAGTAAGCATGACCGAAATGATTCAAGACCCCAATCCCCGATCGCCCTTCTATGCGTCCGTCGCGAGCAAGAAGCGTATCCTCGTCGATTATCTGACGTCCGCCGAGTCCGATCGCCGGCTCCGAGAACACCTGCGGGTCTCCAGCGAATCGGAACTGCTGGACCGGCTCGGTTGCGATTTTTATTACCTTTCCGGGCGCGACATCAGCCAGCAGGAAGGCTTTCTGCCGTGCTGGCGCGGTCCGCACCTCGAGAAGACCCACACCGTGCGTACCTGCCCGCTCGGGATTCGGTGGCAGCGTCGGGAAGGGCTCGGGAAATTCGACGTGGAGGAGGCCATCGAGGGGCCGTTCACCCTTTCGTCGACGCCCAAGGACATTCTCGATCACCGCTGGCCCTCCGCGGGCGACTTCGATTTCGAGCCGTTGATTCCCGAAGCGGAAGCGAACGGCCGGCGGATCGTCATCAGCGGACTCTGGTCGGGTATCTTCGGCGACGCCTACCGCATGATCGGCTTCGACCGGTTCCTGATGGGCATGGCGACGCATCCCGAACTGATCCATACGCTTGTCGACCGCATGACGGAAATGTACTTGGAGTTAAATGACCGGCTTTTCGACCAATTGCGGGGCAAGATCGACATCTGGTTCTTCGGCAACGATTTCGGCAGCCAGCAGGGATTACTGTTCAGTGCCGCCATGTGGGACGACTTCTATGCCGAGAATATCCGGAAACTGTGCGACCTGGCCCGTTCACACGGATTGAAGATCATGAAGCACTCGTGTGGATCGATCGCCCCGCTGCTCGACCGTGTCATCGACGCGGGCGTCGACATCCTCGATCCCGTCCAGACGTCGGCCGCCGCCATGGAACCCGAATCATTGAGGAGCAAGTACGGCGATCGAATCATCTTTCACGGCGGCATCGACACCCAGCATGTACTGCCGAAGGCAACGCCGGAGGAAGCCGCCGTCCACGCCCAAGAGATCATCGACGGATTGAGCGGCGGTCTCGGCTACATATTCGCGCCGACCCAAGTCTATCAGGCGGACATCCCGCCGCGGAACATCGTGGCAATCTACGAAGTCGCGAGTAATCACAATGCCCAAACCCGAGCTTAAGAAGTCGATCGAAGAACGCGTGGCACTGTTTGAGCGGTTCTACGCGCGGGAGAACGAACGCCCGTTGCTCGGATTCTTCTACGGCAGCGAGTATCCCATCCACCGCTATGAGGCGGCCAAGGGAATTCCCGTCGGCCGGGAGCTTCATCCCGACGACTTCCCGATTGAACCCTATCTCGACGATTGCGACCGCCTGTTCGAGATTCACGAGCAGTGCGGAGGCGACTTCATTTGGAGTGCCAGCGCCTACTGGGGAATTCCCTGGCTGGAGGCGGCACTCGGCTGCCCGATTATCCTCAGCAGCTATGAATCGGGTTCGATCCACGCCGAGAGACCGCCTGGATACGACGGCCCGGAGAGCCTGCCGGAGTTTTCGCTCGACAATCCGTGGGTCCGCAAGACGATCGAGTTCCTCGAAGGAATGGCTCGTCACGGCGGCGGCCGATACCCGCTGGGGACGACGCGGATGCGCGGCATCTCCGACCTGCTGGCCGTCCTCTACGGAGGCGAGCAGTTCATCTTCGAGATGATGACGAATCCAGACGAAGTGCTGGAGACGGCGGGAAGGCTCCGGGACTTCTGGATCGAATTCGGGCGAATGCAGATCGAGCGGATTCCCGAGTTTCACGGTGGCATCGGTTCGTTCTACTACAACGCCTGGGCCCCCCAGGGGACGATCTGGCACCAGGAAGACGCGGCGGCCCTCCTCTCGCCGGCCCTATTCGAGCATTTCATCAAACCATTCGACGCCGCGATCGTCGAGGCGTTCGACCACTGCATCATGCACCAGCATTCCACCGGCTACGTCCCGTTCGAGCACTACCTGGAGATGGATTTCACGGCGCTCGAACTGCATATCGACGAGGCCGGCCCGTCGGCGGAGAGACTCTTCGACACGCATACAAGAATTCTAAAACGCAAGCCCCTGATTATCTGGGGCGACATTCCGGAACGGGATCTCGATTGGATATTCTCAAAGCTACCGCCGCGGGGACTGGCCGTGATCACCGTCGTGGACTCACCGCAACAGGCGGAGGCGATTTGGCACACGTACCTGGCGGCACGCTATTGACTTGTTCACGGTCCCGCGTGGTAGTTCGCCACCGCTTCCGAGGTCCGCACATATCGGTCGTAAATCCGCACGCCGTTCAGCAATGGACCGACTCGTAGCGTCCCGGAACCGCTCACGTCGCCGAGATCGCCTTGGTAGCGTCCCCAGCCGTATTGCCGGTGCGCCCCGCCGTCGCAGAGCTGTCCGTCGACGACGAAGGTGATGATCTTGGGACCGTTGTCGACGATCACCGCCACGTGGTGCTTCACGCCCTTCCTCAGAAGGCCGGGATCGCAATCCCACGCGGCCTGGTTCTCGCCGTCGTTCAGTTCGATGCTGATGGTGCCCTTGTCGGTGGAGGTAACGGCAAGGCCCGTTCCTTGTTCGGTTCGCGTGTCGAGCAGCACTCGGCCTCGGCCGAGGTCGTCTAAGCGGACCCAAAAGTCGATGGCCAGTCCACCTGCCGAGACGTCCAGTTTTCCAGGTACCTTGAATACGTTCATGCTACGTGGTCCGGCGCCCAGCTCCAGCACCAGGCCTCGCCGAGCGATCTCGCGCCGCTCCCCTTGCGTCCAAAGTCCTTCGAGCAAGGTCTTGTCGAGTTCATGGATCCGCGCGATCGACTTCTGTGTCTCGGTGACCCAGTACCGGCCGTCCTGCTCGATCAGGTCGGGGTAGCTCATCCGGACCTTCGGGTCGTCGTCATAGAGCAGTATTTCCGGCTGCGACCAGTGCATTTTTCCGTCGCGGATTTCTCCACCCGAAATCCAGACGGGATTGCGATCCTCGTACGACTTGCCGCTGTGGTTGTGGAACCAGAACAGGTACTTTCCATTCTCGCACCGCCACAGCTTGGGGCAGGCGCGAGGCGTTTTGATCTTCCGGCCGTCCGGCGTGTATGTCATATGTTCCGGTTCGCTCCAGGTATGCCCTCCGTCGTCGCTGTAGGTGTGGCACGGGTAGCCGGTGGTCGTGCGATAGACCAGGTACAAGCGGTCCTCGTCCAGCGCCACGTGGTTGTGTTCTTCCTGAATCGACCCGAATTGCGGCGAGCGGATGCCGTGCTCGCCGTCGGGCAGCATTTGCCAGCGAATCTTGGAGATATCGCTCTCGGTGAGGATGTTGTCGCTGTGCATCATCCAGCCTTCGCCGTTTTCGAGCATGTAGCGGCCCAATTTCGTGAAGGCGAACCGGACGATACCGCCGGTGACCTTCGGCTTATCGATTCCCCAGAAGATTTGCACCTTGCCTTGCCAGTTGTTCGCCCGATCGCAGGCCGTCACCCGCATCGGCAGCCGGTATCGCTCCTTCGACCACGAGCGGCCGTTGTCGTCGGAGTACTTGTAACAGTACCAACCGAGCGTATCGGCGCGGATCTTCCGATCACTGCCGGGCAACGTAGAGACGCTGTCGCCGTTGTAGGTATAGAAGCCGTAGACCCGCCCGCTGGGAACCAGCAGAGGCACGACCCACGACGCTTCGGGTCCGTCGGCCGGCTCGATATCGACAAGCGGCGACCAGGTCTTCCCCCGATCCTTGCTGATCGTGGAGACGACGTGCTGACCGCCCTGACCCTCGTGGCCCGCACCGGTCGTCAGCGTGCAGAGCCAATTTCCGTCGTTGGTGATCACCACGTACGGCTGATCGCAGTAGCCTTCGTCGGGAATCTTGTACCCCGTATCGATGCGGCGGAGGTCCAACTCGGCCTCCGCCCGGGCAGCCGACGGCTCGCCATCCGCCACGAGCAGCGCAAACAAAAGCAGGCCAAATGGAACGGCAGAAAAGAGTCGGGTATTGAACATCATGAATCTCGCATTGGTTGGGGAACGATCTCCCCCGGTCTGTCTGGGGTCTTGTGTTGGGTTCAGGCCCTTACTCGGGCCCACCGGACGCTGTGGATAACAACTACTCACTTCGGCACCTCCGTCGCGGCGAGAACCGCAATTAGAACAGTCAACTTTTTCTTCGTGCGAC
>CAZFQG010000207.1:0-10586 GCA_964520785.1 uncultured Planctomycetaceae bacterium | reverse complement strand
CTCAATTAGACCTCGTACGCGCGGCTTGGGGATCATGCGGACCCGAGGGCGACCTGAACGGCGACGGCTACGTCGGCAGTGCCGATCTCGATATCGTCCGCGCGAATTGGGTCGTTCCCTGGTACCAGCAGCCCGCTCGGGGGTTGACCGTTTTTGACCCCGAGACCGGCGAATGGACCTACGGCCCCGGTGCCGTCGCCTTCGGGAGGAGGATCGGACTCTCCGCGGGCGATACGGCCCTGTTCGCCTATGATGAAGACCGAATCGTCGATCTGTACATCGCCGACGGGTCGGCCGTGCCGGAGCCGGGGGCGTTGGTTGGCTTCCTATGGCTGCTTGCCGTCTTATGTGGCCGGCGTCAGCGGTGATTCCGTCGCGCCGAGCGGGGCTGTCATACACGGGGTGAATGAACTACGAGTCCGCGTATCGTTTGGGAGAAAAAACAATGAAAACTAAAACGCTATTCTTTGTCCTTTGCGTTGCGTGCCTGTTCATGTGCGATTCGGCGGCGCACGCAACCGACTTCACGCATGAAGCGGCCTCACTTTCGATCGCCAGACACGGATTCGGCGCGACGACCGTCGGCGACCTCGCCTTGTTCGCGGGCGGAGCCTTTCGCGAGACTCCGTCGTCGCCGCTCGAGTTGACGGACGTGGTTGACATCTACGACACGGCGGCGAACGCGTGGACGACCGATGCGCTGTCACAGCGTCGCCGGTACGTCTCGGCGGCCTCGGTCGGTTCATTGGCCCTCTTCGGCGGAGGATTCGCATACGATCCGGACACCGATACCGCCTTCTACACGACCGCCGTCGATTTGTACGATTCCGTTTCCCACACCTGGACGACGGCCGCGCTATCGCAGCCGCGCGCCAATCCGGCGGCGGTCACCGCCGGAAACTTCGTGTTGTTCGGCGGCGGGTTCCGGTATGACGAGGGGTACGTGTATTCGAACGTCGTCGACGTCTTTAATGCCTCCAATGGAACGTGGACCGCGACGACCCTTCCCACCGCCGAAGGTACCGGCATCATGGCGCTGGCCGCCGGCGGGGTGGCGATTTTCGCCAAGGATAATACGGTCGACGTCTATGATCCGGCGACCGCGTCGTGGACGACCACGGCCGTTCCCGGTGACCGGTTGGGGATCGGCGAGGCCGCCGGAAATAAGGCGGTTTTCATCGGCGAGGACGGAGCGGCCGTCTTCGACGCGACGACACGCCAGTGGACGTTCACCGACGAGCCGGCCGCGCACACGGGGAATCCATTGGAAGCGAGAATGCTCCAGTCGAGCGCGGTCGTCGGAGAGATGATCGTCTTCGGAGGCATCAGCCGGTGCGTGACCTATAACACGGCCACGGACGAGTGGGGAAATCCCAACCTGTACAATTCCTCGCCCGCGTACGCCGAAGCCGCGACAAGTTTGGACGGGAAGGTGCTTTTCGATAGTCAGTGGATATGGGAACCTCAGGATCCTCCGCCGTCGACTCAATTAGACCTCGTACGCGCGGCTTGGGGATCATGCGGACCCGAGGGCGACCTTAACGGCGACGGTTACGTGGGGAGCGCCGACCTCGATATCGTTCGCGCGAATTGGGTCGCGTGGCCCTGGGGGCGAGTTCCAGGCTTGACCGTCTTCGACCCCGAGACCGGCGAGTGGAGTTTCGGCCCCGGTTCTTCCCTCCGCGACGGCAAGACCATCGCCCTCTCCGCCGGCGACACGGCCCTGTTCGTATGCGAAG
The DNA here is from genome assembly GCA_964520785.1 of uncultured Planctomycetaceae bacterium. Classification (GTDB taxonomy): domain Bacteria; phylum Planctomycetota; class Planctomycetia; order Pirellulales; family Thermoguttaceae; genus CAZFQG01. The sequence continues at coordinate 8,847 of CAZFQG010000207.1, read as the reverse complement.
ACGGAACGGTCGATCTTTATTTCGCCGGCGGGTCGGCCGTGCCGGAACCGGGGGCGGTCCTCGGCCTGGTATCGCTGCTGCTTGCCGCCTTGTGTGGTCGGCGCCCGTGGTAATTCCGCCGAGCGGCGAGTAGATTGCGATGCATCGCCCCATCACCACTGCGAAGTTACGTCCGTTTTTTTAGTACGAAGTAGGCGATGAGGATTGGTATGGCAATGATAATCCACCGCGGGCGGACCGCTAGAATGATGACGAGGACCGGGATCGCGGCCGCGAGCCAGGCCGGAAGGCTTTTCGCCTGAGGATAGGCGAGCCACCAGACGAAAAGGACCGGGCCCAAACGCCAGCACGCGGCCATCAAGTTCTGCATTCCGGCGGTCCGAGGCGGAACCCACCAGAAGTAGGTCGCTCCAATGAGCAGGAGTGCCGCGATGACGCCGATTACGGTGCGGTTATACAACGGGAGTTCCTCGTAGTGCGTAGAGCGGGCGGAACGGCCCGTGCGGGTCTTCGCGCCGGCCTCCGATCATGCGAATCCAAGCCGGTGGCCTCATCCGTCATACCGGTTGAAGAAGGCGCGTTTCTCGAACGGGAGTTTCTCTTTCTGGGTCTCTTGATTCGCCGGAATGCCGAGCGGGAGTACGATGCGGACCTCGAAGCCCTTGGGCACGTGAAGCAATTCGGCGAGCCGCGCGGCGACGTCGTCCACCCTGAGGACGCCGTCCAACCACACGGTGGCATAACCCAACGCCGTGACCGCCAGGAGCATATTGCCGACCGACGTCGCGCAATCCTCGATATGGAACGCCATTTTTCCCAGTATGGGCCGAGGATCGGCGACGCAGACGATCATCGCCTTGGCCGTCTGGCAGACCGGCCGATTGATGATTCGCGCCGCCTCGGCCAAGATGGCCGGGTCATCCACGATCACGAACGAACAGACTTGTTCATTCTTGGCCGACGCGGCGTGAATCCCCGCCTCGACGATGCGCCGCAAGTCCGCGCGCGGGACCGGTGCGGCGGTGAACGGACCGCGGTAACTGTGCCGCTTGGCGATGGCTTCGAACAATTCCATGAGGCGAACTCCTTTCCAAGGGGGGGGGTGCGTCGCGGCCCGGAAAACGCGCCGCCGCGGACGCGACGCCGGCGTCAGGCCAATCGGGGCTCCGGGTACTTCACTCGACCATGATAAATCGCGGTGAGCGATTTGATGAGACTCTTTTCGACGGTGCGCAACTCGCGGAAGTTCATTCCGCTGTCGTCGAACTGGCCGTCTTCCAATCGCTGCTCGACGATTTGATGGACGAGGTTCTCGATCCGCGAGGGGGTGGGATCGACGAGCGTCCGGCTGGCGCTCTCGACCGCGTCGGCGAGCATGAGAATTCCGGCTTCCTTCGACTGCGGCTTCGGTCCCGGATAACGGAAGGCGGATTCCTCGACGGGCCGGCCGTCGGGGTCTTCCTGGCTCTGCCGCGAAGCGCGGTCGAAGAAATACCCGACGAGGGTGGTTCCGTGGTGCTGGAGGATGAAATCGATAATCGGCTGGGGGAGCCGGTGCTGCCGCGCGAGGTTCGCGCCGTCCTTGATGTGAGCGATGATGACCAGCGTGCTCATCGCCGGCACGAGCTGTTCGTGCCGGTTGGGGTCGCGTCCCTGGTTTTCGATGAAATAGCCCGGCTTGAGCATCTTTCCGATATCGTGATAATAGGCGCCGACGCGGACCAGCAGACCGCGCGCGCCGATGGCGTCCGCGGCCGCCTCGGCGATGGAGCCGACGGTGATCGAATGGTTATAGGTGCTCGGGGCACGGCGGATTAGTTCCTGCAGGAGGGGCAGTGCCACGTCTCCGAGTTCCAACAGCCTCAAATCGGTCAGGACGCCGAAGTACCGCTCGACGAAGGGGAGAGCGCCGGCCATGATGAACCCGGCCGCCAGGGCACACAGCCCGTTCCGCAGACCTTCGCGGACGAGGGCCCAGGCGAACGGTTGGCCGTCGATCAACGCGCCGACGACCGTAAGCATGACGGCGACGACTCCGGTGATCAGTCCGACGACGATGAGCTTCCTCCGCGAACGTATCGTTCCGAGCTGCATGATGGCGACGGTACAGACGACCAGGAGCATGACCATTTCGCCGCTGGGGATATTCAGTTCCACGACGGCGAGGAGGACGACGATTGTCGAGAAGAGCAGGCCGAATTCCTGACGATGCACGATGGCGGTGACTTGGGCGAACAGAAGAATCGGCACGAGCTCCGCTCGCCATGGGTCGATAGCGGACCATTGGACGAGCGCGACGGTCAGGCTCGTCGACGTGACGAGGATCGTCAGCCGCGCGAGATTGCCGAAGAGTTCCGGTTCCCGGCGCGCCAGGTACAGGAACGAGAGTGAAAAGAGCGTCAGGCAGACGATCACGACCGCCAGAAAGCGGTAAAGCCGCGAGCCGAACGCCCTCGCGCGCATCGCCGCGTCGTATTCCCTGCGCAGCAGCCTCATTTCCTCATCGCCGAGCGGTTTCCCGGCGGGACAAAGAAGCTGGCCGACGGCGAACTTGGCGTACACGTCATCAACGGATTCGCTCGCTTCGCGGAGTGCCTTGCGGGTCGCCGCCTCGTCATAGATGAGCGTCGGTTTGAGCCTGGGACGCAGCCAGGCGAAGAGTCTCGCGGCGAGTGAAGGATCACCCAGTTTTTCCTCGAGCCGCTCCAATACGGCGTTGCCGTCACCGATGAGCACGTCGGTTATGTTCACGACTTTTTCGATCTCGGGTCGCCCTTGGAGGCGGACGACGATCTGCTCCTGGTTCAACTGGCTGGGCGTCTGCGCCAGCTTATCCAGCAACCCCCTGGTCTCGAAGGGGGCCAGCGCGGCCGCGACGGCTTCTTCGATCCTCGCGAGGTTCTTCTCGCCCGCGATCCGCTCGTGGAACTCCTGGAACCGATTGAGGAGGTCGGCGGAGGAGGCGGGTTGTTCGTCTTCCTCCCGGGGGGGCTGGAATTCGGACCATGTCTTCTCCTCCGCCGGCGTCAGTTGCTTGTCGGCGGCCAATTCCAGAAGCGTGTTCCGCAGCGAGGCCTTCAGTTGAACCAGCGGCTCCGGATCGTGAACGTAGACGTATCGGACCTGGCTTTGCGCGCGGTTTCGGGCCATTTCCGTGGCGACCTGGTCGAACTCCTGAAACGGCACGGCGGCGACGATGTCCCGGCGCGGAATCTGACCCGTCCGATACGAGAACGGTGGATTCCACCCCCGGATGATGACCGCCGTCAACAAAGACATCGACGACACCAGCAATATGCGCAACATCGCGTCGCGGGTTTGAATTACCCGGAGAAAGCGACGGAACCGGTTCGGCGGCATATCGAACGCCGCGACCCTCTCGCTACGTGTTCGCTTTTTTCCACTAGACGCCATTGCACCATGCGTTTCGCTTAATGGTCGGCCGGAGCCTTCCGGTGTTCACGTTCGTAGGCATTGACGATACGCTGGACCAGGGGGTGACGGACGATATCGCGGCGCCGCAGCGCCACCGTCGCGATCCCGGGAATACCCGAGAGCCTCGCGATGCCGTCGACCAAACCGCTGTTCGTTCCGCCGGGAAGATCCCGCTGCGTCGTGTCGCCGGAGACGACGATCCTCGATCCGACTCCCATGCGCGTCAGAAACATCTTCATTTGGGGAACGGTGGTGTTCTGCGCCTCGTCCAAGATCATAAACGCCTCGTTCAGGGTCCGCCCGCGCATGTACGCCAGAGGAATCACCTCGATGACGTCGGCCTCGGAAAAACGCCGGATCGCGTCATGGTCGATCATGTCGTGCAGCGCGTCCATCAAAGGGCGCAAATACGGGTTGATCTTCGCCTGCAAATCCCCGGGGAGGTAGCCGAGGCTTTCCCCGGCCTCCACCGCCGGTCGGACCAGGACGATCTTTTGGATCGTCTCCGCTTTCAGCGCGGCCACGGCCGCCGCCACCGCCAGGTAAGTCTTTCCCGTCCCGGCCGGACCGGAACACAGGATTACCTGGTTCTCCCGGATCGCGCGGAGATACTCCGCCTGACCCGCCGTTCTCGGGCGGACTTGCCGCCCGTTGTAGACCGTCAACGGCGGGACGTCGGAAAACTGCTCTCCGGCACGCGCCTGGGCGATTGCGCGGGAGACGTCGTCGTCCGACAATTCGCCGAACCGGTAGGCGTATTGCTGGAGTTGCTGAAGGACCTCCACCGCGAGCGAGACCGCCTCGTCACTTCCTTCGACGTGAATCCCGCCGTCGCGCACTGAGACCGAAACGTCCAGTTCGCGCCGAATCCGGCGGAGATGACGGTCGCAAGAACCGAAGACCGCTAGCAGTGCTTTGGAATCGATAATCGAAAGGGATGCTTCCATCTACTCCGGGGAAGACCTGGGGAACTCGCCGTAGGTGTCACACCTAAGCCGCGAAAGGGCGGCGAATACCCCGCTCGCGCGTGGGATCGGCCGCGGAAAAGGGCTCGTCTCGCATCCACTCAATAATACCATTGCCGAAATCATTAGGTTGTATTCGGACTCGCGTCGCGTTATCGAAACCGTATTCAATACTACCGTGCCTTCGATGCGACGCGGCCACCCGCTGGAAAAGTACCAAGTGTCTCAAAGTCTCGTCCGATTGCAAGATATCTCTATCATAACGGATCGGGCAATCGCCTATTGGGGGATACCTCGGGATTTCGACGATCTACCCCTCTTGCGGGGGTTCCTGGACGGCTATGACGAATGCCGCGAGCGAGAGTTCTAGTTCTAGTGGTTTCCGGAGTCCGCATCGAAACCGCCCGTTTCGACGCCTATCAACGCACGATGGAAATGCAAAACGGGGGTTAGGCGAACTGCGAAGTCCGGGGGTCTCGCTCATTCTTCGGCCCATACGCTTCCCCAAGGGTGAAAGATTCCGGCAAAAAACAAGGTACCTGACCCCCTCTCCTATGACTTTACGGCTCTCCGGATGGGGTGTGGGCTCCGTTGACACGGGCCCACGGGCCGGTATAATCGACTACGATCCGGGAAGTGACGTAGAGTTACCCCCGGAAAGGTTTCCATTGTTGCCTATTTCGGACAATTTACGGTTTTTTTAATTTTTTGAGGGTGCAATGTCTAACGTAGCCGAGTTTACGGACCAGAGTTTCAAGGCGGAAGTATTGGAATCATCGCAGCCGGTCCTGGTCGATTTCTGGGCTCCCTGGTGCGGACCCTGCCGCGCAATCGGTCCGGTCATCGAGGAACTGGCCCAGGAAAACGCCGGAACGGTGAAGGTCGGCAAAGTCAACATCGACGAAAGCCCCGAGACCGCGGCCCAATACGGCGTCAGTAGTATTCCGACGCTTTTGGTGTTTCACAACGGAGAGGTGGTCGAACGTTTGGTCGGCGTTCAGCCAAAAATGCGACTGCAGGAAGCTCTCGAAGAGGCTATGTCGTAACCAATCCTTCGAATAGTCGCCTCGGTCCGTCCGCCACTTCGGCCCCTTGCGCCGTCCCCGAAGGGAACATCCTTCGATTGTTGCCTTCCGAGGTTCTCGTCAGGGGGCGTTTTTTTAGCGGGTTGGCAAACACGTCTCGACGGGAGAGTCTTTATGAAAACACGCCTCGAATCTGCCGCACTAATCCTTTTCTTCCTTGTAATTGGCGGTTCATCGTCGCCGGGCCGGGCGGAAGAAGGCTGGATTTCCCTATTCGACGGGAAGTCCTTCGAGGGTTGGAAGGCGTCGGACAGTCTCGACTCCTTCCGGATCGAAGACGGTGTCTTGGTGGTTCACGGACCTCGCGCGCATCTCTTCTACGTCGGCGATGTCGAGAACCACGATCTTCGAGATTTCGAATTCCAGGCCGACGTCATGACGACCGCCGGCTCCAACTCCGGAATCTATTTCCACACGAAATATCAGCCGACGGGATGGCCGGATTGGGGTTATGAAGTCCAGATCAACCACTCCCACGCCGATCCGGTGAAGACCGGAAGTCTTTACGACATAAAAGACATCCGCAAGTCTCCCGTCGAGGACGACAAGTGGTTCAATCATCACATCATCGTCAAGGGCAAGCGGATCATCGTCAAGATAAATGGCGAGGTAGTAATGGACTTTACCGAGCCCGAAGATTTTCAGCCTCCGTCGAACCACCCACATCGGAAGCTCGCCAGCGGGACGTTCGCTTTCCAGGCTCACGATCCCAAGAGCAAGGTCTTCATCAAGAATATCCGGGTGAAGCCGTTGAACTGACGCGTCAATGCGGGGCCCTCTCCATCCATGCGACTCGGCCCACTCTCGATCAGCCCGCCCCTTTTTATGGCGCCCATGGCGGGATTCACCGATTGGGCCTTTCGCGCGCTGGTCCGCGGGTACGGCGGGTGCGGGCTTCCGGCCGCTGAAATGGTCAGCGCGCGCGGCATGGCCGAGATCATTGCCCGATCGGATCGGATTCCCCCTCGCGTCTGGGGGGTTGCCGAGGAGGCCCGACCCCTGGCGGTTCAGATCTGGCACAACGATCCGGCGTTGCTGGCGGACGTCGGAGCCATCCTCGTTCACCGCTTCGGTGTGAGCGTGGTGGATTTGAACTTCGGGTGTCCCGTCAAGGCGGTCCGCGAGAAGGCCGAGAGCGGTTCATACCTGTTGGATCATCCCGAGCGGATCGGCCGGATCGTCGCCCAAGTGGCGTCGGCCTGCGCGCCGGTGCCGGTCACGGCGAAAATTCGCCTGGGAACCTCCGAAAAGCGGATCACCGCCGCGGAAACGGCCCAGGCGGTCGAGGAGGCCCGCGGCGCGGCGGTCGCCGTACACGGTCGGACGGCGTCCCAGCTCTATCGCGGCCGTGCCGACTGGAATCAGATCGCCGCCGTCAAGCCGTTCTTGAGGCGAATTCCTCTCATCGGCAACGGAGACATCCGGACGCCGCAAGATGCGGCGAACGCCTTCCGGGATTTCAGTGTCGATGGAGTAATGGTCGGACGCGGTGCATTGGGCCGGCCGTGGCTGTTCCGGGAGATCCAGTCGCACCTGGCCGGCGAACCGGTTCGATATCCCACACCGTACGATCCGCGCGAGGCGGTCTTGGAGCATTTCCGCCTGACGGCCCTCCAGCACGATCCGATCCGGGCCGTCGTCTTGATGCGGAAGACGGCGTGCCGATACGGTCACGGCCGGCCCGGCGCCCGGCGTTTCCGCGCCGAGCTGGCCACGGTCACCACCGAAGCCGGGTTCCGCGAGGCCGTCGCCCGGTTGTTCCGCGAGGAACAAGCGGTAGAATAGCGTCTAATCTACCCTGTGCCGCGACCTTCAGACTCCGTTCCCAGTACGGAATCCTTTAGCCGAAACCATGTCTTACGCCCGAGCCAACATTCACGCCATGTCCGGGTACGTGCCGGGCGAGCAGCCGCAACAGGGCCGTGTCATCAAGCTGAACACGAACGAGAACCCCTACCGGTGTTCTCCGGCGGTGGACGAGGCGGTCCGCGGCATCCTGGGAGAGGGGTTGCGGAAGTACCCCCACCCGATGGCGCAACCCTTCCGCGAGAAGGCGGCCGAGGTTCTGGATGTCCCTCCGGATTGGATCCTCTGCGGCAACGGGAGCGACGACATCCTCACGATCTGCACGCGGACGTTCGTCGGCGAAGGGAAACTGCTAAGGCTCCCTTATCCCAGCTACATCCTCTACAAGACCCTGGCGGAAATCCAGGCCGCTAGGAGCGAGGAGGTGCCCTTCCGAAAGGACTGGTCCCTCTCCCCCGAGTTCGGCGCCGCGGCACAGGGGCTGCGGTTCGTGTTCCTGCCGAACCCGAACAGCCCATCGGGAACGATGATCGCCAGGGAAGACATTCTCGCGTTGGCGCGGCGGCTGCCGTGCCCCCTCCTCGTCGACGAAGCCTACGCGGATTTCGCCGGGTTCAATTGTCTGGACCTCGTCGCCAAGGACGAGCGGATCATGGTCTCGCGGACGCTCAGCAAGTCGTATGCCCTGGCCGGGCTGCGGTTCGGATACATCGTCGCCCAACCGCACATGATCGAGGAAATGACCAAGGTCAAGGACTCGTACAACTGCGATGCCCCGGCCATCGCCGCCGCGACCGCCGCCGTCGCCGACCGGGCGTGGCTGGAGGAAAACAGGGCGAAGATTCTCAAGACCCGCGATCGGCTTGCCGCGCGGATGCGCGACCTGGGGTTCGAGGTGGTCGACTCGCAGGCGAACTTCGTCTGGTGCCCGCACCCGAGCCGCCCCGTCAAACCGATTTTCGAAGCGCTCAAGAGCAAAGGCATCTTCGTCCGCTACATGCACTATGAAAACTGGGGAGACGGCCTGCGGATCAGCGTCGGCACCGACGAACAGACCGACCGCTGCGTCGACGAAATCGCCGCTTTGATGTAATGTGAATTCTCACTCCGCCGGCCGGATCACCACCGTGAAGACCGCCTTCACCACCGGTCGCGCGGCCACGATCGCCACCCGCTTCGGAACGCGGTCGCGCGCAAGGTCCTCGTGAATCTCCTCCGACCGCACCTCGAATCCGACTCCCGTGGCGGAGACGTCGACCATGACCGCGCGATCACCCGTGCCGAACGAGAAGGTATCCGAATCGACCCGCTCCCACGGACCGAACGTGATGAGCGCCGTTTCGAATTCCTCCGGCCGGCTGAACTCGACTTCATCTTCCACCGTCAGCGTCGGCGTGGGCGTCCTCTGAAAACGGAACGTACGGTTGAGCTTGGTAAGGGTCTCAACCGGATAGCCGGACTTCAGATCGAACTGGATCGTGTCCCCTTCGTCCGTGAAATCGGTCGAAAGAACCTTTGCTTCGGCCGAACGGCCCGTCCGCTGCAACCGGCCCGCG
>CAZFQG010000206.1:0-10619 GCA_964520785.1 uncultured Planctomycetaceae bacterium | reverse complement strand
GCGGAGCTGGGCAGCGGCGGTCCGTTGCATCCAGCCAAGCGCACTGGAAACGTCGGTTTCCGCGGCGAACGACGGGCGGCGGTTGGGGTACCGAGGCGGTTACCAGCGCCAGGACAACGACGGCGAGGAAAGGTCGGAAGCCCGATTCCCACATATGGATACCTCCAAGTGGTTGCTCGGGTGGTTACTCGATGCGGTAGGACAATACCGATTATGCCGCTGCTCCGGGAAGAAAGATACCCTCGGCCGCGGGGTGGCATTCGGCCATCGCTGTCATCCTCGGCACCGGGGGATGGCGAGCAACGCGAATGCGAACAACGGCCCGACCAGTGCTCCCGGTTCCGGAACCGCGGAGGGGGGCGAACCGTTTCCCCAACCGGCCCGGACGATGTCCAAGTCGCCGCTGCCGACCCGGCCGTCGCCCGAGGGATCGCCTGCCGGTAGATCGCCGGCGCTGGTACGTTTGTTCCAAGCACCGCGGACGATGTCCAAGTCGGCGCTACCGACATAGCCATCCCCGTTGAGGTCCCCCGCCAGGCCGGCGCAAAGCACCAACTCATGCGAGGAAAAGATCGGATACAGACCGATACGGCCCCAGATCAACCCGTCGTATTCGGTGAAGTTTCCATTCACGGACCCGAATTCCATGACGGTGAATCGCTCGCCGATGCCGGGGCGGAACCGGCCGATCATGTCGATCTCCAACGTCCCACCGAGCGCTGCAAGTCCTTTGACGGCGATCGTATCGTACTCCGTCGCGGGATTGTTTCCACCAAGTTCCATTTCGATCGTCCCCTTGTTCAATAGATTGCCGGTGACCGTGAATCTCCCGGGTGAAGAACCGTTTTCAAGCCGCCCGCCGCTGAGAAGATCGACGCCGATCACCGCCCCATCCTCGATCGTAAGCGTGGTCCCCGGCATTGTGGATAAGAGGCCGCTTCCGGTGAATGTCGCCCCGGCTTCAATCGAGGTATCTCCCGCCAGTTCCAGCACCGATTCAATCGTGTTATCGCCGGTGGAAACGAACGTCGTCACGGACTCCAGCCGGGCCGCGGCGATGTCCACGCTGAGCGAACCGCCTTGCAGCAACGCGGGCGCGACGTACTTACCGCCGCTGAATGCGATCATCCCCCGGTCCGGTCCGGACATGTTGCGGAGGCCGCGCGAATCCATGCGGAACTCGTGGCCCTTTCCGATCGAGAGATCGCCGTTGAAAGCCACCTCGCTCGGGTACGCCTTCTTGACGTGGATACTTCCCGCCGTGGCGTCGAGGAGGCCGATTCCGTCGGGACGAATTCCATCGAGATCACACGACCCCGATGGATTGAGTACCAGCGTGCCCCCGCTCGCTTTAACGGTGCCGTGGTTGTAGAAGGCGCTGGGTTTCACTTCGCCATGACCGGTAATAAGACCCCCGTTATCGATGGACCCACCGGTGACCGCTCCGCCGTTGAGTCGCAGGGCGCTCGTCGCGACGTTCGTGTTCCACGCGCCGGCGACGTTGAGTACACCGGTATCGTCGGCGGTGCCGAGCTCCTTAACGGTGGTGATGGTTCCGGTAACGTTCAGAACGCCCGCTTGCGCCCGGAGATTGGCGTTGTTGAACTGGACCGTGGCGCCGATCGCTCCATAACCGGTAAGCGTTCCCGCCCCTCCAGTGACAGTGCCGGGGCCGTTGATCGCCCCGCCGCTGATCCGATTCGCGTGGTTGGCCGAACCGAGCTGAATCATGTCGCCGGCGCTCCCCAGTTCGATAGTCCCGCTCAAGTCGATCGTTGCGCCGATTCCCGCCAGTCCGTCGACGTTCACTTGTCCGCCGATACCGATATCCGACCCCGTCACGTAGAATTGGTTCGCGAGACCGTTCTGATTCAAGTTGAGCGTTCCGTTCATCTTCCATCCGCCCGGCGTGTTGACGATCAGGCGGCCCGGATTGTTCACGCTGAGCGTCCCGTCGAAGAGGTTATTTCCCAGGTCGATGTATTCGAGGTTGAGCGTGAGGTGATCGTTGATCGAGAGCGCGGTGGTACCGCTGATTCCATCCATGTCGTATTGCCGGACGTTGATCGCCGTCGGCTTCATCACCGCCGCGTCCCCGTTCTGAATGATTCGACCGTTGCCGGTAAATGAGCCCCCCTGATACGTGGTCGCGCCGTAGAGATAAAGCACGTCGTCCGAGTCGTCCAAAGTGACCTGCGCGGTCGACGCGAAGGTCACGGCGTCTCCAAACCGGCAATTGTTCCCGTCAACGTCAAGATATCCCTCGATCAACGACGGCCCCCCTTCGACGGACGCGGGATCGCCGCCGCTGCCGGTCATGTTCAGATGACCGTTATGCGCAAGTGCCCACCCTTCGGTAAACGTGACTTCATAGCCGATCTTGCTCCCTCCACTTGCGCGGCCCAGGTCGAATGTCGTACTGAAACTGTCGGAAAGCCTGCCCTCAACGCGCAGGTCACCGCGTTGTGCGCGGACCACGCCGTTGCCTGAGTGGCCGTCGAGGTCGAGAATACCGCCCGCCGCGTCTGCTCGAATCGTCAAGTTACCTTCGGCGAAAAGCACTCCCGTCCGGACGATCCCCTCGTTCGAGAAGTAGTCGGCGACGTCGATCCTGCCGATACCGGAAACGGTGCCACCGTTCTTGATCTCCAGCCGGTTCGTGTCGACGGTCCCACCGCTCATGATCGTGAGATAGGCGCCGTCGGCGACCTCGATTTGATCCGCTTCCACTTCCCCTCCGCTGGTTACGGAGACGGAAGCGTACTCCGTACCCCGGCCGATCGAGAGTATCTGGGTGACGTCGAGTTTATGCGAACCGACCAGAACGGAGGTGTCTTCGGCGACCAGGAGGTTTTTCGCGTAGGCGGTCGCGGATAGCGAAATATACCCCCCGCACCGAGCGAAGGCGTCGTCGTTCCAGCTCGGTTTCTGGTTCCCCGCCCAGTTCCGTGCCGTGTTCCAGTCCTCGTTCCCGGCCCGGTCGAAAAAGTCCTGCCGCCGCAAGTCGATATTCCCATCCCCCCAGTTCGATGCCGCCTCGATCGCGAAAATGTCGGTCGCGCTGGGAAGCCGTCGGCGCCCCGAACCGATACTGGGCACCATCAGTGCGTTGGCCGCTTCCAAGTGGTACGGGTTGTCCGCGGCCGCCGTCACCGCCGCGCAGGTTTGCCCCCAAACGAGATCGGGGTCGAAGTCGTAATCGTTGTCTTCCGTTTCGCCGGAGGCAATGTTGCCGGTCATTCCGAGGCCGTGCCCCATCTCGTGCAGAAGGACGCTAAAGAGGTCGTGGGCCGTCTTCGCCGCCGAAGGTGCATCCGCCCTCGCAGTCCCCCAGTAGTTGACTTCCAGCAAATCGTGAGGACTTCCGTTGTAGTAGCTTGCCCTCTGCGCGGCCGTCAAATCGCGAACCAGCGTTTGCTGCATGTCGTATTCGCCGTTGTCCATTGGCGTTGGGTCGAAGTACCAGGCCCGTTCCGAGCCGCCCGAGGTCCAATCGACCCGAATGCGGCAGTCGGTCGGCTTGCCGCCGCTGGTCCCCTGGTTCAGGTGATCGGCGAGAACGCCATTCCCGTCGTCGAGGTCGTCGTAGTAGAAAGAGACGTTCAGTGTGCCGCTGTATTCGATAATGTTTTCCCAGTAGTTCTCCACGTGACCCATCATCGCGATCAAGCGCGAACCGGTCGGATCGAAGAAAGGGAATTCCGAGGAACCGGAGTTGAACGTGCAAATGATATTGATCGCCGGGCATGGGGACACCTCGGATGCGATGAAATACCCGGTCAGGATCGCCAAGTGAATCGTTGAAAGCCGGACCGGCTTGTATGCGTTTTTCCTTCCGGACAATGTCCTACTCCTCCTTCTTCGTGCAAAAAAACCCTCGGCCGGCGATGCCGCCGAAACCTGCCGACACCATTGCCGGAACCCACCACCAAGCGCCGCTACCGAAATACCCAAGAGGCCCGGCGAAAGGCCCGGGCTGGAGAATGAAGCAACGACTTCTCCACTCGGAAACACCACTCACGCGAACAGGGAGGCATCGCTATGCGAAGGGTCAACTCCCTCTCGGACAAATACAATCAGAGCACGAAAGAGCGCCCCGAGTCAATCCTCATTTCGGGGGATACTGCCGAGGAACTTGAAAGAACCCAATCCGCGTTTACTCCGGCTTCGTCATGAAGAACGCGATGCCGGCGGCGGCCATCGCCAAGACAATCGCGATTCCCATCCGCGCGAAGAGACCCAGCCCTGTGAAACCGGTGGCGATCATCACGACCATCACCGTGGCGGAAAACGAGATCATGGTGACGTTCTGGCATCGCTTGGCGCGTTCCTCGCGGGTCAGAGGTTCCGCCGGCTTTTTGGGGGGCGCGGTCTCCGCCGGCTTCGTATCGACACTCTCCTTGGCCGGGTACCGTTGTTGAGGGAGTGGTGCCGCCTGGACGGCACCCGGCGGATAGTATTTCTCGATCCGCGCGTTGATGCTCTTCGGAGTACACAGGACCGTTCGAACCGGTTTTCCAAACCGCAGACGCATTTCTTCCTCGACATCGGGGAGGATCGGGTTCGGCGAGAGCATCAACAGACGGTCGCCCTCGATCATGAAGGGAATGCACGAGTGCGACCGGGCCGTATTCGGGGCGATCTTGGGAATAAGCTGCTCGTCGATCACCGCATCCTCCAAATCGATGAACGGCAACCCCTGCGATTCCGCGTAGGCCAGCGTCACCTCTTCCGGCTCCGCCATCTTCTGCTGCAACACCGCGTCGCGAACATCCAATCCCACCGCGTTGGCGTAATTCCGCGCCTTCTTAAGTTGTCCCGCGTCGAGCAGCTTGTTGCCCAGAAGGATTTCTTCGAACGAACGGAGTTTTCCGCTGCCGAAATCGGTCCGCCCCAACGACGCGTCGTATTCTCGTTTGCGCTTCGCGTCGGTCAGGCAAAGCATCGCTTTGGCCAGTTCGTTAAGCAGCCTCTGCGACTGGGGGCCGTATTCTCCCGCCCCGTACTTGCGGACGTGCGCGTTCATCTTCCGGTAGTGCGCACGGATCTTGCCGACGTTGTCCTCGAACTTCTTCAGGCGGAGAAGCCGATAATGGTTCAGTGGACGCTCGGTCTCCTCGATACCGAGCCAATCCCGGTAGACGTCGATTTCCTTGCCCATGTTCGTTATTCCACCTTGTAGTTGTTAGCCAACACGGTATACGCGTCGAGTTGTTTTCCCGTCAATCCGCCGCGTCGCTCAATTTCGATCGCCGCCTCTTTTCCGCCGGTCTTGTCCTTCGCGCGAACGTGAATCCGGCCGGATTCATCAAAGGCATAGGTAACTTCGATAAGCGACCCCTTCGGCAGATTGGGGGGCAGGTCGGTAATCCGGCATTTGCCCAAGAGGGAGCAGGCCATCGGATCCGGAGCATCTCCCTCGATCACTTGGACGCTGACGCGTTCCTGGTTGTCGCGCGCCGTTTTGAAGACTTGCTTTTTTTCCGCCGGAAGCCGGGTATTTCGCTTGATCATGACGTGGTTCACCGCCTTGCCGTTGCGCGGGTTCGTGGCGACGACACCCAGACCGTGCGAGTTCACGTTCTCCTGCCGGACTTTCTCGAGCATCTTCCGGACCTTCTCGGCCAAGACGCTCTGCTCCCCGCGGTGGCGCACCTCCAAAATGGCCGCGTGGATGGCGGCACCCTGAGCGACCGCCGTATGGGGAGAAAGCTCGTCGAACGGCTCGCGGCCGGTGACGCGCCGGAGCATCCGTTTTACCTGCGGCATGAGGGTGGAACCGCCCACGGTGACGACGGCGTCGAGTTGCTCCTTGGTCACGCCGGCCTGTTCGAGGACGAGTTCCAGCGTATCGGCGGTCCGCTGAAGCAAATCTGAGGTCATCTCCTCGAACTGATCCCGCGTGAGCGTGAGCGTGACCGTCTTTCCGCCGTGGCGGCAGGCGAAGGTCGCGGACTCCTTTTCCGACAATTGCAGCTTGACCAGATCGCAATCGTTGCGGAGCCGGTGGACCGTTTCGGGCGAGTCGCGGAAGTCGATTCCATGTTTCGCCTTGAATTCGTCCGCGGCGTGGTCGAGAATCCGGTCGTTCCAGTCGACCCCCCCGAGTTCGACGTCGCCGTCGGTCGCGAGCACTTGAAAATGGGTCGGCGTGTATTTTACGACGGTCACGTCGAACGTTCCCCCGCCGAGGTCGTACACCAGAACCAGCTTCGGCTTTTCCTTGGAGTCGGGGATGCCGAGGTCCCCTTGGTGCCATGCGTAGGTCAACGTCGCGGCGGTCGGCTCGTTAATGATGTCGACCACGTTGAACCCGGAGATACGTCCGGCGTCGGAAGTCGCCTTGCGACGCGCGTCGTTGAAATAATAAGGGACCGTTACGACGGCGTTTCCGATCGGACCGATACGAGCCTCGGCGTCTTGCTTGAGTTTTTTGAGAATCAGCGCGGAGAGAAACTCCGGAGTGATTTCGTGGCCGTCGAACGTCCGCCGGTATTCGGCGTCTCCCATCCTCCGCTTGATCCGCTCGACGACGTTCTGGGGGTCTTCCATCGCCGCTCGGCTCCGGTTGGGGCCGACGATGACGCGACCGCTTTCGGCCAAAAGGATCAGACTCGGCGTCTCCACGTCGTCATCGTCGTTCGGAAGAGGAATGGGAACGCCCTCCTCGCTGAGCTGCGCAATGGTCGAAAACGTGGTACCCAAATCGATTCCGACGGTTTGACCTTCTTTGAATTCCATCGTCGCGTTCCGTTTTCGTTGGGGCTGCCGATCATCGAAACCGCGATTACCCGAAAAACGGCTCAAACGTGTCTTGGACGCCGCGCCGCGCGGCTCAATTCCGGCGTCTAAAGCTCGTCATCTTCCAGTAACTCGAATTTCGACTCGTCGTCAACCGGCTCTTTCTTGCTCGGGGGTTTCTTCTCGGGGGGCTTCATCTCTTCCGCCGCGGCATTCTCGCGGGGTTTCTTCTCCGCCGGGAGGCTTTCCGCCGCACTTTCTCCGTCCGGCACGTCGATATCCAGGGCCGGCTCCGTCGCCGCTTGGGAAAACCTCGCGCCGGCGGCTACGGCGAATACGGCTTGCTCCGTTTCGGCCGGTTCGTCCCGCGGGGCTCGCAATTCAAAAGTATACAACCATCCGTCGACCGCCGTGGTGACGAAAACCCGTTCGAGGACCAACGTTTTGAACTTCTGTCTGGTTTGGCCCATGCTCCGGTACGTCGCCCCGGCAAAAGAATCGATCAGGATGGGAGACGGCCCCTTGACCGTCTTGCCTTCTTCGCGCAACTTCGTGCCGAGGCGCCGGGTGAATCGTTCCACCGTCGACTCCGTGACCGTGCCCGGTTCGTCGTAGTCCTCCGCCGAGACTAAGATACAGGGATAGGCCGAATCTCGCGACCGCTTGAACCAGATCACGTAGCCGGCCTTCCTGGATCCGATCTCCCAACCCAACGGCGGGGCGACCTCAATCCGGCCGTCGTGCAATGGAACCATGTACTCGCCGAGTTTCGGCAGTTCCGCGGCGGTTCGGCGATCGACACTCCTCTGCTTCGGGGTGTCCCCTCCGCCGCAACCGACCACGAGGCTGAACGATACGAGCAGGGAGACCACCCGCCATGAACCGGCCAACCCCACAAGTAAACTCCTTTCAAGACGCGAACCACGGGTCACGGCAAACGATTCCCCTTTCTACTCCTCCAGAACCGGTTCTTTGACGATCCGGATGAAATGCGGCGTCTTCTGCGAAACACTCATTTCGGCCGCCTTCTTTTCGGCCGCCTCGCGCTGGGCGTACTCAAACATCGCCACACGTTTGAGAGACTGATTGAATACCCCCCAAAATGCCTTGAGCCGCGGCGTGTCGTCGGCCGTCGTGACGACCCGTTTCGTGGACTTGCGCGTCGCTTTCTTGCGGGCCGCCTTGCGCTTCGTCGGCGCCGGTTCCAGCTTCGCCGCCGCATCGGCCGCCTCTCGCAGTTCCTTGCGATTGAGTACTTTTCGAGCCATCGTAACCCTCAAAAGGCTTGCTTTCTATCCCTCGATTGAGGTGGTTTTCGGATCGCAGTGAATTCCCACGTTGTCCTTAGATTCCATGATACCCGATGAAGCGGGAAGCTTCCAGTAGGTCCCTGTTTGAAGAGTGGGGGAGATAAGCAGAAAGGAAGTCATTCCCCTACGTCCGACTTGATTGGGCAGCGGCCGACCTTGAGTACCTCCAGTGGGCCCGCTTTTGAGGGGGCAGGTACGAAAATCATGCCGATGTCCGTGTGCGCGAGGCAATACTCTTCCCCCTTTTCGGGTCCCAATACAAAGAACGCCGTAGCCAAGGCATCCGCCTCAACCGCTGTCGGGGCGAAAACGGTAACCGAAAGGACGCGATCCGTCGGCCTGCCAGTTCGCGGATCGATGACGTGCCCCAACCGCCGTCCCTGATGCATGAAAAACTGGTGTGCCGACCCGGATGTCCCTAGCGCCGTGTTTTCAAGCTTGAGCGACAACAGCCTTTCTCCCCGCCTCAGTGGATGCCCCAGCCCGATCTCCCAGTCACTGCGGGGGGTTCGTTCCTTCTGTGCATCCGGCGGCAAAGACCGCGCCAAGACACTGCTGTTGCCCCCATGGATCAGGAAGGTGCCCACCCCATCGGCAACAAGCCGGTCGCCCGCGCGGTCAACCGCCCACCCCTTGCCGATGGAGCCCAAGTTGATCCGTACGCCCGGCTTCAGGAAACGAATCGTCCTCCGCTGGTGGTCCAATTCGATCAAGTCCATGCCGACGCGTTCGAGCGCCGCGGCCAATGCGGATTCGTGGGGCATCCGGCCTTCGCGCCGCGAGAACCCCCAAACCTCGAGTAGGGGCGCGGAGGTGATATCGAATGCGCCCTGCGTTTCCGCCGATATCCGCCGGGCCAGTTCGAGGACTTCGAAAAGATCGTCCGCGATGAAAACCGGTTCGCTGCCGGCAAGGGCGTTGATGCGAGCAACCTCGCTATCCTCGAGGAAGAACGACCAACGTCGCCCCAAATCCGTCACGATGTCCAGCGCATCCAAGGCCGATTCCATGCCTTGCGGAAATCGCTTCGGATTCAGCCGGACTTCGAAATCGCACGCCATTGCCTTCCTGGCGAGGCAGATATGGTGTTCGCTGTCCGGAAGCAGGAGGGGATCGGGAGTCGGTACCGCCGCGCGAATCGTCTCCGAGAGGGCGTCGGCCGCCGCCGTCCCATTGAGAAAGTCCCGCCGAGAGCTTCTTTTCGCCATCGAGTTGATCTATACTGAAAAACCGTCACAATGGATCGTGGATAATGAGCCCCGAGAGGGCATCTAGATAGTATACGGCCCCAGAAAGAAATCACCATCATGAGCAGCCGCGATACGATTCTCGCGAGAATCCGTTCCGCGTTGTCGGGCGACACCCCCCCCGCGGAGCCGCCGGCAGTTCCCGAAGTCTGGCCTCGTGAGAATCCGGATATCGAGACGATGGCCAACCGTTTCGCGGCGGCGATTGCGTTGGTCCAAGGAGAATGCATCGAATGCAAGAGCGCCGAGGCCGTACAATCCGTTCTGGCGGAACTCATGGAGGAAAACGTTTGGACGACACTCGGCGCCGCGGATAACCACCAGCTTCGCGCGGTCCTTGCGGGATTTCCGGATTCCAGGGTCTCGTGGCTGGATGATTCTTGGGATGCCGCGAACATGGAAAGTCTTCCGGCCGCGCTGGTTTCGGCCGATTGCTTGATCGCCGACACGGGATCGTGTTTGATCCGTTGCGACACGAAACCCCAGCGGCTGCTGTGCTACCTTCCGCCGGCTTGTATCGTGGTCGGAAGCCGCCGCCGGCTCGCCGAACATCTGCCGGCCGCGTGGGAAGACGTCGCCGTCGCCGCGGCCGAGCCGCCGCGGCGCGGGGAATTCGTTATCATTACCGGTCCGAGCCGCACGGCCGATATCGAGAAGATACTCATCCTCGGCGTTCATGGGCCCAAACGGTTGATCGTATTGATGACGGACTGAGCCATGGAAGAACGACGGGGCGGACGGCCGTATTGGACGGATCGTATTCTCACGGCACGCGATCAAACGACGGTATTCGTGATGACGCTCTTCGGTCTGCTCGCCATGGCCGCCTGGTGGGTCGGGCACGGCGGGTGCCGCGGCGACATCGTGGATATCGATCGGGTGGAACCGCTCGCCGCCGACTTCCAAGTCGACATCAACGCGGCCGACTGGAACGAGCTGATCCAGCTCCCGGGAATCGGCCCGGAATACGCGTCACGGATTTTGGAATCGCGCCGGAGCGACGGCCCATTCATTTCCCCCGAGGACCTGCTCCGCGTCCATGGCATCGGCCCGAAACGGCTCGAGGAAATCCGGCCGTATCTGGCGCCCTTCGGCCCATCTCCCAACCCACCGAGATAACCGGCGGTGGTCTCGGATTCTCAATGCGCGGCGGCTCGTCGCCCGAAAGCTGGACGATCTCGGGTTGCTGCCGTATTTCCTACCTTCCATGGCCCATTCGCGCGGCGGCCCCGGCCGGCCCCGGTCCTGCCCCCAGGCGAAAGTTTTTCGTAGCCGTTCACGGCTTCAGCCGTGTAGAAGCGATGGAGCTTGGCGGTTTTGC
>CAZFQG010000205.1:0-10969 GCA_964520785.1 uncultured Planctomycetaceae bacterium | reverse complement strand
CCTAAGAACGCCATGCCTTGGGCTAAGCGCCCGTCCCCATGCGCATGGGGATTGTTACCAACAAAACGTCGCAAAAAACCCGTTATATCTTGGCCCGTCCCCATGCGCATGGGGATTGTTACCATGAACAGAGAATGACCGACAACGCCGCACTAATCGCCCGTCCCCATGCGCATGGGGATTGTTACGTCGGGAGTTTCCCTTCGCCATAAAGTTAATCTCGACGCCCGTCCCCATGCGCATGGGGATTGTTACGATTATAACCATTATAGGTGTGCTATAGTTGATATAGCCCGTCCCCATGCGCATGGGGATTGTTACGCATCGCCCGTTCGGCCCCCACCCTCGCCCTCCCGCCCGTCCCCATGCGCATGGGGATTGTTACCTACGAAAAACTGATCGCGCATAATCACCTCCAAATTGCCCGTCCCCATGCGCATGGGGATTGTTACATGGGCTTTCCATCGCTCGGAGGTCTGCCGTTCGGTCGCCCGTCCCCATGCGCATGGGGATTGTTACCTCCTTAAACGCCCGTTCAGCCATATCCGCGAATTTCGCCCGTCCCCATGCGCATGGGGATTGTTACGCCTGTTCCCATTGCGTGAAGTAATGCGACCTGTCGAACGCCCGTCCCCATGCGCATGGGGATTGTTACTTCCAGAAGTGCTTCCCTGTAGGGCCCCAAGAGGAGCCCGTCCCCATGCGCATGGGGATTGTTACGTGCGAGAGAATGGACGGCGACCGGATACTGCGGCCACGCCCGTCCCCATGCGCATGGGGATTGTTACACAGTACCTCGCGGCCGCAGACGCCACCCTGCTCCAGCAGCCCGTCCCCATGCGCATGGGGATTGTTACAGCGACTGGAGTTTATCGTGAATTTCATCAGTATTGAGCCCGTCCCCATGCGCATGGGGATTGTTACCATAGGCCAAGATCGTAAGCTTTGGGAATCTGTAGCCCGTCCCCATGCGCATGGGGATTGTTACAACAAATTCCACCCCCTCCAAGAGCCAACCATGTAGCCCGTCCCCATGCGCATGGGGATTGTTACGAATAATAGTTCATAGTAGTTCCTCCAGGGGGTTACAGAAGCCCGTCCCCATGCGCATGGGGATTGTTACATAAAGAAAGCCGTGGTGGTTCTATATCCGTTTATACCGCCCGTCCCCATGCGCATGGGGATTGTTACTAGCCAAATTGGGGTGAAACGGCGAGGTCTTTGCGCCCGTCCCCATGCGCATGGGGATTGTTACCGTTATATGTCATTTAGATCATGACAGTAGTCACAGCCCGTCCCCATGCGCATGGGGATTGTTACCCCGAAGATCAAGCATAGCTCCGATGTAGTCCGAC
This sequence comes from uncultured Planctomycetaceae bacterium, assembly GCA_964520785.1. Taxonomy (GTDB): domain Bacteria; phylum Planctomycetota; class Planctomycetia; order Pirellulales; family Thermoguttaceae; genus CAZFQG01. The sequence goes on along the minus strand of CAZFQG010000205.1, from coordinate 9,614 downwards.
TCGCCCGTCCCCATGCGCATGGGGATTGTTACCTAAGTTCTACTCTGGCCTTGGGGCGTAACACTTCGCCCGTCCCCATGCGCATGGGGATTGTTACCCCGAAGATCAAGCATAGCTCCGATGTAGTCCGACTCGCCCGTCCCCATGCGCATGGGGATTGTTACATTACGGGTTCCTCAAGCCCCTCCCGATAGACTTCGCCCGTCCCCATGCGCATGGGGATTGTCTCCGTTTGCCATGCGTAGCTTGGGGTTGTCCTTGTTGCCCGTTTGTATGCGTATGGCCGGTTCCGCAGGAGATGTGCCGCACCTTTCCAGGAACTACAGCGGCCGCGTGAATGGTTTTGCCAGACGCCCGACCACGCGGATTTACACGTAACGAGGGCGGGAACAGACGCCGACTGCAATCCCCAATAGCCCAAAGAATGGGGATATACGCACAGGCACCGTCGCGGACCCCGGGCCAGGTCGACCCGGCCGGGGAGAGGCCCCGGTGATGCCCCAGACATCAGGGCGGACGCTTCCGCTGAGTCGCCGGTCAGAGCGGATATTCCCCGGGGCAACCCTCGAACACGTTTCGGATTGTTCCAGGTTCAGAGGTTTTTCAACACGCGGGTCGAGGGGACGGTCCGGCTCGGTTGCTTCGCTGCGCTTCGGCCGTTTTCTTAAAAACTTTGTCAGTCCGGCCGGTCGGCCGCCGTATGTCTCTTGGAGGGCGAAATCCGAAGCCCGCGGCCTCGGTGCCCCGGGTCCCTCCACCGCCGTAGGTTATTAGGGAATCCGACAACCCTGCCCGAAAGGAACCGAGAATGACGAAACACGCGATCCCCATGCTGATTCTCAGTGCGGCCTTCTGCGGCTGTGGCGCCGACCCCGAGGAACGCGCGACGCTCGAGGGAGCCAACGACCGGATTCAGGCCCTGTTGAAGAACAAGGAGATGGCCGAAGAGGAGTTGCGCAAGGCGAAACAGGATTTCGACCAACAGGTGGCGACCTTGAAGTCGACCTATGAGCGGAAAGAACAGGAAATGGGCGAGTCGCACCGCCAACGCGTGGCCGCTCTCGAAGAGAAGCTCGCCGACTTCCGGATGGAACTGAGCATGTCCGAAAAACAGCGGCTGGCGCTGGAGGAGGTCGTCGAACAGCCGCAACGGCTCGAGGCGATGCGGCAAAACGCCTTTGCCGGCGAGAGAACGGTCTGGATCGTGCTGGTCTTCGTCGCCCTGTCGGTCGGCGCCGTCTTCGCCTTCCGCTACCACGCACTGCGCAAAGAGAGGCGCGAGAACATCGTCCGCGTGATTTCCGAATGTGCCGATTTCCTAGGAGTGGATCAATGACCGAAAACCGAAAAACCAATTTCAGATTCGAACCCAAATACGCCTCCCTGACCGCCGGGCTCGTCGGACTCGTCGCGGGCCTGTTGATCATGCTTCTGTTCGTCGCGCTGCCGCAGCAGAGAACGATCATGAAAAAGGACGATCTCGTCACGCGGATGGCCGAATTCAACCGGGAAGAACAGGAACGCCTGGCGGAAATGCGCGACGTTTCGGAGGCGCAGTTGCATAAGTGGGTAAGCATCAACGAGGAGGCCGCCAGGAAGTACGGCGAGCTGCTCCATGCCCTCCAGAAGCGGGAGCAACTTTATGCCAACCCCGGCCTCTACTGGACGACGTTGGTCCTGGTCCTGCTTTGCGTGATCATCGGCTTCTACATCTGGGCGAGTCGGACGGAGAACCTCAAGGATGTGACCACCTTGCGGAATTTCGAGGCCTTCGTGGAACAGCGTCTGAAACATGTCCCGACAATGGACCTCCTCGCCGCGGCGCCCCCCTCGCGACTGGCCCGCGAGAAACCGGAGGCGGACCTGCCGGCCGACTGAGGGCTTCCGGGGTTCCGCACGTCGTCTCGATGACGTGCCGCTCCCAGGATGGGGGGGGATTGGGAGTGACGCGGAAGCCGTGTATCATGGGGCTTCGGCGGTTTACCTCCCCATGGGCTTGGGAACGCGGTTCGGCCCGTCACGGCGGTCCGTGCCGCGGCCGTTTGCCGGGGGGCGGGATCAGAGAGGTTCCACGACCGGAGTACCATGATGGCCTTACCGAAGACGACGCTAATCAGCTTTCTGGGGCGCGGCCCGTACAGTCATGACGGCAGTCGCGGTTCGTATTGGGAAACGCGGTACCGTTTTTCCGATTTGGGTGCCGGTCCCGCGGACTGGACGAGCGAGGGCGCGACGTACTTCGCCGACGCGATCTGCCGGTACCGGGCCTCGCAAGGGGAGCCCCCCCTCTCACGGATCGTCATCCTCGGGACCGCCGGGTCGATGTGGGACGCCTTGGCCGATACCTGGGGCGGCGACCGCGAAAACGCCGGCCTCGTGGCGGACTTCGCGCTGGAAAACCTGTGCGAACGCGTGGACCGGCAGTCGGTCGACGAACAGGTTCTGGCCGAATACGCGGCCCTGTTCAACACGGAGGCGGGGGAGGACCGCTACCAGTTCCTGCTGATTCCCTCGGCGGCCGACCCGGGCACCCAGGCCGCGATTCTGGAACGACTCCTCTCGGCGGTCGAAGAAGGCAGCCGCGTCTGGCTCGATGTGACGCACGGATTCCGCCATCTGCCGATGCTGGGACTGGCGGCCGCCGCCATCGCCGCCCAGGTGAAACACGCGACGGTGGAACACATCCTCTATGGTGCCCTGGACATGCGTCAAGAGGGCATTACCCCGGTCATCTCGCTCAATTGGATTCTGCGGCTCTTCCACGCCTTGAGTGCGATCGACGAATTCACCCGCTATCAACGGATCCGCCCGATCATCGACTGTTTCCCCGGGGGAGCGCTTCGCGCCGATCTGGAGAACGCGGCATTTCGCCTGGACGTCATGCGGATCGAAGAGGGAGCGAGCGCCGTTGGAAGGGCCCGGAACGCACTGAAAGCCGCGGACCTCTCGTCTACCCCGGAGCTGCAAGTGCTGCGCCCGCTCCTGTTGGACCGGTTGAGCCAGTTCGCGAAACGCAAGCGGGACATCCCGGGACTGACGAGCATGGCGGAGCTGGCCCTCCAAGAAGAGGACTACCTCCGCGCGGCGATTTTCGTCTACGAGGCCGTCCAGATGGCCCAGGAAGTCGATTTACCGGGCGACGGCCACGAAGACGGACAGTTGATCGGACTGCGGAACGCGCTGGCCCACGCGGGTAAATTCACGTTGGGCAGCCGGAATCTGGTTCAAAACCGCGGTACGGTCGAGGGTTTTCTGCAAGGGCAGATCAAACGGTTGCGAAAAGAGGCCGAGAACGGGTAGGTTTTTCGTTTTTCTTTGTCAGGGTTCGCCACCGGCGCCCGTATCTCTCGTGAACACCCAATGCAGGACGCTTGGGACGAAGGCATTCCACGCCCCATTTCACGGTTGAAACTGGGGGGTGACGGTCTTAACCACCGTGGAGGAGAACTACCATGAGCCGTGTATCGAAGAAGCCGTCGCTGGAATCCCGTTGGGGGATGGTGTATCTCGAATTCGGCCACCTTGTCCGTAAGGACCACGCCCTGGTCTTCGAACGCAAGAACGAAACCACCGTTTTGCCGGTGGCCCGGCTGGCGTGTCTCCTGCTCGGCCCCGGGACGACGGTCACGGCGGCGGCCGTCGCGATGCTGGCCCGGCACGGCGTGACCGCCTGCTGGACCGGGAAAGACGCGGGCCATTTCTACCAGAACGGCCTTTTCGGCCAAAGCAGCCGGCGGTTGCTGGTTCAGGTGGAACGGTACGGCGACGTGGTCCTGCGGCGGCGGACGGCGCGGCGATTGCTCGAAAGACGGACCGGAGAGTCCCTCGACGGCGATTGGGACATCGAGACCCTCCGCGGTTTCGAGGGCCGCTGGATGAAAAAGCGGTTCCGCGCCCTTTCCGAACAATACGGCATCCCCTGGACGGGGAGGCAGTCGGGAGACTGGGAGAAACTCGACCCGGTCAACCGGGCCCTCTCCGTCGCCAACGGGTGCCTCTACGCGCTCTGCCACTGCGCCGTGGTCGCCGCCGGGTTCTCCCCGGCGATCGGATTCCTGCATTCCGGTGATATGCGGAGCTTCGTGTTCGATGTCGCGGACCTGTACAAACCGGAGGCCACGCTGCCGGTCGCGTTCGAGATCGCGGCAACCGGGTTGACCGACCCGGCGGCCATCGAAAGGAAGGCACATGCGGCCGCGCGGGACCGGTTCCGCGACCGCCGGTTGTATGAACGGATCGTCCCGGACCTGATGGAGGTATTGGAATGTTCACCGTGATCCGCGCCCCCAAGCTCTCCGGCCGCCTCAAAGGGGAACTGACTTCGCGGATGCTGGAGATCGAGAAAGGCCTTTTCGTGGGTGATCTCGATTCACGGTTCCGCGAGGCCCTCTGGAGACGGCTTCAAGAAGAGGCCCCGGCCAAGGGAGCGGTCGTGTGTTGCCCCGACCGGACCGCCCTCCAGGGGATGGCGATTCGCCGGCTGGGACCGTATGAGGGCCGACTGACCTATGAAGACGGCCTGTGGCTGTCGCGAACGGATCAAGCGGGGGCGGCCCCGCCTTGCCCGATGGGGGAGCGTCCCGTATCATCGGGTCCTTCGACCTTGGACACCTAACCCATGGAGATATCCCATGACGGATCGAGAAACCCACCGATTGCTCATTCTGACCCTCGGAGGCACGCCCGAGCCGATTGCCATGTCGATTCGGAACTGGCGGCCGCGGTCCATCCGGTTCGTCGCGTCGCAGGCGTCGGCGAACCAGATCGAGAATTCCGGCACCTCCCGGTCCGGCGAGCCGCTCCCTTCATTGAAAGAAGTTTTGCGAACGGCGGACTACGCCGATTTCGACCCGGGGCGGTACGATGTTCTCACATTGCGGGATCATGAGGATTTCGAGAAGTGCGTCGGCGACATTCAGAAGCTGAACCCGGAGGTTGAGAAATGGCTCGACCGGGGCGAGGACTTCGAGATCGTGGTGGATATTACCGGCGGGACGAAATGCATGAGCGCGGCCCTCGCGCTGCACGCCAGGCAGTGGAAATGCACGTTCTCGTACATTGGCGGAGCGGAGCGCACCAAAGGCGGACTGGGCATCGTGAAGACAGGCTCCGAACGACCGACGTCGACGGCGAATCCGTGGGAACTGCTCGGCTATCAATCGATGGAGCAATTCCAGGCCCTTTTCAACCAGGGAGCCTTCGGTCCGGCGAAACGGCTTGCCGAGGAGGTCGGCAAGAAGGTGAGAGGAGAGACGCAGGAGCAGTTCAACTCGCTGCGAATGCTGGCGCTGGCGTACGAGCAGTGGGACCGGTTCGAGCATGGCAGCGCGCGGGGGAATATGGAGTATGTCCTCAAGCACCTCGGGCAATTGTCTCTGTGCCTCTCGGGACTCGAACAGGGTGGCGTGGAACGGCATCGTGAACACTTGGCGTCCATCGCGGAAACGACCTCCTCGAAAAAGGACGCGGCGGCCGGCCGGATTGCCCAGTCGCCGCTGCTCGTCTTGGACCTCGTTGCCAACGCGCGGCGGCGCATGAACGAGGGACGGTACGACGACGCCGTCGCGCGGCTTTACCGGGCGATCGAAGCAAACGCTCAGGTGGTCCTTCTGGAAAGTCACAAGATTGACGATACGAGCCGAATCCCGCTGGAAAAGGTGCCCGAACCGCTACGCGGCGAGTGGACTCCCCGGGCTCCGGAGGGGACACTCATGCTGGGATTGCAGGAGGACTATCGGCTGTTGGCGGCCCTCGGCGACCCGCTGGGCCGGCGATTCCAGGACTCGACCCTGAGCTATTCGCCGTCCGATCGCGAGAAGAACAAGCGAAATCCGCTCAACGGTCGGAATCAGTCCATTCTAGCGCACGGGTTCACGCCGCTAGGAGAGGGAGACTGCAAGAACCTCTTCAAGGCCGTTTGCGACCTGTGCGAGATCGACGGCGAGGCGCTCGATTCGCTTGCCTTCCCGACGGTCGGCCCGCCGAAACGGTAACCCCGACCAGGTTTTTGAGGAGTTGGCGGTCGATTTCCCGTTCCGGAGGCTTGTCAACCGTCCCACGGCGCGGTATGTTCGGGATCATGCCGTCCCCCGGAATGGGCGCCTCCAAAAAGACGGCCGGATACCGTTTTCTTCGGCGCCGGAGCCACCGAAGTCGCACAATCCCAATGTCTTACGAAGTATCCGAAGTATCCACGGAAGACGCCCTGGCCGTCAAGAGTCGTTCTCCCGGTTGGGAGGCCGCTTGGGGCCGGATTTACGTGGCCCTGGTGGGAAGGGACGGACAAAGTGGGCGGCTCGTCGAGGTCGCGAGGAAGCTTCCGTGCTTTCGCGAGCGTCACGGACGCCCATTTGGTTGGGACCACCCCTGGTTGGAAGAGTTCGTCGCCGAGCAAGTCCTTAACTTTCAAAACCGGGCGAATGCCGGAACGCTCCTGCAGGCGTTTGAACCGGAAATGGGAGACGTGGTCTCGTTTCTGTGTTCCAGGATTGTGCTCTCAGGAAGTGCCAATCGCTTCTGCGGCAAGACGAGTAGGACGGTCGGGGTACGCGTTAGCCCAGAAGTGCTTGCCGAGATCCCGGACCAGCGTCAAGGACCCGAGTTGCAGCAAGTGAGTGCGGCCCTTGAATCGATTCGTGTCGCCGTAGGAGAACGGATTGATCGGACGACCGAGCAGGCCGGTTTGCAGCTTTACCCGCGTCTGGACCGCAAGGACGAGGGCGTGGAGCGATTGGTCGGCCATGTCTTGGACCGTGTAGTCCAAGGCGTCCCCTTGACAAGCCAGGCCGAGGCAGAAGAAGAACTCAAGCGGAGCCATGTTTCGGTTGCCCAGCAGTACCAGAGTCAACTCGACGCTCTCGCGCGGGAACTCGAAGTCGCCCGAAAAAAGAGCCGCTTAGATACCATCGAACGAAAAATGGCCGCAAATCGCGTTCAAGCACATTTCTGGCCTTTGGTGGCGAGTCTGGTTGGCGGCCTGTTGGGCGTGACGCAACAGAACGCCGAACAACTGATTTCGCGCTATCGACGAGGACTTCCGGCGCTCTTGCCGGAACTTGCCGAGGAGTACCGTGCAATCACGGAGTATCGGGCCCGCCGACTCGAAAACCCCGACGGTCCGCGCAGGGCCGCGGTTCATACTTCCGATGAGGGGAATGTTGCAGAATGAGACCGGTTTTGCTGTCAGTATACGCAGTGTGGGCCCGTATTCCTCGTAGAACCCCCCGGCCATGGAATTACCCGTTCCGCGGGATTGGGCGGGGGCCAAAGAACCTATCGAGGTGAAAAAATGCTGGAAGCCGCAATGAACAAACTCCGAGCCCGATTGGACTCGCTGAACGTAGCGACACAAGCCGATTTCGTGGAGTACATCGCGCACGCCGCGCGTCTGGCAGCGTTGGGAGACGACTCGTACTTGCGCGGCTGGCCCGACCTGGCGAAGCGTGCCGGAGTTGACATGGAGAAGCTCCTTCAGGAGCAGGTGCGAACGGGAATCGTCAAACTGGAGCAGGCGACCGGAGTATTACTGGGCGAGGCCGTTCTCATGGCGCAGGATTTTCGCTGCTTCGTGGCGCGCGAGCGAGAAATCCTCCCCGAGAGTTTGCGTGTCGCAGTGACCGCCTGGGCAGACGCGGCCGAACGGGCTCCCCTGGACGACGACGCGGCGGAACACCTCAGGGCCTTTCTTCGGGAATTCCCCTTGCCGGAGGAGTACCGGCTGCCGGTGGTCGACACGCCGCTCACCGAATTCGAGTGGAGCCTGGCGGCGGCGACCGCCTCGCCACCGACGATGGAAGAACTCCAATGGCCGGCAGTCCAGGTCGACTCCGAGCAATACGAGCCGGTCTCTTATGACGCACTGCACCCGTCAGATCGACTCAAGCGCCAGTTCGAGAGACTGGAGGTTCCCTTCCGCTTGCTGGACGGGACGGAGTTTTGCCTGACACGGCAGCTTGACGACGACTGGCGAGTCGTCTTCTCCGTTGACTTCGGTGAAGGCGGGCGGCGCAGGGTCCAGTCCGTCCGACTGGGAATGCTTCCAGGCATTCCCACCGATGATGGAGATGCCTGGATTGTGGACCTGCGTCCGTTCGAGCACATGGCACGGGTCGCCCTTCTCGACGAGACCGTCGGAATTCGTTTTCAGGAGGGGCACTCCGTTCTCTTTACGCGAAGCGCATGAGTTCCCAGGAATCACTGGCGCCGTCGGCCCCCACGCGTCGACCTCCATCGACTCCCGGGTGGGCCTGGTTTGGAGCTGTTCCGCTGGCGGAATCGGCGGAGTTTGCCCTACGCGAGCACACCCCCACCTGGGTGAAAAACGCGTATCATTGGCTCTATTTGCGGCTCGATGAGGCATTGCGAAGCGAGCTGCCCTCGCCTCTTTCAGACTCGAAACCGGTCGGCCCGCCGGCACACTGGGTTCCCGTTCTGGGCGCCTTACGCGACGATGGACGCCTTGGCTTCGTCGTGGTCGAATTCGGATCGAATCCGGGCCGGTCGGACGCGGCGGAATCGGTCGACGAGAGCGCGTCCGAAGCCGCCGAGGCCGTCGCGAGGCTCTTCCGGCAACTCGATCCGACGGTGGGGTATCCGCGGGTCGGCTTCGAGCATTACTCCGGAAGCGGTTCCAGCGCCGATCTCTCCGTTGCCCTGGCGGCGGCTGCCGTTCTTCTCGGAGGAAGGTTCCCCGCGGATGCGGTTGCCACCGGGTGCCTTGAGACAGGACCCGCCGGGCCGAAGATCCTTCCGGTAGAGCCTTCCTCTCTCCCGAGCAAGATCAAAGTCGCGCGGCGCTTCGGCTATCGGCGGTTGTTCGTCGCGGAGGATCAGCATGGAATTCCGGCGGATTCCCTTTTGGAAATCATCCACCTGCCTCGGAACCTCCTCGACGCCCTGTTTGCCGTGTTTTCTGACTTCGGAAGTTGCAGTGACGCGGTTTGTCGGCTATTGGCCGTATTCGACCAGACGCGAGTCCGTTGGAAGGGGGGAAACCGTGACGAGGTCCTCAGAAGAACCGAGCCGTTCATTACCGACAGCCAACCCGCGATCATCCGCCGGATCGGCCACGACATGCGAAGCCGCGCCTTGCTCCATGCGGGAGAGACGGCCCGAGCCCAGGAAGAACGTGCCGCCGCGGACGCGGCAGTCGTCTCTCCGAAGGATTTCCCCAGCGGCTTCTTGGGAGCATATTTGAAATGGCAGCAGCCGGCCCACAATGCGGTTCTCGCGATTGACTTGGGGTATTGGACCGATGAACATCCGGATCACCAGAGATTGGATCGCACCCTGAATCGTCTCACGGAGGCGATCGAAGACGGACAAGCCGGGCCAGACGAGTTGCTGGCGGCACTGTTTTTGGCGAATACGCGTGCCCGGCGCCGCTTTTTTCTTGGAAGATGGCGCCGACAGTCGCACTTGCTCCGGGAGGCTTGGAACGATCTGGTGCGGTTCCACCCGCATTGGGAATGGCTCTTCGACTACGCGGCCAAACTGGGTTTACCCGACACGACTCTGCGAAGGCAGCATAATCAGTGTATTGAGTGCGCGACGGACTACGCGAGGCTGCATGGTCGACTCCCGGAGTGGGATAGTATCCGCCGGGACGATTGGTG
>CAZFQG010000204.1:0-10974 GCA_964520785.1 uncultured Planctomycetaceae bacterium | reverse complement strand
TCATAATCGAGTTCGTCGGTAACGGTTACCGACACGCCGGGCCGGTCAGGCCCGGAAAAATGTGACCGAGCGGTAGATTTGTATGCGCCGCTCGCCTTAAAGAAGGAATTCAGGCCGGCTGGATGACCTGTTGACTCAGGCGCTGACTTTGCCGTCCCTTGAGGAGTTTGAGCGGTACCTGGAGTGAGAACGGATCAGGGCATCCGCCGAGCGTCCCGATTTTCGCGTTGTCAGTCAACCCCACCCGCATTACGGAGGTCAACGGACTCATGGATCTGAGAAATACGCGAACCACCATTCTCAACGAGGGTGACCCGGAAGCCAAGCGAGAGGAAATCCGCGAGTACTTCCACGCGACCTATACGATCGACGAGAAGCTGTACGACTCGCTCGCGTCGGACGAAGCATTCTACGTTCGCGCGGAGCCCCTTCGGCATCCGCTTATCTTCTACCTGGGGCACACGGCCGTCTTCTATGTCAACAAACTGATCGTCGCGAAGATCGTCGGCGACCGCATCAATCCGCGATTCGAATCGATGTTCGCCGTCGGCGTTGACGAGATGTCTTGGGACGATTTGAACGAAGCGCATTACGACTGGCCGAGCGTCGCCGAGGTGAAACAATACCGTAACGCCGTGCGCGATTTAGTCGACCAAACGATCCGGGATACGCCCTTGACGATGCCGATCGACTGGAACAACCCTTTCTGGGCGTTCATGATGGGGATCGAACACCAGCGGATTCACCTGGAGACGTCATCGGTGATCATCCGGCGACTGCCGATCGAAATGGTACGCCGGTTGCCGCTCTGGGACATCTGCACCGATTGGGGCGAACCGCCGGAAAACGACGTCGTGCCGGTTCCCGGCGGCCGCGTCGTTCAGGGAAAGTCGAAGGGCCATCCGCTTTACGGCTGGGACAACGAATACGGCCGCGAAGAAACCGAGGCCTGGGACTTTGCCGCGAGCCGGATGCTTGTCTCCAACCGCGAGTTCCTCGGGTTCGTCGAGGACGGAGGATATCGCACCGAAGACTACTGGACCCGCGAAGGCTGGAATTGGGTCGGATACTCCCGGGCGAGCCACCCCCTGTTCTGGATCGAAGCGGATGGCGGTTATCGGTTTCGGACGATGGCCCAAGTCATCGAGATGCCGTGGAACTGGCCGGTCGAGGTAAACTACCTCGAAGCGAAGGCATTCGCGAACTGGAAGGCAAAGAAGACCGGCCGGCCGATTCGCCTTCCGACGGAGGCCGAATGGGTCCGTCTGCACGACCTGCACGCCGTTCCGGACCAGCCTTACTGGGAAAATGCCCCGGGGAATATCAACCTGGAGCACTGGGCATCCTCATGTCCGGTCGACCGGTTCCCCTTCGGCGAGTTCTACGACATCGTGGGGAATGTCTGGCAGTGGACTGAGACGCCCATTACCGGTTTCGACGGCTTCGAAATCCATCCCTTCTACGACGACTTTTCGACGCCGACGTTCGACACGCTCCACAATCTCATCAAAGGGGGATCGTGGATTTCGACGGGGAACGAGGCGACGAAGGATTCTCGTTATGCCTTCCGGAGGCATTTCTTCCAGCATGCCGGGATTCGTTACGTCGAGGCGGAACAACCGCTTCCCGAGCCGGAGGCAATGTACGAAACCGACGCGGCCGTATCCCAGTATTGCGACGCCCATTTCGGAGAATCCCACTTCGGCGTTCCCAACTTTCCCCAGGCGTGCGCGGACATCTGCCGGAAGGTCTCGGAAGGCCGTTCCCGAAAGAAGGCGTTGGACCTGGGTTGCGCCGTGGGCCGGGCAACGTTCGAACTGGCCAAGGCCTTCGACTCCGTCACCGGGGTCGACTTTTCCGCCCGGTTCATCCGGGTCGCGCTGCAATTGAAGGAAAAGGGCAACGTCCTGTATGAACTTCCGGAGGAAGGAGACCTCGTCTCCTACCACGAGGCGAAGCTCGATGAATTGAACCTCGCCGGAGTGAAAGACCGCGTCGAGTTCGCCCAAGGAGACGCGACCAACCTCAAACCCCTCTTCAGCGGATACGACTTGATTCTTGCCGCGAATCTGCTGGATCGCCTGTCCGATCCGAAACGGTTCGTCGAGACGATCCACGAACGGCTGAATTCAGGGGGCATTCTCGTGATTGCCTCCCCTTACACGTGGCTGGAGGAATACACGAAGAAGGAGAACTGGCTCGGAGGATTCCGTTATGCCGGGGAACCCTTTACTACCCTCGACGGCCTCCGCGACCATCTGTCCGCCCGCTTCGAGATGCTCGGCGAACCACGCGACATTCCGTTCGTCATCCGCGAAACCGCGCGAAAGTTCCAGCACTGCATCTCCCAAGTGACGATTTGGGAGCGGCAGGAATAGGCGTTCGGCCACCCCCTGACCTGCCGCGAGAGACGTTAATACAAGGAACGGAGCCATCTCTTAGGATCATAACTCGCGCGGACCCCAAATGGCAAGATCGCATTGGTGTCTCGCGGGGTCACGCCGTTGATTCGATTTCCCTGAGCAACTCGCGAAGCCTGTCGGCGAGATACGCGACCACCCGTTCGTCGGCGATCAACGGGAGCTTCGTCAGGATCGTACTGTGGCCTTCATGATAGGCGTGGACCCGAGTCCACAGCCCCGCCTGCAAGAGACGGCGGTGGAAGGCGAGGGCGGTTTCTACCCTCCGAAACTTAAGCCCCGCCAAATGACGGAAACCTCGGATGTCGGAGAGGATCGCCGGAAACTCCATGGTAAGTTGTTGAAGTCCTTTAAAGTACAAATCGCCCACGCTCGCGATTTCTTCGCGGTTTTCGCGGATAGCCTCCAGAACATAGAGAGCGGCGAATGCCGCCAGGGGAGCGGAGCCGTTGGTATTGATGGCATCGTATTGCCCCAGCAAATCGTACCGGTTTCTGGAGATAACCGCGGCCAAAGGGTGAACACCGGCGGTCATACCTTTGCCGGCGATAACCATGTCGGGTACGATTCCGGCCGAATGAAACGCGAAGACGTCCGGCTGCCAGAAACCGGTCTGAATCTCGTCAATGCACATCACCGCCCCCTCTCGGTCGCACAGCTCCCTCGCGAGCCGGAGGTAAGACGCATCTAGCGGAATCGCCTCGCGATTCATGAGGATTGGTTCCGCCCAGAAAGCGGCCACGCGGCCCGGGCGCGCGGCGAAAACGGCTTCGAGTTCCCCTGCGGCGTTCGGTTCCACCGAGACGACTTCCAGATTCCGGACGTACCGCCCCCACAGCCCGCGAAGGAACTGGGGAATCATGTTCGTGCCGTGGTAATTGCCGTTAAGCACCACGACGGCCGGCGTCGCGTTCGCGTTCCGCTGCGTTTGATAGTAAGAGAGCTGCATTTTTAGCGCCGATTCGCACGCGACCGACCCGGTGCAGCAGCCGAGCATGACGCGGTCGAGCTTCGACGGCTCCTCATCGTGGGGGTTCGCCGACGCGACGAGTGCAGCCGCCAGACGCTTCACGGGAGCCTGGGCGATGTTTGCGTGATTGTCCCAGACGACCCCCAGCTCAAGAGCCTCCTCGACGGCCCGCGTCAATTCCGGGGGCTGATACCCGAGGAGCATCTGATAGTGGCCGGAGGTGCAATCCAGACACAGCTTCCGGTTTTCCGTCAGGTAGAACATGCCCCGACCGACCAGGAAATCCTCCCCAAGCCCGGACTTCGCGGCATACGACGCGGAAAGCGATTCCTTCGGCACGGGCTTTACGGCCGGCAAATCCAATACTTCTTTCCCAGTTTTCTCAAAAAGCACCTCCTGCGCGGTTGTATCCAAATATTCCAATCCGGCGCGCATCGCCGCGGAAAACGCGGGCCCGCCTAAGCAACGTTCGAGAAGATTCATCGAAAAATACCGGTTCGCCTTGGGTTCGTGGAGTGGATTCAGGGGAATAGTCGATAACGACACAGAGGAGGGCGGTTTCGCCGACCGAAAAAACGCATTCGCGCCGAGACGCTTCTTCCGTGTCCGGTGATGTCCGGTAAGAAAACGCAACTTTTAACAGCCCTGCAAAAAACACCCGCCAATTCTTCGTCGCGCAAAAAGGACGACATGATCATGTTACGCTACCCGGAACTGCTTTGTGACTTTATCCCACTTTACCGTATTGTCCCCGCCGCCGGAAGGGTAGCCGCATTTTGGATGATTGCCGGCTTCACGGCCGCCGCATTCGGCCAATCCGGCACGGATATCCCCCACGCCCGGCCAGTTGAAGGTTGTGACGGCTTCCGTTCGGGTGGAACCCCCTGTTATGGGCAGGTTGATACGGCAGCGCTCGCCGCCCCACCTTGCGGACTGTTTTCCTACTCTCGCATTTGGCTCCGTCCCGGGTGCTTTCCTCCCAGTTTTTGCAAGTTTCGCTGCAGTGACAGCACTCACATCTGGGACGGTTACTGCAACCAGCAGTCGGAGAAGCTGAATCGTCAACTCAACCGACAATTGTATTACACGCAGCGAGAACATATCGCGCGGGGATGGCCTTGGTATGGTGGACACTACGGTCAGACGCCGTGTCCGGGGTTTGGCCCGTCGGCGGCAACCATGAGCCATGCAGGTGTGACGCCCACCGAGTCCCTCTCCGGCGGCGAGGGACACAGCGAAGTGGTATCGGACGAATTCGTGATGGAAGAGCCCACCGAGCCATCCCGAACGCCATCCTTGAAACCCATTCCGGCCACGGCGGCCCCAGCCGACCAGATCATGCCGCTGCCGCCGATCGAAACCTCTGATTCGGGAGCATCCGATGCAGCGAAAGCCGATTGACCTCAAGACGTTTAACACGCCCATCTTCCGTGTTTTCGGCGATGAATGGATGCTGCTCAACGTCGGTACGCTCACGAAAATGAATCCAATGACGATCGGCTGGGGTTTCCTGGGAACCTTCTGGTCCCGGCCGATCGCGATTGTCGGCGTCCGGCCACAGCGCTACACCTATGAGATGCTCTCGGAGGCGGATTCGTTCACGTTGACGGCTTTCCCACCCGAAATGCGGCGCACACTAAGTTACTGTGGGTCGCATTCCGGACGTGACACGGACAAGGTATTGGACCGCGGACTAACACCAATTCCCTCGAAAGTGGTAAACTCGCCCGGGTTCAATGAGGCGAGATTGATTATCGAGTGTCAGGTCGCCTATCGGGATCAGCTCGAAAAGGATCGTTTCGTGGACAACGCGCTCATCGACGAAATCTATCCGGACGCAGATTTTCACCACCTGATCTGGGGAGAAGTTCGGCATATTGAGGAAGCCGGATAGTCGTCAGCGAAATCCAAAGGGACTGAATCAAATGAACGTATATGAAGCCATTGCGGCGAGAAAGAGCGTCAGGGACTATCTGGATCAAGACGTACCGGAAGCGACGATCCGCCGCGTTCTCGACGCAGGCCGGCTGGCGCCTTCAGCCAACAACCGGCAAGAGTGGCGATTCGTCGTCGTCCGAGATGCCTCCATACGCGAAAAGCTTGCCACGGCCTCTTTGGATCAGCGGTTCGTCGGAGAAGCTCCAGTCGTGATCGTTTGCTGCGCGGAAACGGATGAACATGTTATGCGGTGCGGGCAGTTGTCTTACACGGTCGACGTGGCGATTGCCGTGGACCATCTTACGCTTGCCGCCGTCCAGGAAGGCCTCGGTACGTGCTGGATCGGGGCCTTCAACGAGTCGACAATCAAGTCTCTCCTTGGAATTCCCCACGAGATTCGCGTCGTGGCACTGTTGCCAATGGGCTATCCCACAGATCCGGCAGTCAAAAAGAAATCGCGGTTGCCGATGGACCGGCTCGTCCGGTGGGAAAAGTGGTAGGGCAAGTGGCGGACGGGATTCCATTACGATTCCATTACGAGAGTCAGGTTTGACGGCGAGTCTGGTTTGACGGACACGCTCCGCTGTCCGTTTCTACCACGAAGCCGCACGAGACTACTTGCGCCGGTGACGCTCATCCGGTTCCGCTTTGACGGGAGAGACGGTTCGCGCAGGTGAACGCGGAGCCTATTCTCTTGTCACACAGCTCCGCGGTTTTCGCGAACGAGTGCTATTGTAAGCTGGCTCGCGATTCTCGATGACCCAGGGGGATCGAGGGGTAATTCTGGGGGGGCAGAGCAGTTCTTGAAAAGCGTTGCTTGGGTCACCGTGGGCAAGTTCGATCGACCAAGTCTCGAGCGATTGACAAGCATTCCACCCAAACGAGTGGTTTTCTGTGGCTCAGAATCGAACACCCTCTGACCAAACTGTTCACGTTTTAGTCATTATGGTTGACATGGGAAAAAGGGGGTAGTTATACTAGCAAGACGCATTTCGGGTGGCTCCCAGGACGCACATCGCGGCAAGGCGATCCTTAATTAGAAGCGATATATAATAGGATTTTTGGAATACAGGAGAGGTCCCACGCATGAATCTCCTCGGCAAGATTTTGACCGTCTTGATTTTCGTCTTGGCCTTGTTGTGCATGGGCTTCATCGTTGCCGTCTATTCGACGCACGTGAACTGGTACAATCGGGTTATGGTCGACCAGCCGGGCAAACCCTCGTTGAAGTCCGAGCTGCAAGGCTTGAAAGATCGGAATGAGGAGCTTTCGGATCAGAAAGACAAGATTGAAGTGCAGCTTGAGGTGGAAAAGAACGCCGCGATTCAGGCCCGGGCGAAGCTGCAGACGGAGAATGACGAGCAGAAGCAGCAGCTCGCAAGCGCCGAGGAGGAACTGAAGCAATTGCGGCAGGATCAACGCCAGGCGGTGGCCGCCATGGAAGCCACTCAGGCAACGCTCGCGTCGCTTCGAAAGGAAGTCGACGTGCTTCGTACCGAAATCCGAGATGTCCAGACCGACCGCGACACTCGGTTCGGCGAAGTCGTCGCCTTGACCGATGACCTGCACCAGTCCGTCAACGAGTTAAAGCGACTGAAGTCGCGGCAGGTCACGCTGGCCATGGATCTGGCGAAGGCGAAAGAAGTGCTCGACAAACATGGTTTGGTGCCTGAACCGAGCCGTTACGCCGAGACCGCTCCGCGCGTCGACGGGATCGTTCTCGCCGGCACGGACGGCGACGTTATCGAGATATCGCTCGGTTCCGACGACGGACTGCGCAAAGGGCACCAGCTCGAAGTATTTCGTATTCAAGACGGCACCAGCAAGTACCTCGGTCGCGTCGAGGTGCTGAAAACGGCCGTCGACAAGGCCGCGTGCAAGATTCTTCCCGCATTTCGTAAAGGCGTAATTCAAAGGGGTGACCGTGTCGCTTCCCAACTCGACTGAATTTGAACAGGAATCGGGTTTTTCCCCCACGCCGGACGTTGCGCCGCGAACGCGAAAACCGCGTGCCGACATTTACACGGCGCTGTTGGCGATCGCGCTGGTCGCGATCATCATCGCGACCGTTCTGCTCTATTTGGAAGCCGCCGACTACGGCGACCAGAAGACATCCGGTGCCCCACCGGTCGTGTCGCGCCCCCCGGCCGCGGCGGGTGATTTCGAGTCCTTCTGCTAGTGCTTCGTCAAACGTAGGAATTGGGGTTGACGTTTCGGTTTCGTTCGGACGATTGCGGTACTTCGGCGTGCCGCCAACTTAGAACTTGTCCGTAAATTAGTTGGGGGGCCCATCCTGATTTTCACGCAGCGTAGCGGAGTGAAATTCGGGATCGCCCCCGGGAATTCGGGAAGTTAATTCTATACGAGTTCTTAGAATCTCTGTGTTGACGGAGCACTGGACACTTCTTCGCTTTCGTTGACGCGCATCAGACCGCGCGGAACTCTTGGCGCATGGAGTTTTTGCGTAGCGCGCAACCGGTTCCTCGTCATTGGTTGGCATCGGGAAACCAGTCGCCACCCGGGCCGCAAAAGATGCCGAAGAACCGTCGGATCGCTACTCCGTGTGCGCCAACCGAACGACGGCGGTTCGCTTCGACACGTCAAACTTCAAGCTGACGAAGTCTTCCGTATGTGCGGCTCGCTCGCGGAGGTACGCGCCCAAGCCCCACGCCCGACCGTCCCGCGCCGCGATCGACCCGACTTCGTTCCCCTCTTCCGAGAGCAACTGAAAGCGTCCTGCGATTCGGTCCTTCAGTTTCGCGGGAATCGTGATCACCGCGTACGTACTCGCCGCTTTCGACAGCCGATAGTCGATCTCCACCGTTCCATCCGGGTTGGTACGGCAATCGGCGAGGACCCGCGATGACGTCCGCCGCCGTCGCTGGTCGAGAATGCGGTTGATCAACCGCTTGGATGGCTTGCTGCCGATCAATCCATAGATACTATGGCCGAACTGCTCGATAACCGGGGAGGCCGCGATAAAGGCGTGAAAGCTGAAACGGTTCATGCCGCTCTTGACGCACAGATCCTCGATCACGCCCCGATCGGCGACCGGACCATGCTCTATGAGGATTTCCACGAGCTTCAATTCCACCCCCTGAAGCACTTCTTGCCAACGTTTGGGCGGGTCCGCGGAAATTCGGTTTCCCTCGACGCGAAGCCCATCCGTTTGGTCGCAGAGTTCCAGCAAGACATTCTCCGGCGGCGGAGAACCACCCAGACGAGGGTTCCTCGCAATCGCCTTGCGGAGTTCCGCGACGGTTAGACTCGCCGCCACGGACGTGATTTTGTCGATCGCATGTGGAATGCCGTGTTTACGCAGCGCGGAAAACCAGAACCAGTTATCCTGCTTATCGAGCCAGTGAAATGACGGTTCCGTCTGAATCGACTCACTGATCAGTTTTCGAGTGAGCGAACCCAACGGAGGTTTTGGCGTGCCGCTATCCGGCTCGGACAAACGCCGTACCACCTGCTCACGGACCCGACCCAAGGTCGACAATCCACGGAAATACACCTCCTTGCGAGCCATTTCCAAAACAAGGTGGGGGGTTCGTTCTTCTCCGACGGCAACCACCAAGCAGGGTCCCTCGGTGGCAACGATGGAAAAGGGAACCTCTCGATCGAGTAATTTCGCTGCGGCCGCCAGGCTATCCAGACGCATTCCGACCGAAGTCAGCCCGCTTTGAAACAGATCCTCCTCCATGGACTCTACGGTGCAGGGCAACCGCTTCTTCACGAATCCAAGGGCGCGCTCGAGCGTCGGGGCCGGAATCGATCTAGGTTTTTCCCGCCTAACCAATTTGGCACAAATCTGCCTGGCACGCTCCCTCGTAATCCCGAACTCTTCTCCAACCTCCGCGAGCGTATGCTTGCGGCCGTCTTTCCATCCATAATAGCCGGTGAGAATACTGCGATTACGCTCGTTCGCCTCGGACGCGAAAATCTGAATCAACTCCTGCTCGATTGTCATGGCATACCTGTTTCCAAGACGATAGACATACACGCACTTTCCACGCGTTTTTTACATTGTAGCAAACATGCCTGGATTTGGCAAGGACCTCCCCGCGCCGGATTTTAAGAATTATGGACTCTCGCGGAGCCGTCTTGCCGCTAACGCCCGCAAAACCTCGGTATCCCTAACGAAACTCGAACCCCGGATGCGCCGCAATGGAATATCCCACCAGTCAAAAAGGGGGCAAAGACCGCATCGAGCGGAAAGAGGTTGCAGGGGGGTATCAATAGGGAAACGACCAAACGAAAAATCGGGTGCGACGCCCAAGGATACCCCATATGAGGGATTAGAAGGACAGTAGCCCGATGAATCCCGGTTCAGGAACACTGCCGGCGAGATGGGCTCCCCAATTCGCACGGACGATGTCCAGATCGGCGCTTCCCACCATGCCGTCTCCGGAAGGGTCACCGAACGCCCAATCGCCTGGGGCGACCATGTATCCCCAATTCCCCCGAACGATATCCAGGTCGGCGCTATCCACGGCTCCGTCCCCCTTGAGATCGCCCTCCACTCCCGCGGCGAGGTAGACCTCGATTTCGTCAATTGCCGTTCCTTTGGCGGCATCTTGCGAAAACGCATATGGAACGATCAAGCGTATCCCCGTCGCGGCCACCGGAGGGAACTCGTAGAGATGTCGGACGTTCGGTTTCCCGAGGCTATCCGCCGGAAGCCAGATCGTCGTGATGTCGGTCCAGTCCGAATCGGCCGTGTGTGAGCCCGGATTGGGAACCGCGGTGTATTGCAGGATGTACTTCCCGACAGAGCGATCATCGTACTGGTCCAGATTATCTCGGCCGAAGGCGACCCGGCCTATTCTGTGCGCGCCGTCGAAGGCGACTCCGGCGAATCCCTTTCCGAGTGTGGGACTCGGATTCGAGCCGATCCAGCTATTGGCGTTCCCGTAGATTCCGTCATTGAGATGAGTGATCGTGTGCGTTTCCCCGTAGCCGAGTTCGTCCCATGCAAAGGCTACTCCGCCGGCCGACGCGGCAGCGATGTTATTCTCCCCGAACGTTCCCCCCTCTTCGACGAGGAAGGAATCCGGTGGGGAGGCCTCCCGGATTTTGAGGATCGCGTTTAACGGCAAAGCGATGGTACTGTTGTAGTTCGGGACCGCTTAGGCCGTCCCGTTGACCCATTCGTTGACGCCGTTTTCCTGAAAATCGGTGACTATATCCAGGATCGTCCGGTCGGCCAGCTCGGGATTGACTTGGTCCAGGGAGTAGACGAACCAGCCGGAGGGAGTGCCCTAATAGGCTCCATTCTGGTAGCGGTCCCGGCCGCCGGCCCCTTCCCAATACATGCCCGCCGGAAGATGTCGAACCTGACCTCACCCTGCTTCGGAATCGTATCCGTGAAACCGTACGGGCAACGTTCCTGCGGCGATCCCGGAACAATATGGACCAACCCGGTGGCCGGATTCGTCGGAACCGCCCGCATTGCGTCCTCGAGCCGGTCGATCGTCGAGGCGATGACGTTCAGATTCCCGGTCTTCCTAAACGTGTGATAAGCGACGTCCACCGTGAACTGCGAACCGTCCGCGACCGGATTCACCCCCATCGTTCCAAAGCCGGGCTTATAGATCGGTGTCCCATCGAACTTGATGCAGTCAACGCATACCCCCTCGGCGGTCA
>CAZFQG010000203.1:0-11008 GCA_964520785.1 uncultured Planctomycetaceae bacterium | reverse complement strand
GGGTCGGGCCCCCAGGAAACAACCTTCCAATGCCCACAAATTCTGGTGAGGACCCCGAAAAAGAAACCCTTGCTGAAAGTGAAGCCTACTCCGATTTCGCCGTGTAGCCGTCTCTTCGATTTCCGAGCCGCTCGTAGGTTACGAGGTCGACGTCGTAGCCCACGACACGGACGGAACCGTCGCAAAAAGCGAAATTCATTCCACCGGCATGTGCGCTGCCGAAGGCCGCGCTCAGAGGGGCTCCGTCATACCCGAACGTGTCTTGATAGGGCTTGTACAACCGGTTCGTCCACCGGCCGATATCCCAATCGTGTCCGCCGTAAACGGTTCCGTCGTCTCCCATCGCCATTCCGTCGGTGTAATGATTGGCCGGCATATATTTTTCGCCGATGAGAAACGTGTTGCTGGTTCCGTCGGTGACCTCGTCGATCTTGATCGTGCTGCGGTGGAATCCGATCCCCGTATGATGGGAATAATCACCCATGCTGTGCTGGAATTGCTGGTCGCCGTAGTTCATCGCATAGTCGTTCCGCGCCGTCTTGACGGGGGTGGAAACGGTGACGTTCTGGAAATGGACGGGATTATTGACGTAGATTCCCAGGTCATAGACGTCCGCGGCGCGGCGCGAGGGGCAGTAGGCGATGGAGATGGGGTATTTCGTGATCAGTTCGCCCAGAAACTTCTTCTTCACGATCGTGGGATAACCCGCCCCCATTTCCCGCAGTTCCGCCAATTCGATGAACGGGAGGATGTTGTAGAACCATCCACCCGGCTGATCCTCTCCATAGCCCAAATCGGGATCTCCGCAATGCCACTGCGTGAAACCGCCGGCGGGATAGTGGTTCTGCACGTCGTGGTGCATGGCACAGCCGAGGGAGAGCTGCTTCAATTGGTTGGTGCATTGCACTCTCCTCGCCGCTTCCCGGGCGGCCTGGACCGCCGGAAGCAATAGGGCGATCAGAATACCGATGATGGCGATAACCACCAGCAGCTCGACCAGTGTAAAACCAGATCGCCGCATGCGCCTTCTCCTCCTAAACCTCACTTACCAATCGCCGGGAAGCCATCGCAAACAATGGTAACCATCGATTCGCTGCGGAATACCACCATCATACTGGAACAGGCGAAGCGGTCAAGCCTTCGCCCCGGTTTCGTGCGGATTGGGTCTGTTTGACGGAAGTCTCCTGGAAAAAGGCACTTACACTCTGGCCTGTTGAAAACCCCAAGAGCGTAAATGCTTTGCCTCGACGGGAAACTTCTCATATCCCGGCCGGTCGGTTAAAATGGCCCATATTCGATCATTAGGACGATTTCGCGCAGAAAATGAGGATACACGATGAGTGGAAAACGCATCTCCCGGCGAGAACTCATGCAGGGCCTTGGGTCGGCCGGGTTGGCGGCCGGACTGGGGCACTCGCTGTTGTCCGGCGGGGCGAAGGCCGATCCGGCCAGCCGGGTGGACGCCCGGCCGGGGGTGAAGGTGGGGGGGGCCACGGGCCATACGGCGGCGGTCGAGGGGGGGAAGGTTATTGAGCCGAGGCAGGAAATCCCCATTCTGCACCAGACGGACGTCCTCGTCGTCGGGGCCGGACCGGCGGGGGTGACCGCCGCCATCGCCGCCGCCAGGGCCGGGGCGAAGACGACGCTGGTGGAGCGATACGGTCATTTCGGCGGCCTCTGGACGGGGGGGCTCGTCCTCATCGTCCTGGGCCATTGGGTAAAGGGGAACAAGCAGGTCTGCCAAGGAATCGGCGAGGAGATGATGCAGCGGCTGGAGGCCTTCGATCGGGGCATCGTCAACCGGCGGCCCGGGGTGAATCCGACCGTCGACGCCGAGGCGCTGAAGTACCTCATGGTCGAGATGGTTCTCGAAGCCAGGATCGATGTCTTCCTCCACTGCTGGGGCGTCGACGCGGTCATGGACGGCGACACGATCCGCGGGGCCGTCTTCGAGAGCAAATCGGGCCGCCAGGCGATCCTCGCCCAGACGGTCGTCGACGCCACCGGCGACGGAGACGTCTTCGCGGCCGCCGGCGCCGAACACGAGCGCCGCGTCTACCACATCGGACTCCCCTACCGCATCGGCAACCTCGACAAGGTCGACAAGGAGAAGGCCCCCAAGGGGCGGCCGGTAAAGCATCTCGGCGCCATCACGCCGATCGAAGGGGTCAACTGGGTCAACATGCACGGGCCGGACGCCGACGGCGTCGACGTCAAGGAACTGACCCGGTTGGAACTCAACCACCGGCGACAAATCTGGAAGCAGGTCCAGGAATTGAAAAACACGCCGGGTTACGAAGATGTATACTTGATGGAAACCGCGCCGCAACTCGGCGTCCGGATCACGAGGGTACTCGACGGCGTCGAAACGCTCACCATGGAGGGGCTTCAGAAGAACCGGGCGTTCGACGATGTCGTCGCGGTCGGGGGCGCGTGGAACGCGGACCACCAGGAATGGCAGATTCCGTACGGAGCCCTCCTCCCGAAGCGGGTCGAAAATCTCCTCGCCTCGGGTCGGTGCATCTCCGGCGAGCCGCGGATGTCGGACCTGATCCGCGTCATCCCAAACTGCTTCATCACCGGTCACGCCGCCGGGTGCGCCGCGGCGCTGGCGGTGAAGGACGGCTGCCTGGTCCGCGACGTGGATGTCAAAAAACTGCAAGCGTTACTGCGTTCACAAAAAGCCTACCTGGGATAGCCGCGCACCGGCCCCACTGTCCCCTACCATTTTAACCTGCGAATAGAAAGGACCACAACCATGATTCGACGCGTTTTCCTCGCCTTGGCGCTCGTCGCCGTTTTCGCCGGGTTCGGCTCGGCGGCCGAGCTGAAGGCCCTTGTCATCACCGGACAAGACGGTTCCCACGACTGGGCCAAGACGTCGCCCATGCTCAAGGCGATGCTCGAACAGACCGGTCTTTTCGACGTCGACGTCTATACTTCGCCGCCGAAGGGGGGCGATATGTCGGCGTTCCAGCCCACCTTCGACGGGGTCGACGTCGTCGTCATGGCCTACGGCTACAACGGCGATCCCTGGCCGGAAGCCGTCAACGCGGCCTTCGAAAAGTACGTCCGCGAAGGAGGCGGCCTCGTAATCTACCACGCGGCCGACAATGCCTTCCCCGAGTGGAAGGAATACAACGAGATGATCGGCGTCGGAGGATGGGGCGACCGTAACGAGAAGGACGGCCCCTATCTGCGGTGGCGCGACGGCGAGATCGTCCGCGACATGACCCCCGGCCCCGGCGGTTCTCACGGACCGCAGCACGAATACGCGCTGGACGTCCGGGTACCGGACCACCCGATCACGAAGGGCCTGCCCTCGAGCTTCATGCACACCGCGGATGAGTTGTACAACCGCCTGCGCGGTCCCGCGAAGAACATCACCGTTCTGGCGACGTCGTTCTCCCCCAAGGACAAGGGGGGAACCGGTGAACACGAGCCGACGCTCATGACGATCGACTACGGAAAAGGCCGCGTCTTCCACACGGTCCTCGGCCATGGACCGGACCAGCTCAAGAGCGTCGCCTTCATCGTCACCTTCCAGCGCGGCACCGAATGGGCCGCGACCGGCAAGGTCACCCAAGAAGTACCGGATGACTTCCCCACGGCGACGCAATCGCGCGTCCGTGAGCCGCACTAATCGTACGGCGTCGATTCGCAAATGACCCGGGCTTTCCTCGACCGCCCATGCGGAAGCGGGGATCATCCCCCCACGGAAAAAAGAAAGGAGTTCGAAATGCAATTTAGAACACTGGGAAAAACGGGGCTTCGCGTATCCGAAATCGGCTTCGGCGCGTGGGCGATCGGGGGGCCGGCGAAGTTGGGAACCCTACAGATCGGCTGGGGAACTACGTCCGACGCGGAATCGATGGAAGCGGTCCGGGCGGCCCTCGACGCCGGCGTGACCTTCTTCGACACGGCCGACGCCTACGGGGCGGGGCACAGCGAAGAACTCCTGGGCAAGGCCCTTCAAGGGGTCCGCGAGAAGGTCGTCATCGCGTCGAAAGTCGGCAACCGCTCGGTCGACGAGCAGTGGACGAAGGACTTCTCGCCGGAGTGGATCACCACGAGCGTGGAAGGTTCGCTCGGCCGACTCCGGACCGATTACCTCGACGTCTATCTCCTGCACACGCCGCGAAGCGACGAGCAGTTTCAGGCCTGCCTCGAGGCGCGCGAATGCCTCGATCGGCTGAAGGAGGCCGGCAAGATCCGCCACTACGGCATCTCCATCGGACCGGTCACGGATGGCGTCAAGATGATCCGCGGCGGCTTCGGCGAGGTGATTCAGGTCGTGTACAATATCTTCGAGCGCGAACCGGAAGCGGAGTTGTTTCCGCTGGCGATCGAACGCGAGATCGGCATCGTCGCCCGAGTTCCCTTGGCCAGCGGCTTCCTCTCCGGCAAGTATTCCGCCGACACCCGGTTTCCTCCCAACGACCACCGGGCACAACTGATGTCGCCCGAGGCGATCCAGGAAACGGTGGCCGCGGTCGAGCGACTGAAGGGGCTGCCCTGCTCTCAACGGAAGCCCTTGGCCCAAGTGGCGCTTCAGTTCGTCATCAGCCACCCGGCCGTGAGCACGACGATCCCCGGCGGAAAGACGCCCAAACAGGTCCGCGAAAACGCGAGTGCCTCCGACGGGATCCTGTTTGGGGAAGAGGAACTGGCCGAAATCCGCCGCGCGATTCCCGCCGACGTTTCCGGCGCCACCGACAAGCGTATCGCGGAACAATTGCGGCGGAAATAGGCGCCGAGCGGACATCCCGTCTCGGTTCGGCCGGGTGTCGCCGGACGTCCGTATTTCAAAAACCAATCGAACCACGTTTCACGTCACTCATTCCCAGGAGACAGTCATGCGCCAACTCGCCGTCGTCGTCCTTGCATTCCTGCCCTTCGCCTCACTCGCCGCCGCGGAGGAGATGCGGTCCATCCGCGTCAGCAACCAGATGAAGCAGCAGTTCGAGGCCCGCCGGCAGGCGGTCGAAATCGCCCGCGAGAAGGCCCTCCACTTGACGGAACTGACCGGAATGACGCTGGGCTCGCCGATCCGCATCGAGGAGGACATCGAGCACAACTGGGACACCGGCGGGGCCGGGATGATGGCCCGGAAGCCCTCCGTCAACGAGCAAGACGACCGCCCGCGGCTCCCCGAACCGAAAATCCGCTTCGTTTCGCAGCGGAACGAGGCGGAAGCGCCGACGGAAGCGGCGGGCGCCGGTTGGCAGCACGACGCGCTCGTCGCGCCGGGCCAGATCCGCATTCAGGCGAGGGTGACGGTGGAATTCCAAATGGCGCCGACGCCACCTGTTCGAGAACCCACCGAGGAGTGATCCCGACGACCCAATTACCGACAGTCGCCGCCGCCCTCGCGGGAACTGCCGGCGTTTCGCGACGTGGTTCGCCGTCATGGGCTTTGTCGGCGGCGGCTTCGTGGCGGTCCGTGTCGGGCTAATGGACGTAACTCCCGCCAGGTAGTACCGCTGCTCAATACTCCAGTTACGAAACGGGGCGGAAGCATTGCGAGAGAAACGCCTGCGATGGCTTCCGAGTTTCGCGGCGGTCGGGTCAACCCCCAGCGGGCGCCGCGCGGCGGGTTCGACTACGACAGGACCGCCTCTTTCCGGCGTTCTTCGATGATCGTCCGTTCGAGGGCCGCCGGCAGGCGTTTGTATCGGGAGAATTCGAGCGTGAACGTTCCTTGGCCCTGGGTCATGCCGCGGAGGGAGGTCGAGTAGCCGAAGGCCTCGGCCAAGGGAATCTCCCCTTCGAGCCGGGTGAGCGAGCCGACGGTCTCCGTCGCCATGATCATGCCGCGGCGGGTGGTCAGGTCGCCCACGACCGTCCCTTGAAACTCGGACGGGCATTCGACTTCGATCTTCATGACCGGCTCCAGAAGGACCGGTTTCGTCCGGGGGAATACCTCGCGCATCGCGATGTGGGCGGCCGTTTGGAAGGCCATTTCGGAACTGTCGACCTCGTGATAGCTACCGTCGGCGAGCACCACGTGCAGCCCGACGACCGGGAACGCGGCGATCGGACCCTTCGCCAGACGGTTCTTGAATCCCTTTGCCACGGCCGGGATATACTGCTTCGGAACGCGGCCTCCGACGACCTTTTCCTCGAAGAGGAACGATCCTTCGTGCTCTTCCGAGAGGGGCCCCATCGTACCGACGATGTGGGCGAATTGGCCGGAACCGCCGGTCTGCTTCTTGTGGCGGATATTGAACTCGGTAAGCGCCGTCGGCGCCTCGCGGTAGCTCACCTTCGGCGCACCGACTTCCACTTGGACGTTGAACTCACGCCGCAACCGCTCGATATAGACGTCCAGATGCAATTCTCCCATTCCGGAAAGAAGCGTCTCGCCGGTCTCCTGGTCGGTGGTCACGTGGAGGGTGGGGTCCTCGCGGCGGAAGCGGTGCAGGGCCTTCGACAGGCGGTCCGCGCCGTCGCGCGTGGCCGGGGCGATCGCGATTTGGATCACCGGTTCCGGGACGAACATGCTCTCGAGCGTACAAAACGAAGGGGCCGAACAGTAGGTGTCCCCACTGGCGGCGTCGACCCCGATGACGGCGACGATGTCTCCCGCCTCGGCCCGGTCGACGTCCTCGCGCTGGTCGGCGTGCATCCGCAAAATCCGCCCGAAACGCTCCTTTTTGCCGTTGCGCTGGTTGTAGTAGCTCTCTCCTTTTTTGAAGGAACCTTGGTAGATCCGCATGAACGTCAGCGCACCGTACGGGTCCTCGACGATCTTGAAGGCCATCGCGACGGTTGGTTTTTCCGGATCAGACACAAGTGGAATCTTCGCCTCGTCGTCGATTCGCAGGGCGAACGATTCCCGCTCGATCGGGTTGGGCAAGTACCGAACGACGGCGTCCAGCAACGGCTGAACCCCCTGGTTCTTGAAGGCGGTACCAAGGAATACCGGCGTGAATTGCTCGTTCAATACGGCCGCCTTAACGACGCGGTGAATGAGTTGTTCCGGAACCGGATCCTCCGCCAGAAGAAGCTCCATGAGTTCATCGCTGTACATGGCCAACGCCTCCAGCATCTCGCGGCGCGCCTCCGCGGCCGCCGCGGCATAATTCGCCGGAATCGCTTCCACGCGAACCGTCTCCCCCTTCTCTCCGTCGAAGTACAACGCCTTTCGCGATACCAGGTCGATCACCCCCTCGAACGCCGACTCGCGGCCGATCGGCAGTTGCATCAGCCGCGCGTCGCAGTCGAGCTTCTCATGGAGCTGCCTCACTACTGATTCCGGATTCGCCCCGGTACGGTCCATCTTGTTGATGAACGCCACCCGCGGAACGTGATACCGGCGCATCTGCCGGTCGATCGTGAGGGACTGCGACTGGACCCCTCCGACCGCGCAGAGGACGAGGACCGCGCCGTCGAGTACCCGCAGACTCCGCTCCACCTCGACCGTGAAGTCGACGTGGCCCGGGGTGTCGATGACGTTGATCGTCGCGTCGTTCCACCGGACGCTGGTCGCCGCACTGGTGATGGTAATCCCGCGTTCGCGCTCCAACTCCATGTAGTCCATGGTCGCCCCGTCCCCATCCCCTCGGACTTCTCCAATGCGATGAATCCTCCCCGCGTAGAAAAGGATCCGCTCCGTAAGGGTCGTCTTCCCGGAGTCGATGTGGGCCGAAATGCCGATGTTGCGAAGGCGTCGAATGTCCATTTACGCTGAAAACCAGTAAAAATCCTATAGTCTATTGCCAAAAAACCCTTGCGTGGAGGAGAAGGCACCGGTTCGCGAGTGCCCGACCGGGAGAGAAGAAGAGAGGGGACCCCCACAGAAATCGCGGGGAACTCCACCAATCCGCATCGGTTCTTCTCTTGCGCCCCCGCAACAAGGGGGGTGCAGCCGAAATCGTTTCTCCGGACGCGGTGTGATTCCCGCACCTGCAAGTCAAAGGAACCCTATTCTAGACAGACGGAGCCATTGAGACAAGCGAAAAGATGGACGCGATAGCCGTCGTCGATAAAACCTCTCCCGCCGCCGGCTCCCGCGTTGAGTGCCGTAGTGGGGCGCTAATGAGCCCGCCACCGGTCGCGTAGTGGACTACCCTCCCCTCCGTCATTCGGCATGGCCCCTGGTCTGCACATTAGCCAATGGACTTGGTGATATCCGCCGTTTCCAGTTTACCTCGCCGCCGTCGGAGCCGGGTCGGCGTGCTCGAAGGTGTCTTCCCAAAGCGTACCGGTCGCGACGTCTTTCACCCGAACTCGCCATTTTCCCGAAACACCGAAGCCGATGAAGATTTCCTGGACCACGGCGCCATTTTCCGCGAGGACGTTGCGCGCCAGTTCGCGTCGTGGATTGCCGGTGGGGTCGAACACCTCCATTCGCAGGAGGTGTGTGGTCGGCTCGCGGTCTCCGCGAGGTTCGACTCGGGCAGTTATCCGGACACCCCCGACGATGGGTTCGCGGCGCACGTCGAGACCGCGGACTTCATAGGGGAGCAGTGCGAAGAACTCCGTTCTGCCCGGGTAGAGTACGTCGTCGAACCGCTCGACGCAGCCGCGATAGACGCCGCGGCGAACGTCGTAGACGTGGACAGCTTGGGGAAACTGAATCCAAACCGGCTTGGGGCGGTTGTCGGCGAGAAAGATCATGTCGTCGGGCCGCGTCTTAGCCATGCGGATGAGTCCTACGTACTCCGCGTCGCCCAGGCGGAAGCGGTGGATTTCACACGCACCCACTCGGCGGTGCGTCTCCTCACCGAGCACCTTCGCCTCGACGCGGACGGGTCCCGTCGGCGCGCCGGCCTCTCGGAGCAACTCCGCCACGCTCTCGCGGAACGGCGCCTCGGTGCCGGCGGTACGCCAGATCTGATAGTCGCGCGAGAGGACGTTGAGGAGAATAGCGGTGCCTGCGCCGGAACGGTTGACCAGGAACAGGAGCGTGCCGTCGTCGGCCACCGCGCGCGGCGGCCCCGGCGAGAGTCACCGGTCCGGCGGCCGCGAGCTTTCCAAGAAACGTGCCCGAGGTGGTCGCGGCGGTGCATATCCGGGCGTCGGCGCCGCGGATCGTTCCTCGCGGCGAGACCCCGAAGATTTTGGCCAGCGCGGGGTTGTCCAACCGGGCGCGGCCGTCGAACCAGCCCGGGAAGGCGTCGGCGAGGAGGACGCCCCCCTTCTCGACGAATTCGGCGATTCGCGTCGCTTCCTCTTCCGACACCTGGAGGTTCATCGGAAGGACGAGAAGGCGGCAGGTGGCGAGGTCGAGAGGCTCTTCGACGAGATCCCGGCCGCGGCGAACGCGGTACGAAAGGCCCAGGTCGCTGACAAGCGCGGCCATGGCCTCCCAGTGTTGCATGTAGGCGTAGTCGTTGCCACCGCTCCGCTGCCCTTCCCACGCGGCGTCGGCCGGCAGGTCGCTCGGCAGGAGCATGGTGAGGTGATTGCTGGGGCGCGAGAAGACGATCGTGACGCCGTCGTCTTGGCGCTCGGCGTTGAAGACCAACTTGGCGACGCCGCCTCGCAACTCGTCGATCGTCTTCATCAGCTTCTCGTACATCGGTAGCATTCCCAGGTCGGCCGCCAGCAACCGCTCGTCATAATAACGTGGACTGATACCGCCGTAGTAGAGGCCATGGAGGTTGATTCCGCGAAACACCGCCCACCATGGTTGGGTATCCGCGTCATAGTAGGGGTACACATTGTAGATGCCGTAGCCGCCGTACCACGTTCCATGATAGGCGTCCGCCGCGGCCGTTTCGCGGAGAATGTCGTGGACGATCGGGTTGGGATATTGTACGCAGAAGCGGCTCGGACCACCGAGTTTCCAGAAGTCGAACGCCTGCCCGGGCCGCATCCAGCCCTCGATGGTGCAGTCGTACCACGCCACGGCGTTCGGGTCTTCCTCCTCGATGGCGTCGGCCATTTTCCGGTGCCAGACGGCGACCTTGGTATCCAGGAAGAGCTGATGATCGACCCAATGGCACAACGGCCCTTGATCGCGATGCAAGGCGGCCACCGCCTCAAACCGGCGGATCGGCTCGATTTGGGCGAAATCCTCGTATCCGGTCGACCACGCGGCATTGAGTCGAGCGAGCGACCCGTATTTCTCCTCGGCCCATTTTGCGAAAGCCGCTTTGCAGGTGTCGCGCCAGCACCCCTCCTCGCCGTAATAGATGTAACTCTGGTCGTCCCCGAGCGAATACGCCAGCGGGGAGTACTTCTTGAGCGTCTTCGTCGTTTCGACGAGCTTCGCCTTCAGGTGGTCGTTGTGTCCCGGATCGGTGAGGCAGGGAGACCGCAGGCCTTGGGCATCGACCGAGGCGGCGACGACGCGCGTCACGTACGGGACCACGTGGACGTTCGCCATCGCCGCCGCGAGCATGGTCTCCTCGCGGGTCGCGTTGAGGACGGCATCGGCGCCCAGTTCGGCGTACCGGTTCAAAATGCACCGTTGTCGCGGGTTCAGATCCGCCGCCCCTTCCCAGATCATCAGGCTGAGTTCATCGGTCGGCGGATTGGAACGTGCCAGGAGGAACGCGTGCCGCGCTTCGTCAAGAAGAACCCCACCGGGATCAAACAAACGAACGTTCGCGTAGTTCTACAAGTGCAAGGACCGCGACGCCTCTCCTTCGAACGTTACGCTCGGTGAAACCGACCGCGTATCGCGCCAGACGCCGCGGCCGAAGTTGTCGACGATTTCGCAAAGGAGATAACTCCCCTCGGGAGGCGTGCCTCCGAGGACGACCGTGGCGCGGACCGGTTCGTCCGGCGTCTTGGCATCGGCGTCGAGCTGGATGCTCTCAATCCCCACCGCGCCGCGGACTTCGAACCAGCCCCAGACCCAGTCGGCGACTTTCTCGTGATCGATCCGCCGCAGATTGACGAAGTATCGGCCGGCCGGAAGGACCGGAACGGCATCCGCAGGACCTTGGTGAACGAGACGACCGTCGGCGTCGTAAACCCGCATGTCGGATGGACCGGCGACGTAACCGTTCACGGCCTTCAGAAACAATCTGAGGCATTTTCCACAGCCATGACG
>CAZFQG010000202.1:0-11305 GCA_964520785.1 uncultured Planctomycetaceae bacterium | reverse complement strand
AGAGGCCACCCGTTTGAAGTAACGGTAGCCCAAGACATAGGGCGCGGTCATGTTTCCGGCGTCGTCTTCCAGACGGATGAACCTTCGAATCGCCTCGTCGCAACGGTCTTCAATCTCGGTGGCCGAACGGAGTATCTGCTTCGCCCGGTCCTCGTCGCTGGACTCCAGGACCTGACGGCAGTCTCGGAACAGGACCAAGAGCCTCTCCTTCAGGACGGTCAAATGCTCCCGATGCGTTCCGGAAGGAGGCTCCGGACTGATTTCGGCGAGATCGAAGAGGTTCTTCCCGTTGTCACCAATCCGCTCCGCATCCTTCACGATGCTCATCAGAACCAGGCAGCGAACAAAATCGACACCGTGATGGACCGCCTCGTGAACGACGATTTCCTTCCGGATTCTTCTTTCGCCTTTGTTGACAATCTTGTCGGTCGCGAAAATCGTGTCGCGAACCACGGAAAGATCGGCGTCACCCAAGAATGCGTCGGCTCCGTCCCGAAAAACACGTGCCGCGGCCTCCAGCATCTGCAGGAAATCCTCTCGCATCCGCCGCAGTCCCGCGGTCTCCGTTTCGCGGCTAGTAATCCATCTCAACACATCCAAACTCCTTGACACTGACGGCCACTATTTGAGTGGGCAACCACTAATTTCCCATTATATTCGGCAAAAGCCGTGCATTCAAGCCCAAATACCCCGTACCGGAACCCTCAAATCCTCAGTGAATCTCGGTCACCGTGAGTCCGGAGCAAAGCCGTGCGTCAGTACTTGTCATACAGAATACCACCCGGTGGAATC
The DNA here is from genome assembly GCA_964520785.1 of uncultured Planctomycetaceae bacterium. Lineage (GTDB taxonomy): Bacteria > Planctomycetota > Planctomycetia > Pirellulales > Thermoguttaceae > CAZFQG01. The sequence goes on along the minus strand of CAZFQG010000202.1, from coordinate 10,513 downwards.
TCTCCGCGGCCGGCCGTGAAGGCTCTGGATTGGTCGGATATCCGGATTCTGCCCAAGAGGAGGAGATACTCGATCCTCGCCCCCACATCGAAGAGGGCGACTGTTTCGTAATAACCCTTCCATTGGGGGTACATCTTCGCGGCGACGTTTGCCACGCTCATCGACTGGCCGGTCGACTCGAAGGCTCCAAAGACCCGTTCCGTTCGCCGGTCTTGCGCCGCGACTACCTTTGCGACTCTTCGCGGTAAGTCCTCGATCGGTCTCTCGTGCCCCGAAAGGCCGCGCCGCAATTCGGGCCGTCGGCCGATTCGCTCCAACGAAGCGCAATACGTCGCCAACCCCAGCAGCGGCCGTATTGCCTCGGGCCACTGCTGGGGAACGGTTCCGGCCAGGATGTGGTCGCCGGTGATCAGGATGTCGCCGAGCGTGAAACAAACGTGCCCCGAAGAATGACCCGGAGTATGGATGCAGGCGAGCCCCTCCACTACGTCGCCGTCGTTGATTTCCAGCGAGACCGGCACCTTCGTATGCGGTTGCCGCCGCAGAACGTGGTCGCGTATCAGCAACTCCGCGCGAACCGCTTCCACGCCCGCTTCGGCGAAGAACCGCCTCGCGCGAAATTCCGCCAAGGCCAGTTCCTCCTCCGGATGTGTCAGCCGGGCGCGGTCAAAAGGATGGATTCCCACTCGGGCCCCGGTCAGACGCAGTAACTCCGGCAGTCCTCCCACGTGGTCGAGGTGGGCGTGGGTAATGAGAATGCTCCGGATATCGGGCAGCGTGAACATCTCGGCAAACTCGGTTCGGATTGTGTTCAGACCGTCCAAGATATCGTGGAGCGAATCCTCGCCGGTTCCGCCGGCGTCGATCAGCACGGGATGCGTCCCCCCCAGAACGAGATGGACGTGGCCCGTCAGGTCGGGCATAACCCGGGCGGGAACTCGGTAGACGCGAAAATCTCCATCGGTTTCAAAACGCTGGACGTCGGGCAGTCGGAGCATGGATTCGGTCTGACGGTTGGAAGAGAGGGCCGGCGGAATCTGTCGGAAACGATATCATTTCTTCATTTGGGCAGCCGCTTTCGCAACTCGGCCGGAAGTTTCTTATCCCTGTGCGGAGTCAGTTCGCTTAGGTTCCTCGCGACGTCCGCCTGGTGACGTGCTTCCTTCGGTCTTCCGGCCGCCTCCAAGGCAAGTGCCAGCCAAGCCCGGTTCGTTGGGTCATTGGGATAGAGGCGGACCGCGGATTCCATCGCGCTGACCGCCACTTCGGCGAATTCCGTCGATTTGTCGGCCCCCTCCTCCGCCGCCCGCAGATAGCGTTCTCCCGTCACCGCGAAGAACGGCGCGCTAGTCGGATCCTTCTCGAAGGCGGCCTGAGTCGCCTCGGCGAAACGCTCCCAATTTGCCGGATCGCGGTGTTCCTCCCAAATCTGGAAGTAAAGCGAAGCCAATTTTTGCCAGGGATCGGCGGAGAGCGGATCGGCCTCGGCCGCTTTCCGCAAGTGTTCGGCGGCCTCCGCCGGGTGTTCGAGAGCGCGGTCCACGTGCATGGCGCGCTCGATATTCGGTTTGTAGGCGCTGAGGTAACAGACCGCGATGAGGATGCAGGCCAGAGCCAGTCCGGCACCAGCCGCCGGCTTTGGCAAGGGACGCGACCCTTTCAGCGACCAGATTCCCATTCCAAGCAAGAGCCAAAGCGTTCCCGCCACTCCCGGAAAGGTGATTCCCCCGGCGGCCAAGAGATTGATGGCCAGGACGAACGCTCCCAATGCAAGAAGCCGGGGCGGAAGCTCCCCGGTGGATACCCAGTTGGAAAGGAGCCACAGGGCTCCGGCCGCGAATGGAACGCCGACGGCGAGCGAGATCAACCCCGCAGGGGCGCTGGACAAGAGTCCCAGCGGTACCGACAACACGACACCCCCGAGGGCTCCCCAATAGACCGGAGCCTCCGCGCCGTTCTCGATGTCTTTCCGCGGTTCTTCTCGAAGCAGGGTAAAGGCAATGCACCCCGCCGCGCCGCAGAACAAGAGCAGACCGGGCAGGCCGGTCGTTGCCGCGATTTCGACCAGGAAGTTGTGCGGATCGGCCACTTCTTCGCTGGCCCGGGGCAGCTTGTGCGCGGTGTAGGCCGCCTGGAATCCCCCGGGGCCGCAGCCGAGCAACGGCCGGTCGGCAATCAACAGCGCAGACGAATACCAGTATTCGAGCCGGTAGCCGAGCGATTTCGCGGCCCCCTCCAAGATTCTTGTCCGCGTGCCCGCGATTGCCAGAAGGACCGCCGCGGACACCGCGGCCGCCGCGACGGAGGCAAGGAATCGTTTCCGCGAGATTCGGTTCCGTTGGACGTGGAGAATAAGGGTTCCCAAGCCAATGAGCGTTGCCCCGATGGCGGCGCGGCTGTGCGTCAGCCATAGGCAAATCGCCATCGGAACAAGGCAAACCGCGGGCCGCCACCACCGGCACCGGTGGTCTCCATTCCGCGGGATGGCACACGCGATTCCGATCGTGATGACGAACCAGGGCGCGAGGAACCCGGCGAGTGAATTCGTCAGGGCGAAAGTCGCGTGCGGCTCCTCGCTTCCCAGGCGGCTTTCGAAGAGTTGGCGTTCCGGCGAACCGGGAGGATACCACAATCCCGCCTTTCGCAGGACCTGGTCCGGGTTTGCTCGGTATTCGGCTCGCGATCGCGGAAGTTCCACGGCGTATTGATAAAGCGCGTACGACGACAGCCCAACGCCCACGGCGACCATGACCGCGACCAAAGCGCGGACTTCCCTGGCGCCGACAAGGAACTGGCGGATCAGAAAGAACGCGAACAGGAGTCCGGTCCATTCCCACGCCGTATTGACGAAGGGTCTCGCGTGGCCGCTCATGGCGGCGATCGTTCCGCTCAACGCCGCCCACGACAAGAATGCCGCCAGTAGCGCATCGGAAATCGTCCAACGGAAAAAGGGCCCCTCGGGGCGAGACGCCTCCAGGAACCCGATTGCGGCCAGGAGAATCCAGGCGAGAACGACCCCGATTCCGTCGCCCGTGGTAAACGATTCGCTGGGAAAGAGAGGCCGCGCGACGAACAGCGCCGTCGCCGCCCCCAATAGCCACGGCCGCACGCGGCGGAAACGCGTCTTGGGAAGCGCGGGGGGGGCCGCTCCCGGTGGTGGGTTGGTAGTTCTCGCCTTCTTTTTTCTTGGTCGCGTCATCGCGGTGGCACGGCTAATCCTCGAATTGCGCAAACTCGTCGTGTCTGGTGGAGAGATTCTCGAACTTCATGTAGTTCCTCAGCCAGGCGACTTCGATGTGGCCGGTCGGACCGTTTCGCTGCTTGGCGACGATGATCTGGGCCTTGCCGCCGATTCCCTTTTGCTCGACGTCGTCCGGGGAATGATAGTATTCTTCCCGGTGAATGAACACGACCACGTCGGCGTCCTGCTCGATGGCGCCCGATTCGCGCAGGTGCGACAGTCGCGGGATGTTGTCCTTGGTCGCTTCTGCCTGACGGTTCAACTGCGCCAGACACAGCACCGGCACTTCCAGTTCCCGCGCCATTCCCTTAAGCCGCCGAGCGATTTTCGAAACCTGCTCCTGGCGCGGGTCGCGCGGATCATCCGGCTCGATCAACTGTAAATAGTCAATGACGACCAGCCCGAGATTCCCCGTCTGCCGTTTGAGCCGCCTGGCGACCGCGGCGATTTCGTTGATGTTTCGGCTGGGCGTGTCGTCGATGTATAATGGGGCTTCTCCCAATTCGGCCGCCGCGTGTTGGAGCCGTTCGTAGTCTTCGTTCGACAGGAAGTTCTTGCGGAGCTTCTGGCCGTCGATCCGTCCCCGGCCGCAGAGCATTCGCTGCGCGAGTTCGAGGTTGGCCATCTCGAGGCTGACGAAGAGGGTCGTGTGGCGTCCCTCCACGGCCACGTGCTCGGCGATGTTCGTCGCCAAAGCCGTCTTGCCCATGCTCGGGCGCGCGGCCAGGATGACCAATTCCGCCGGATGCATTCCGCCGCTGGTCATATCGTCCAATTCGATCAACCCCGTCATCACGCCGAGGTCGGCCTCGTGGTTCTCCATCCGCGCATCGATATAGTTGAACGCGCTAACCATGACGTCGTGCATACTATGGACGCGGTCCTGACCCTGCTGATCGTTGATCGCGAAGATCTTCTCTTCGGCGCGGTTCAGCAGAGCCCGAGGTTCGTGGATTGGGTCCCATGACTCGTGAATGATCTCCGTACACGCGTGAATGAGCTTCCTCTGAGTCGCTTTGCCGCGAACGATGGCCGCATAGTGTTCCGCGTGAGAAGCCACCGGCACCGCATTGGCGATTTCCCCCAGGTAGGCCACGTCGCCAACCGCCTGGAGTTCGCCCGAGGCGGCCAGGTGTTCCACGAGGAGCGTCGCGTCGATCTGCTTCCCCTCGGAACGCATCTGTACGATGTGGCGGTAGAGCCGCCGGTGCGCGTCCGCGTAGAAATCGTCCGGCCGCAGCAGCGAGACGATATCGTCGCAAATCATGGGGTCAAGCAGAAGACTCCCCAAAACGGCCTTTTCGGCGTCGAGGTTCTGAGGGGGCAGACGATCCAAAATGTCGGATTGGCTACCTGCGGTGCCGTGGGAGGCATGAACTCGTTCCGTCGTGGACATTTTCCGGTCTCCTGGTTCCTTCCTGGTGATTGAGAACAAGAGTATAGACCCGGTTCCCTCGGCTCTCAAGCAGCCGCCAAGAATCCCCCGAAGTTTATCCGCGGAACGACGTTACCGTGCCCGAAGCGATGGGCCGGCGTCCGCCATTCGTGGCAAGCACGAGTTCTCCGTCAAGAGAAATCTCCACGAAGCTCCCCACAATCCGCGTGTTTCCGGCTTGCACGGTCATGGTCCGACCCCGTTGACCGCACCGCCGGTTAATCTCCGCCAGGAGCGACTCCGGCGACTCCTTCGTCAGCCGGAGGTTCTCATCCAACCGGTTGAGGATATCGATCGCGGTCGCCGCCGCGTCGATCCTCCTTCCGCATAGGTCGCGAAGCGTCGTGAGCCTCGCCGCCGTTTCCGGCGGCGCCGCGAACGCTTCGTTGTCCGCATTGACGCCGACTCCCACCAGGTACGCATTGGGCGCCGTCTCGATAAGAATTCCGGCGAGTTTCCTTTCGCCGACGTAGACGTCGTTCGGCCAATGGACGGTCGCCTCGCGGTGGACGAGGATGTGAGACGCGGCCTCCGCGACCGAGAGCGCCGTGACGAGTGAAAGCAGAGGTGTTTCCTTGGCAAGGCACCCCACCGACCGCCCCCCCAGGCAAAGCGTCATCGCCAGGCTCCCCTCGCCGGTCCACCAGCGGTTCCCCCGGCGGCCCCGGCCAAGGGTTTGGCGATCCGCGACGACCAGAAACGGAGGAGAACCCTCTCCGGAGGCGAGCCTTCGCCGCGCCTCGTCGTTGGTGGAATCGGTCTGGACCAGATGGAAGACCTGGCGGACGAATGTCCGTTCCGCGGTCGCGTTCCAATGGGTGTGATCAACTCCGGAAGGCATTGCCGCGGGCCGTTTCTACGAATTCATCCGCCGTAACACGGCCGGCAGAATGCCACCGTGCCAATAATACTCCAGTTCAACCGGCGTATCGATTCGAACCTTGACCTCAAAGGCCGTCTCGACACCGCCGTCGTCAACCGCGAGAACCGTCAACATGCCTCCGGGCTTCAACGATTCGTCGATCCCTTCGATCGAGTAGGTCTCCTCGCCGGTAAGCCCCAGTTCCCGCCACGATTTTCCCTCGGCCAATTCAAGCGGCAAGACGCCCATTCCCACGAGATTGCTCCGGTGAATCCGCTCGAAGCTCTTCGCGATGACCGCGCGGACTCCCAACAATTGCGTTCCCTTCGCGGCCCAATCTCGGCTGCTGCCGGTTCCATACTCGGCTCCGGCCAGCACGATCAGCGGGACCCCCTCGTCCCGGTACTTCATCGCCGCGTCGTATATCGGCATCGTCTCGCCGTCCGGAAGGTGCCGCGTCACGCCCCCTTCCGTCCCCGGGGCGAGGTGGTTGCGGATGCGGATGTTCGCGAACGTCCCCCGGGTCATCACGCGGTCGTTGCCGCGGCGCGACCCATAGCTGTTGAAATCCTTCACGGCGACCCCTTGCTCCCGCAAGTAACGCCCGGCCGGGGAATCGGGCGAGATCGCTCCGGCGGGGGAGATATGGTCCGTCGTCACCGAGTCTCCCAGGGCGACAAGTACCCGCGCCCCTTCGATCGGGCGAATCGGTTCCGGGTCGGGCGCCATGTCCATCAGGAAAGGGGGCTCCTGGATATAGGTACTCTCTTCGTTCCAGTCGAACAGCTCGCTTGCGTGCGTTTCGATGGCGTTCCACGCCGCGTTCGACGTGAATACGCCGCCGTAGCGTCGCTGGAACATCTCCGGACGGATCGCCTCGGCGACGGCCGCCGCGACCTCCTCGGAGGTCGGTTGGATATCGCGGAGAAAAACGGTGTTTCCAGCGTCGTCGGTTCCCAACGGTTCGGTTTCGAAATCGAAATCGACCGAACCGGCCAGGGCATACGCGACGACCAGCGGGGGACTCGCCAGGTAGTTCGCCTTCACCAGCGGGTTGACGCGTCCCTCGAAATTCCGGTTGCCGCTTAAGACGGATGCCGCGATGATATCCGCCCCGGTCACGGCCGCGGCGACCGGCTCCGGCAGGGGACCGCTGTTTCCGATGCACGTCATGCAACCGTATCCGACGTTCGCGAAGCCCAGTTCGCACAGCGGCTCGTAGAGCCCGGCCGCTTCGAGGTAATCCAAAACGACCTGCGAGCCGGGGGAAAGGCTCGTTTTCACATGCGGCGCGACGCAAAGCCCTTTTTCTCTCGCGTGCTTTGCCAGGAGGCCCGCGGCCAGCATGACGCTGGGATTGCTGGTGTTCGTGCAACTGGTGATTGCGGCGATGACGACGGCCCCGTGGCCGATTTCGTGGGACTCGTCGATTTTGACCGTCTTGGTGACTTCCGCCTCGTTCAGGCCGAAGCCCCGCTTCTCCACCGGTGCCCTCAGCGCTTCGCCGAACGCCCCGCGCATGCGTGAAAAGGGGATCCGGTCTTGAGGCCGTTTCGGACCGGCCAGCGAGGGCTCGACCGTGGATAAATCGAGGGAAAGGACCTTCGTATACGCCGGTGTGGCCGATTGGGGCGTCCGGAACAGGCATTGCTCCTTCGTATAGCGCTCGACCAGTTCCACCTCCGCCGGAGTCCTTCCGGTTTGGCCCAGATAAATGAGCGTCTGTTCGTCGATGGGAAAGAACCCCATCGTCGCGCCGTATTCCGGCCCCATATTCGCGATGGTCGCTCGGTCCGCGAGAGTCATCGTCGCCACGCCGGGGCCGAAGTACTCGACGAATTTGCCGACCACCCCTTCGGCGCGAAGTATCTCGACGACCCTCAATACCAGGTCCGTCGCGTTCGATTCGGGAAGCAATTCGCCGGTAAATTCGAAGCCGACCACTTCCGGCAGAAGCATGTACAGAGGTCGCCCCAGCATGACCGCCTCCGCCTCGATTCCGCCGACGCCCCATCCGACGACCCCCATGCCGTTGATCATCACCGTGTGGCTGTCCGTTCCCACGAGCGTGTCCGGAATCGCGACCGGACCTTTCGATCCTTCCCGGAGGAACACGCATTTCGCCAGGTACTCGAGGTTCACCTGATGAATGATGCCGACGGAAGGGGGAACGACCCGGAAACTATCAAATGCCTTCTGCGCCCAATTCAGAAGCGCGTAGCGCTCGCGGTTCCGCTCGAATTCCAGCGCAACGTTCTTCTCCAACGCGTCCGCCGAGCGGAAATAGTCCACCTGAACCGAGTGATCGATGATCAAATCCACGGGGACCAACGGATTGATCTTTCGCGGATCGCCGCCGAGCCGTTTCATGGCGCTACGCATGGCCGCCAAATCGACCACGGCGGGAACCCCCGTGAAGTCCTGCAGAATGACCCGCGCCGGCTTGAAGGGAATCTCCGACTGAACCTCGGCTTGGGGAGACCACCCTGCGACCGTTTTCACGTCTTCCTCGGTCACCTCGAACCCGTCGCAATTCCTCAGAACCGACTCGAGCAGCACGCGAATCGAATAGGGAAGCGAATTCACCCGGCACAGCCCCATGTCCTCCAGCGCGGTGATCCGGTAGATACCAGCCTCACCACTGCCGGTGAAAAACGATTCAGGTGCGTCAAACGACTCCATGGAATGCTCCTTGCCCCACAAGGAGGGGGATTGGGTCAGGGAAGCAAAACAAGAAAGATGAAGAAAGCGAAATTACAGATCGGCTTCGAGGCCCATCCGCTCAATCACGACCTCCGCGCCCGGGGTCATATTGCGTACCTTCACGGCCATCCCGGCCTTGTCGGTCACGTTCGCCTTTGCTGCCTTCCTTGCGATAATCGCGTACTTCTTTTTGCGGTGTCGGCGCCGTTTGATTTCCTTCTTTCGCTCGCTAATCGGCATCGGCGGTCCCTTTTGTAAACCTTGGATTGTTTAAAATTCGAAACTCTTGTTTTTAGGGCAAAGCGTGGTCTTTGTCAACGGGGAGGCTTCTGGCGTTGCTTCGACAGGTTCACCCTCGTATCATTGGGTAATCCGTGCGGAACCCCGGGGTGTATTTGGCGGGACTCTGTCGGGCACCCCGCCAGGTGAGTCCTGGGAATTGCAATTGTGAAAACAGGAATTGGTACAAAAATGAATCCCGCTTGGCGCCCTTCGCGACACGTAGTCGCCCTGACCGTGATCGGAATGATATTGGCGGGCAATATCGCCGTTGCCCAGTTTGACTTCAACCTTAATCCCCTCGGGCAAGGGGTCGACGACAAGCCCCTGATGACCGTAACTGGATGGTTCACGGTCAGTCCGGGTACGAATTCCGGGATCCTATACGTTCAGGCCATCACCGAGGGAGAGCACTACATTTATGGGATCGATCAATCCAAGGGGAGCGGGCCGATCCCGACCGAAATCAAGATTGACTCCTCCACCGATTTCGTTGTCGGCCGATTTCGCCCACTGAAACCCCCTAAGAAAGAGTATTCTGAAATCTTCGAGGTTGACCTACTGACACAACAAGGAACCATCACTTGGATTGCATCAATTCAATTTCAGCCGGGGGTGGATATCCAGACTACCGTCATCCGGGGCCAAGTGACCGCCCAGCCCTGCACAAAAGAATACTGTACGCCGCCGGCCGATTTCTCTTTCACCGCGAGATTTCGTGAGGGCGATCCCGAAGAAGCGTCAATTAAGCCTCCTCCCGTGGGGGATGCGCCTTCCGGCGACGAAAGCGAACCGCTTCGCCCCCTCGATGAGTCCGCGGACGGCGCTTTTTCGCGATCGGGTTCGACGGGCCCGGGAACGGGTGGGTCTGATGGGGAAATTGGATTTCAGCCGCGAACGTTGGACTCGGACGGCACGGATTCCAGTGCCCTTTCCTGGATTGTCGCGATTGCCTTCCTTGGAGGACTTCTCCTCAATTTGATGCCCTGTGTTCTGCCGGTAATCGGTTTGAAGATTCTTTCATTCGTCGAGCAATCCGGACATGGCGCGCGCAAGGCGTTCGTGCTCAACGCTTGGTACTCCTTGGGGCTTCTCAGCGTGTTCTGGATTCTCGCCTCTTTGGCGGCATTCCTCGGATTTGGCTGGGGCGAGTTGTTCACCTACGCGGGATTCAACATCGCCCTGGCGGCGATTGTCTTCGTCATGGGGCTGGGCTTCCTCGGCGTATGGGAACTTCCCATTCCCGGCTTCGTCGGAAGTGGTCACATGGCCGAATTGGGCGAAAAGGAAGGCGCGACCGGGGCGTTCGCCAAAGGCGTCATCACGACTATCCTGGCAACTCCCTGCACGGCTCCTTTTTTGGGTACCGCGCTGGCGTTCGCCGTGACCCGACCGACTCTGGAGATCTACATCATTTTTACGGCCGTCGGCCTGGGAATGGCATTGCCTTACCTGGTTATCGGCGCATTTCCCCGTTTGACGGCCTTCATTCCGAAACCCGGTGCCTGGATGGAAACGTTCAAGCAGATCATGGGGTTCGTCCTGTTGGGAACGGTGATCTTTCTGTTAACCTTTTTGCGTTGGTACAACATGGTGCCGACGGTCGGGCTCTTGTTCGGACTCTGGGCCGCGTGTTGGTGGATCAATCGAGTTCCGATCACGGCCGCCAGGTCGGCCAAAGTGAAAGCCTGGGTTCAGGGAGCCTTGTTTGCGGCGTTTATCTGGGTACTGATGTTCCCCGGCACCCAAGCCGCGCTGGCCTCGCTGGGCAAGCCGTTCGCGTTTCCAGGGCTGGCAGGCGTGCTACAGTCACGCTTGGAAGGACAATCGGAGAGATGGGAGCCGTTCACGCCGGAGGCGTTCGAGTCGGCGATTTCCCAGGGGAAGACGGTGATGATCGATTTCACGGCCGATTGGTGCCTCGTGTGCCAGACACTGGAGGTCACCGTCCTTTACACTGCCCCCACGGCGGTAAGGATGTTCATGAAGCAGG
>CAZFQG010000201.1:0-11326 GCA_964520785.1 uncultured Planctomycetaceae bacterium | reverse complement strand
CCGGCAAGTGTATTCTGGTCTCCGGACACGATCTGGCCGACCTCGACGCCCTTCTCAAGCAGACGGAAGGGCGCGGGATCAACGTCTACACCCACGGCGAAATGCTCCCGTGCCTGGCGTATCCCGAGCTTAAGAAGTACGAACACCTCGTCGGCAATTACGGCGGGGCGTGGCAGGACCAGAGGAAGGAATTCGACGCCTTTCCCGGCGCCATTCTGATGACGACGAACTGTATCCAGAAGCCCAAGGACGCCTACCACGGACGGATTTTCACGACCGGTCTGGTCGGATGGCCCGGCGTGACGCACATCGGTTCCGAAAAGGACTTCACCCCTGTCATCGAGGCCGCCCTGGCGGCCGAAGGCTTCGCCGAGGACGCCCCCGAAAAGACGATCACGATCGGCTTCGCCCGGAACACGGTAATGAGCGTGGCCGATAAGGTCATCGACGCGGTGAAGGGGGGGGCGATCAAACATTTCTTCCTCATCGGTGGATGCGACGGAGCCAAACCGGGACGGAACTACTACACCGACTTCGCCCAGGCCGTCCCGGACGACTGCGTCATCTTGACGCTCGCCTGCGGGAAATACCGCTTCAACAAGCTCGACTTCGGCGATATCGGCGGTATCCCGCGTCTGCTCGACATCGGCCAGTGCAACGACGCCTATTCGGCCGTGCAGATCGCCGTGGCTCTGGCCGGGGCATTCGAGTGCGAGGTGAACGATCTGCCTTTGTCGTTCATCCTGAGCTGGTATGAGCAGAAAGCGGTCGCCATTCTGTTGACGCTGCTCTACCTGGGCATCAAGAAGATCAAGCTGGGCCCGACGCTTCCGGCTTTCGTCAGCCCCGACGTCCTCAATGTCCTGGTCGACAAGTTCGAGATCGCCCCGATCGGCGCGGTCGAGGACGACCTGGCGACCTGCCTGTAGCCGCCCGCGCTGTAAAAAACCACAATCGTTCCAAAGGGACGTCTCGAAAGGGACGTCCCCGCTTATTTTCGGCAACAAACGAGGGGAGGGAAAAAGACGAAAAAATAGAGAACGTTGGGGGGCGAGGGTGCGAATTCAGAATCGCCTTCGCGGAGTCCGACCCGAGACCACGAATCTTCGATTCGCCCCCGTCACTTCGAAAAGGCCGATCAGGAGACGGGCGATTTCGGCGCCGAGCACGCCAAGCTTCGGAACCCCCAGGAAGAGCTATTCCTTCCTGAGAATGGGGAACCGGCCGTATTGATTCTTCCATGTGGGGTCGGTAAATTGGATTTGGTTCGTCCGAAGGCGAAGGAAAAGGAACGATTGCCTCCGCGGAGGAGTCGTTTCGAGTTCGCGTTCGATCGCCGTTACACGAGGAGAGGATGAAATTGTCATGCACTATTCCCACCACTTCATTCGCGTGCTCCTGCTAGGGGCGATATTGGCGGCGGCCGCCCCGGCGATGGGGGCTTATTCGGTTGGGCAGAAGGCGTCCAATTTCACTCTGCGGCGGATCGGGACCGGAGACTATGTCAGCCTATATGACTTCACGGACCATGTGGTCGTCCTCGATTTCTTCGCCTTTTGGTGTGGGCCCTGCAAAACGGCCTCTTCGGAGCTGGAACCGTACATCCAGCGGTATTACGACCAACGAGGCGGAAATCCGAACGGCGTGCCGGTACAACTGATTTCCTTGAGCATCGATAGTAGTTCTCCCTCCTCGGTCAATTCGTACATCAATACCTACGGGCTTCGGATGGCACTCGACGACGGGAATCGTGTAGCGTTCACGCCCTATTCCACCGGCAGTATTCCCCGTTTCGCGATCATCAGCGGCGTCCGGAACGGAAACTACGATCCTTGGGAAATCATCCATCTCAAGACGGGTTACGGCTCCGGCGGGTACAATACGTTTCGCGCGTACATCGACCTTGTTCAGATGAACGATCCCCCCCCGCCGCTGCCGGGCGATTTGGATGGTGACGGCGTCGTGGGCGGCGATGATCTCGATATCGTCCGCGCCAATTGGGGACGTCAGGTGGAAGCCGGCGCTTCACACTTAGGTGATGCTTCGGGCGATGGCCTCGTCAACGGTTCGGATTTGGACATCGTCCGCGCGAATTGGGGCCAGCGCACGGCTGCCACCGCTCCGGAGCCACTAACGCCAATCCTCCTGGTGTTTGGGATCGCGGCGTTCTTCGGCATTCGCCGCGGGAGCCCGCCATGCTGAGTTCTGGTGGCTTGCCTTTCCTTAACCCTTCGCGTCATCCTTTGGACCGGCGAACCTTTCCCATGCCGCACGACTCCCGTTTTCTTTCCCGAAAGCATTTCAAGCCCCGAGGTTTTACGCTTGTGGAACTTCTCGTGGTCATCGCGATTATCGGCATCCTCATCGCGCTGTTATTGCCGGCGGTTCAGGCCGCCCGCGAGGCCGCACGGCGTTTGCAGTGCCAGAACCATTTGAAGCAAATCGGCACCGCGTTACATAATTACGCGACCGCGCACGGCCACTTTCCGCCGGGGGCCCAAGCGCCCGACGATCTCTACCTCGGCTGGAACTGGCGGATTCTTCCTTTCGTCGAACAAGTGGAGGTTCCCGATCTCGCGGAAAAGGCGATGGAGTCCTGCGGGTTGGACCGCGAGACTTGCTGTATCCCGACACAGTTGTCGCACTTCCGCGTTCCCCTTTTTCTCTGCCCGAGCGCGACGAAGGACGAGCACCCGGGCACCGGAAAGGCGGGCGACCGGTCGCGGTATTTGCATCACTACGTGGGCGTCATGGGACCCATAGGTACGAATTCCACGAGCGGAATAGCCTACCGGTACGACACGGCTTCCGCGGGAACGACGTGCCTGGCCGCGATTCAAGGCGTATTAACGCGCGACGCGGCGGTCCGCGTCCGCGATATCTCCGACGGGACATCGCACACGCTGTGCGTCGGAGAAGTCTCCTGGACGGACGCCAACTGGCACGTGCATGGCTGGGGCTACGGCGCGGTCGGTCCGGACGGAAAGTTCGGCTCGCCGTTGGGTTGCATCGTCGGCGCCTGCCAGAACGTTCGTTACAGGATTAATCAGTTCCCCCGGCCGGCGGGCGGGCCGGACGTGAATAATACCAGCTTCGGAAGCAACCATCCCGGCGGGGCGGATTTCCTTTTCTGCGATGGGTCCGCGCGATTCGTTGAAGACACGATCGATCCGAACGTGTATCTCGCGGCGGCCAGCCGTAACGGGGGGGAGACGATGAAGTTGCAGTAGAGAATCGGTATCGCGCTTTCCGGCAAGAGCGCCGGTCGCGCGGCGTTGATTATCGCCGCCGGGTTGCTATCTCATTGGATGGGGACGATGAAACAGAATTCCAGTCTATCGGAAAAACCGAGTGACGTCTTCGAGCGACGTCCTCTGCCGTCACCGGAGGAGGAATCGCGCGCGTTCTGGCGAATGCGGTGGCGGACGATCCGCGCGACGGTCCGGGAGTGGTTCCTCGGCTCGCGGTTGCGGCTGCTGATCGGTTTGACGCTCGGGGTGGTCTTGTGGGGCGGAATGCTGGTTCTCTTTTTGGACGGTTTCTACTTCGTGCGGCGGACCATTCAGCATGACGGAACGCTCGACCAGTTGATCCAGGCCGTTTTCGGAATGTTCTTCGCCGCGCTGATGGTCATGCTCGTCTTTTCCGGGGGTATCCTCCTTTATGGCTCCTTGTTTCGTACCGGCGATCTGCACTTCTTGTTGTCGATGCCGATCCGGACCGGACGGATATTCCTGTTCAAGTTTCAAGAGACGCTGTTTCTGGCCGGCTGGGCGTTCGTTTTTTTGAGCAGCCCCCTATTGCTGGCATACGGCATCGTCATGGAAGCGCCGTGGTATTACTATGCGCTGATGCTGCCGATACTCGGCGCGTTTACTTATGTTCCGGCCGGATTGGGAGCGATTTGTGCTCTGGCGATTACCCGCTGGCTCCCGAAACACCGCAAGCAGGTCTTGGTCGCCGGCGGAGCCGGCGTGGTCGTATTGGGGTTATTCCTCGTCTGGTCGATCTTCGCGGGACCGCGGGGCAACCTCCTCACGCCGACGTGGTTTAACGACATTCTCGCGCGGATGCGTTTCGCCCAAGGGAGGCTCCTTCCGAGCTGGTGGCTGAGCATGGGGCTTTTGGAGCTTGCCCGGCATCACTGGGACCAGGGTCTGCTCTTCTTGGGCGTCTTAATCTCGAACGCGTTGCTCTTGCGGCAAATCGCGACCTGGTTCGCCCAGAAGCACTATCGCGAGGCCTACAGCCGGTTGTACGGCACGCACTCCTCGCGGGGCCGCGTGCAGTCGTCGTGGATGGATCGCCTGGTGATGCGGATCGCCCCCATTCCGAAGCGGATGCGGCTGCTTTTCGTCAAGGACCTTCGGCTGTTCCGGCGCGATCCGGTCCAGTGGTCTCAGTTTCTGGTCTTCTTCGGGCTCTTGGCGCTGTACATCGCGAATATCCGCCGCTTCACGTACGACTTCCAGTACGTGGGGTGGGCGAACATGGTCAGCTTTCTGAATCTGGCGGTCGTCGGGCTGATCCTCTCGACGTTTACCACTCGATTCGTCTTTCCGATGGTGAGCCTGGAAGTGAAGCGAATGTGGCTGTTGGGCTTGCTGCCGATCCGCCGCGAAACGGTCCTCATCGGGAAGTTTCTCTTTTCCGCCGGAGGCTCGCTCATCCCCTGCGCCGGTCTGGTTCTGTTAAGCGACTTGATGCTGCGGACTCATCCGGTAATCATCGCGATGCACCAGGTGACGTGCCTGTTCTTGTGCGTGGGACTCTCCGGGATCGCCGTCGGCCTGGGGGCGAAGCTGCCGGAACTCCGCGAGGAAGCCCCCTCGCGGATCGCGGCCGGATTCGGAGGGACCTTGACGCTGGTCGTCAGCGCGGTATATATCTTGATTATCGTCATGTTGACCGCGCTTCCGTGCCACTTCATCCTGGTGTCGAGACAATCCCTTTTCAGCAGCGCTTTGAGCAACTTGGATAACGTCGAGGGAACGCTTCGGTTCTGGCTTGTAGCCGGCATGGTCGCTAGCGTCGTCCTCGGCTTCCTCGCGACCTCCATTCCCATGTGGATGGGAATCCGGGAGTTCCGGAAAATGGAGTTTTCCTAGTGATGGGACCAAGTGGCAAAACGCGTCGGTGCAAGATGACGGATCGGAAAAAGGCAATCATCGTCGCGAGTATTTCGCCTCGATTTCCGGCACGACCGGCAGTACGCTCGGCGTTCGTATCGCCTCCGTGAGAGTCCTTCCCCATTACCTACCCACGTATTGAGTCCGCGATGGAATCGTCTCCCCCCTCGGAAACCGCCGCTCCGAAATGGAAACCCCTCTCGCCGCTGGAGCGGCGCGTGGCCGGAGTGTTGATCGAAAAGGCGAAAACGACGCCGGACATCTATCCGATGACGGTCAAGGCGGTCTGCGCCGGCTGCAATCAGAAAAACAACCGCTTCCCGGTCATGACGTTGGAGCCGGAGGACGTGGAGGAAACGCTCGAGTCGCTCCGCGAAGCCGGCGCCGTCGTCCGGATCGAGGGGTACGGCCGCGTCGAGAAGTTCCGCCATCTGCTGTACGACTGGCTGGGCGTCGAGAAGGTCGAACTGTCGGTCATGGGGGAACTGCTCCTCCGCGGCGCGCAGACCGAGGGGGAACTCCGCGGCCGGGCCGCCAGAATGGACCCCATTCCCGATCTGACGGCCCTGCGGCCGATCCTGGACAGCCTCCAGGCCAAAGGGCTCGTCGTCTCGTTGACCCCTCCAGGCCGAGGGCACGTCGTGACCCACGCCCTCTATCCGCCGAAGGAAATGGAAAAACTCAAGGCCGAGTTCAGCGGCCGCGAGATATCGGAACCGGCGCGGATTCCCCATGCCTCGCACGCGCCGCTTAGGACCGAGGTGCCCGCCCAGACATCGGCCCCATCCGCTGATTGGTCGAAGGAATCGGCCGAACTCCGCGAACTGATCGAACGGACGGTCGGCCGGGTGGAGGCCCTGGAGGCGGAGGTCCGCGCGCTCAAAGAGGCACTGGGCGAATAATCCGGTGCTTCGCCCGGCCGCGAGACGAGGGCCTTCATCCCAATGCAGACTCGACGCATCCGCCCCGTTTTCCGCCTGGCCTTTTTGGTGTTCTTCGTCGCAAGCGGAGTGTTTGGTCTGTCGTGGGGAATCGCGGCAAGCCCTTTCGTGTTCGGCAACAGCCTGCTTGGCGGGATACTGCCGGCGGCGGCCGGATGGCTCGGCGCGGCCGTTCTCGTGGTTTGTATCGCGCGGCGCCGGTGGTTCTGTCGCTGGGGTTGCCCCGTCGGCCTGCTGCTCGGGCGAGTTGCTTCCCTCGGTAGCTCGCGTCGGCGTTTGTTCAAGATTCCTCTGGGACGATGGCTCGCCCTGGCATCCCTGGGAGGGGCCGCGTCGGGAATTCCGCTACTGCTGTGGCTGGACCCGGTCGCTCTTTTCACCGGCGGGTTTGGCGCCGCGGGCGAACGTTCGCGGATTGTCGCGGTCGCGGCACTGGGAATTCTCGCGGGAATCACGCTCTTGTCCCTCTTGCAGCGGGAAGTCTGGTGCCACTCTTTGTGTCCCGCCGGGGGGCTGCAAGACCTGTGCGCCGCTTGGCGCCAAGCGTTACACGCGCAGGCGTCCGCCCAGGAACCAAGACCGGGACGCCGCCGGGTGTTGGCGGCATTGGGAGGAGCCGCGGTCTTCGGTACGGGGGTTCTTTTGGGGCGTATTGCCCGAGGGCGTCCGAAACTGGCCCCCCCCTTGAGACCGCCGGGTACGGTTGACGAATCGCGTCTGGCCGGAATGTGTTCGCGTTGCGGCAACTGCGTCAGGGCCTGCCCGGCCGGGATTATTCGCCCCGAGACCCAAATGACGCTGAATCTGCTGACGCCGATCGTGGAATTCGCGCAGGATTACTGCCGCGAGAACTGTGTCCGCTGCACCGAGGTGTGCCCCACCGGCGCCCTGCGGAGGCTGACTTTCGCCGACAAACGGGCCGCGAAGATCGGCCTGGCTCGGGTGGATTTGGACCTATGCTGGCTGACGTTCGACCGCGAGTGCAATATCTGCGGCAGGGCGTGCCCTTATGAGGCGATCACGTTCGAGTGGAACGAAGAGACGTACACGCGTGTTCCCCGGATCGACCCCCGGCGGTGCAATGGTTGCGGCGCGTGCGAGGTGGCATGCCCCGCAAGTGGGGAGGATGACGCTGGGAATTCCGCAAAGGCAGTTATAGTGACGACTTAAGAAGAAAAAAGGGGTGCCGGCGGGGCCGACTCGTTTGTTCAGGTAAGGTGAGTCGAATTCGAAGCATTCCGCGCGGCTCCCCAAGTTCCATTCATGATACACACCGGCAACGGCCGGGTCAAAAAAAAGGCCGCCAAAAGATACGCCGGGATCGTTCGCCCGGTTCGAGGATTCTCCCCGATTCCGGTTCTAATCCCATGATTTCGGCGGTTGGACCGCACAATCCGCAAGGTAAATAGTGGCTCTTTTTTATTTCTATCCTTGGCGCCATCGATTGGGCTCGTTGTAGCATTGAGGCAACGAAGCTTATGGCGAGTATTCTTTATGAATGCGGGTCGGCGCCAACGAGTTTCTCCGAATTACTCCAAAGTGCTCACCGAACCGCGAATACCCCATTTTCGGGGAATAGGCTTTCCGGGTTTTTCCACGGCGGTCGAATCTACCCTATTATAGTGGGTCAATACCCTCCAGCCTCCGTCGCCGTTGATCGCGTCAGCCAGGCAAGTCCTTGCTTGACCGCCGCATCTACCCTTGCAAGTTGTATACAATTCACACCATTCGGGAGGGTTGATAATCCTATTCGCACGCCATGTCCCTTAGCCCGAGCACGAGGATCATCAAAATGCCC
The DNA here is from genome assembly GCA_964520785.1 of uncultured Planctomycetaceae bacterium. GTDB lineage: Bacteria > Planctomycetota > Planctomycetia > Pirellulales > Thermoguttaceae > CAZFQG01. The sequence goes on along the minus strand of CAZFQG010000201.1, from coordinate 3,458 downwards.
GCGGCGATGGCAAGGCCGATCCCCCAGTAATAGACCGGGACGAACCAGCCAAACCGTTTGCGGAACTCGGCCGGGAGGAAGAAAATGCGCAAGCTCCAGCCGGCGAGCCAAACCCGTTCCGAGTAGCGGCGGACGGCTCTGAAGAAAGAAACGAAGACGGGAATGAAGACGAACAGGCCGGCGACGTCGGTGGCAATCTGAAGAACCCAGTCGTACCAGGTCAACGGCATTACTATATATAGGTACTTTCGTCGGAGCGGACGATCTATGTGATGCGATGGGCTGGGCAAACGCAATTCGCGTCACTTCGCGGTTCCCTTTTTTCCCTTCAGATCCCGTCCCGGGACGGGACCCATTTCACCCCTCTCAGCGCGGCGGCCGCAAAGATTAGCGGGTAGAGGCGCTCGTAGTACCACAGCTTCGCGAAGTAGAAGCCGATGGGGGAGGTCTCGCGGTGGCGGCCCGATTCGACGGCCGTGACGAGCCAGTCCAGGCCGCGTTCCAGCGCAGGGCCGACGGTGGCGTCGTTCTCGGCGGCGCGGAGTGCCTCGATCGCCACGGCCGTTTCCTCGACGCTGGAGGTCGACCGGTTGTCTCCTCCCCACCCGCCGTCGGAGTTGATCGCGCCGGCCAGCCAGGCAAGCCCCCGTACGGCTCCCGGGTCGCCCAGGTTCCTCGTGTCGCGGAATGCCAGAAGGACTCGCGCGGTACCGTAGACGGGGTTTTCCTCGTCGTCGCGGTACTGGTTTCCAAACCAGAGGGGGAACCAGCTCCCGTCCGGCTGCTGCTTCCGGGCGAGAAACCGGAATCCGGCGGTGATCGCCTTGGCGACCCGCTTGTGCGTCCGTTCGTCGAGGAGTTCTCGCCAGGCGAAGAAGGCGCGGATGGCGTGAGCCGTCAGATCGGTACTGCCGCGGTCGAACGGCATCGTTCCCCAGCCGCGGCAGAACGTGGGAAACCCGCCGTCGCCGTTTTGCAGGTCCAAAAGCCACCGCACTCCCGACAGTACGGCCTCGCGGATGCGCGCCTTTTGGATGTCCGTCGCGCGCTCCCACAGGACCTTCAGTGCCAGCAGGGCCCCCGGCGTGTCGTCGGCGTCGGGGACGGAGCCACTCAAGTCCGTCCAACCCCAACCGCCGGGGGCGGCGGCGGTGAAGGGGTGGACTTCCGTATGCCGGCAGGAAAGGACCCAGTCCAGGCAGTCGGGCAGCTCCTCGCACGGCCCCAGGGCGTTTACCGACAGGGTCGTCAGCCACGCCGCGAGGTTGACGTCGATCGCCCACGAACCGTCTTCGCGGACGGTCTCCTGCAGGAAGCGCAGCCCGCGCCGGACGACCGGGTGGTCGGCGCGGCCGATACTCGCCAGGCTCATGCAAACGAAACTCGTCAGGGGGGCCGCTTCCAGGAAGCCGCCGCTCGCCGGTTGCATCCGTTCGAGAACGGCGAGGCTCTTGTTTACCGAGAGGCCGCGGACGAGCCGCGCAATCGGATTGCGGGGCTTTGCGTGGAAGTACCGGGCCTGTCCTATGGCGACGAGGGCGGGAATCGCGTAGCTGACGACCGGCAGGCGAACCGCACCGAGGACGGCGTGCGGCAGACAGGCCAGCTCGAAGGGGAGCGGAAAGACACGTCGCCAATCGACCAACCCGGCGAGGGCCTGGTTCATCAGGATGGGGACGGCGAACGTTCTGTCCTTGCCGTAACGCCGCCTTAAGCCCTCGAGGCCCCCTTGCTTTTCGATGTAGAGAACCGCCCTGTCCAATACCCCCGCATGGCTCGCGTCCGCGCCGGCCAGATGGAGCGCCGCCCTGGCGAGCATCGTCGTGGCGATGTTCGAAAAACTCTTGTCGGTGTCTCCCCAGCCCCCGTCGTCATTCTGGGCGGCGGCGATGTATTCCACGCCCCGGTAGAGGAGCCCCTCCGCGGCATCGGACGTGACGCCGGCCGCTTTGGCCGCTGAGAGGGCGCTTACCGCCGTGGCCGTCGAAAGGGCCGAAGAAGAGAGCCTTCCGACCCAATGGCCCGAGGCGTCCAACTCCGCCAGCAGATCGCGCTTGGCGACGGCGGCGGCATTGCGGAGGCGTTGGGGATCGAGACGCATGGGAGGGGTGGGACGGCCGGGAAACCGCCCAGGACTTGCATGGTTGCGACTTAGGAAGCGGCTTGGTCGCCTGAATGGGAGTGGAACGCGTTGAGCGCACGTTGGACGAACGCACGTACCTTTTCCGGCGACTTCACACCGGGGCTTCGTTCGACCCCCCCGGCCGTGTCAACGCCGAATGGAGCGACGGCGTCGATGGCAATAGCCACATTCTCGGGGGTTAGCCCCCCCGCGAGAATTAGTGGGGGAAGCGCGACCCCGTTCCGGGGCGAATAGTATTGGGCCGCCTCCGGCCAGTTCGCGGTCTTCCCGGTTCCGCCGTAGCATCCCTTCTGAAAGGAGTCGAGCAGGACGGCCCTTGGGGAACGCCCATTTTCCGCGGCGGCGGCAAGGTATTGGTGGACCGGGGCAATTCCCTCGCGGGAAAGCCGGAGTGCGCAAATCACCGGGATTTCCCCCAGCTCGGCGAGATACTGGGGCGTTTCATCGCCGTGCAATTGGACGGCGTCGAGGCTAAGCGATTCGAACGCACGGCGAACCTCGGCCGGTTCTTCGTTCACGAAAAGCCCGATCCGCAGCACCCCCTCCGGAAGGGCCCCGCAGATCGCCTTTGCCGCGGCATACTCGATGAAGCGAGCGCTTTTGGAAAAGAAATTCAGGCCGACGGCGTCGGCTCCCGCGGCGCCGACGACCTCTGCGTCTCTGGTATTGGTGATTCCACAGATTTTAACGCGGAACATCGGTTAGGTGGGCTTTTCTTGAGGGGGGAACCGATACTGGTTCGGAAGGGGACTTGGTACGAAGGCGCCGCCGGCGCGACCGATTTGCGCCGAAAGGTACTCCAGAGGGGAAAGCCGCGGGATGAAACCCCGACGTTCAAACCCATCCGACGGGACGTATTGGTACGCAATCGCCGTGCTGGCGGCGGTCGCGACGGGCGCTTTAGTCTACCAGAGCCGTCGCGAAATGTCGAATCCAAAGGGTACGTTCTTTGCGACCGCGGTGGTTCTTCGCGACGCGCCCCCACTGAACGACGCGGCGAAGGCGCGGATTTGCTCTTCGATTCTCAACCGCGCCAATCTCGACGAGATGATTCGCCGGATGGGTCTTTCCGCGGACGGCGGGATCGCCGTCGATCTTAGCAAGGCGGCGCCGGAATCGGCTGAAACGCTCGTTTCGCGGCTGGACGTCGAAATCTTTCCGGAGACGGATCCAAGCCGGTGCCGAGTCGCGATCACTTGTAGCGATCCACATCGCCCCGAGAGGGCGATCCGTATCGCCAACTATCTGGCCGAGCACTACTGCCGCAACTCACAATTGAGGGTACACCAGAAGGGTATTTTGCCTAGATTTCGGA
>CAZFQG010000200.1:0-11342 GCA_964520785.1 uncultured Planctomycetaceae bacterium | reverse complement strand
AGGCGGCGAGCGTCTCGGCGGCCGCTTCCCAGATCGCATCCGCCCTGGCGGCGTCGAGCGAGTCCGAAAACGAACAACGATATTCGACCTGGGCGTCATTGCGGACCACTGAGAGTGCGCCGGAGTCCTTCCAGCTCCAACCGAGCCGGGCGAGAATGGTTGCGTTGAGGGTGGGCATGAGGGGGATTGGGGGGTTGGGGTCGTGGGGGGTAAGGGCGGAGTGACGGGGCGGTATGCCAAGTGGAAGGGTAGCGGAGGAGCGGCGTTTGGTTCATCGCCCCATCATTGCATATTTTCCTTTGGCCTTTTGCCTTGTTCTAACTCGCCCACAGCCATATCGTGAAGCGGAGGATGGCGCGGGGGGCGTGGTCGTCTTCTTCGAGTCGGTGCGATTCGTGGATCAAAAAGAGACGTCGACCGTCGGTGGTGGTCGTCGCGAAGCGGTGGAGGGCCGCCGCGACATGAGAGCGAGTGAGAGAGCCAGGAGAGCGAGTGAGGAGGAGACCGGGACGGTCGACGTCCCAGAGGTCGATGCGCAGGGCGCGGCGTTCGATGGGGGTGGGGCCGTTCGTCGTGATGACCCGGGCGGTCCCTTCGTCGGTCAGCACGGCGTAGGGGGCTTCCGTGGGGAGGGATTCGCCGCTAAGGAGTGGTATCGACGGCAGCCGCGACACCCAGCCGGCGGCGATCGCGGTCAAGACCGGATCGTCCACCGGCGGTTCCGGTTCCGGCAGGCCGGTCGCCGCAGCCGCGACGAAGAACCGTTTCCCACCGGCGGCCAGGTTCGTTGCCGTGATCCGCCAGCGGCGCGCCGCGGAGTCGACGAGCGTTTCTCCCACCACCGGCAGCGGCGCCAGCGACGCCGTCGGCAGGTTCCACGCGGTGCGATACACGACGGGCGCCCCGCCGAGCCCCCGGCCGGTGATCGCCGCGCGAACCGCGCCGGCAACCGTCCGAGAACCGCCGCCGACGGCAATCAGCGTGACCGTTTCTTTAGCGTCGACAATCGGAAGTGGGTCGGGGAACATTGAAGAGGACGGAGGGGTTAGGGAGGTAGGGGCCGGGAGACATGAGGAGGTAGGCGAAAAAAGGGCGAGGAGGGATGCATAGGGCATAAGCCATAAGCGTTGGAACAAAAGACGCAAGCGGAGAACACGGGACGAATAACCCGCAATTTTCGTTATTGTGGCGAGGTGGGACCTCGACCCCTTGTGCTTGCTCACGTCCCCCCGCGCGAACTCATCTCGAACGGGTGGTCGGCGGCCAACCGGCGGCCGCACCAGTCGGCCGTTTCGCGGAGGCGGTCGAGATAGACGCTCCATTCCACCTGCTGCCCGTCGAGAATGTAACTCGGCTTCGGCTCGGTGGTGATCTGTTCGATCAGCGCCAGGGTCTGGGAGAGGATCGTGCGGATGTGGTCGGTGTCGGACATGGGCGGGGGGTTGCGGAATGGAAAACCGGGAGGAGGGAAGACGGAGAGAGGGAAGGTATAGGGTGAGGCCGGCCGAACATGCCGAACAAGGAGAACACGACGGGTGAATAAGCTGATCGCGTTTGATGACGTGGATAGGGGGTATCTCGGCCCTAATACCTTTGCGCCTCTTATTCCCCTTACCCCGTGCACTTGACCACGAACCGGGGGTTGAGTACGGCGGCGGCGCCGCGTTCGCTGGCTTTGAACCGAACGACGATATCCCGGGCGAATTCCGCCTCGCCGCCGATGGGGGACTGGGTAACGGTGATGGGCCAGTTCTCCATATAGGCGAAGGCCTTTCTGAAATCGCCGACGAACCACCACTTCCGCGCGTCGGCGGCCGAATTTCCGGCGGCGATGACGCGGCGGTAGGCGAGGCGGCTGGCGACGACCGAGTATCCGGCCAGCGGATTCGCGGCGGAGGTCGTCGTCGCCGCGCCGGAGGCCGTGTATTGGATTTCGGCCGCCTTGAACACGCGGTGCGCCGCATGGCGGTAGGCCGGCATGACCAGGACGGTCGTCCCCTGTACCAGAACCGGCTCGCCGGTGTTCGGGTCGAGGATGTCCGCGAAGAGCTGCTCGGCCGCGTCGACGTCGGTCCAATCGACCAGCTCGTTCGAGGCCAGCTCGTTTACCCAGGGGCCGCCGTCGCCGGAAGCGTAGTACGTGTCGTACGCGGTTGAGTTCGACTTGTAATTGTTGACGGCCCCGACGATCACGTCCAGAAGCCGCTTCTCCTTATTGAGGCCCAGCGCCTCCCCCACCTCGGCCGCCCTGGAAAGAACCAGGTTCGTCCGGTCGAAGAAGACCGCCTCTTTCGTCACCGGAACGATCAGCCCGTGCTTCGTGGTGGAGGGCGTTTCGATATAGTCCTCGCCGAACCCGACGTTCGGGTAGGGCATCCCGGGGTGGACTTCCATCGCCTGGTCGCCGAGCCTGCCGGCGCCGGGGATTTTCTCGCCGTCGAGCCGCGTGGGGATCGTCTCGACCAGTTTCGACGCGACGAAGGCCTCGTTGCGGTAGGCATCGAGAATCTTCGAGTAGATTACCTGGCCGGTCACGTTCGCGAAGGCCGTCGTATCGACGCCGTCGCCCGACTCGAGCAGGCTCACTCCGCCGCGGCGCGGGTCGAGCCCCCGGACCCATTCGCGCCCTTGAGGGATGAGTGCCTCGGCCAGATCGCGGATACTGAAATCCTCGGCGTGGAGATGCCCCTGTTCGAGCGCCTCGCGGAGATGGGAAACGGTCCGCCGCGGCCCGTCAAGTTCGTACCGTCGTCGGAGTTCGGAGAGTTGAATGGTAGGCATGGTGCGTTTATTGCTGAAATGGGACGTGTGGAATGGGAAACCGGCTCCTCGTCATCACGAAGAACGACGTGGGTTTAACAGGCTGCTAACTGCCGCTGGAGGAGCCGCCGGCGACGCCGCCGGTCATGACGGTCGAGGCGATCGCCACGAGAACGGCGGTGACGGAGTCGGGCTCGCGCCGCGCGACCCGGCCGATGGCGGCGGCGCTGGCCGCGACCGGGGCGACTCGCTGGGCGAGCAGGGCATCGCCGGACGTGTTCTCGTCGGCGCCGACCATCTGGCCGATTTCGAACGTGCCGGAGGGGCATTCGAACTGGAAGACGCCGGTTGTGGCGACGCGGATTCCGGCCGTGTCGCCGGCGCGGCTTTGCTGCATGGCGACGCCCAGGAAGGCGGCGGAAAAGGCCTCCTGATTGGCCGTCTCCGAGCCCTGGTCGGCCGCCGCGGGGGCCGGTTTCGCGTCGTCTCCGTCGAGATACACCAGATCGCCGATTTCAATTTCGGTCGACGAATCGACCGCGGCGACCACCGGGTTGGTATCGCCGTAACGCCATCGCATTGTATTGCTCATGTGGGTACTGGGGGGTGTTGGTGGTTGGTTGGGACAGGGGGGTGGGATGGAGACGTTTTTTTATGTAATCGCCCGGACGAACGCCTCGACGTCAGCGCGGCCGCGCCCCTCCACGCGTTGCTGCTCTTGCGAGCGCGCGGCGCCGTGGAGGAGGGCGGCGCGCCGGGCGACGAGAGAGGAGACGTCGGCGTCGGTGGGCGCTTCGAGGAGGATTTGCCGGAAGGCGGCGCCGGCAGCGCGGCCGCGCCACGGATCGAGGTCCGGCTCGTCCAGACCGTGCTCCGCGAGCAGCCGGCGGATCAGCCGTTCGCGGCGCCGCAGCGCCTCGGCCGCCTCGTACCGCTCGACCTTCTCGCGAAGCGCGCGACGTTCGGCGGCGTCCTCGGCGAGGAATTCGCGGACGATGTCGGGCCGGAACAACCGCACGTCCTCCGTCGTGACGACGTCCCACGAGGGGCAGGCGGGCGCCGGTTTCGATTCGAACAATCCCTTCGTCGTCGCCGGGTCGGCCACGAGATCGACGCTCTTCACGGCGGTGATCTCGCGGACGTGGAAGCGGTCCCCTTCCCTGGCGAGTTCCGCCTCGACGTGGTGCGAAAAGCCGACGTTCTCCGGCGCGTTCGCCGCGTCCCAGGCGAGTTGCTCGGCCAGGGCGTGCTTGGGGTTGTAGTGCAGGTCTCCGAAGAGCCCTTCCCCCTCGCGGAACACGACGCCGCGGATCGATCCGATCCGGTCGCGGTAGTCGCGAGCGGCGTCATCGCCGCCGGCATGGTTCATGTTCACCTTCGCCCCTTCGTACAAGGGGACCGCCCTTTCGAGCGCCGCGCTCTCATAGACGCGGCCGTTGCGGGATTCCAGTCCCAGGATTTTCACGCCCCGAATGACCCCGGCCTCCGGATCGACCCGGACGCCGGCCCCTCGGGAATTGACGTATTCGCGCAGCAGGTGTGGCATGAAGGAAACTCCGATGAAAGCGAGAGGAGAACCCGGCGACCGGTTCTATGGCTGGCCGGCCGCCGTCAGTGATCATGCGTACACTATAGCGAAATGATTCGAAAAGTCAAACGCGGTTTGGGCCGGTACCTTTAGGGGGTTTAATCACATCCCCATAAATGCGTAATAGACGTTTTCCTCACGCAACCGAGTATAATAGCACCTGTGCAATATTGCGTTCTCTTAAGGCAATCCCAAATATGTCATTTCTTTTTCTCTTAGCGTGAAAGATGTGTAGGGTTTGCGGCCTATTTGAGGAAGGAAGGCGATTGTGGTGCCGTGCCGTTCAATCCAATCTGGACTACGTGGCTCAAGTGCTCAATCGCATATTCCAGGTTTTTCCAGAAGTGAGGTAACCCCTTAAGGGGTTTTCCAGACACACGTTTTAAGAAAGGAGCCAATGAATGAAGTTCTTACTGGCTTGTGGATTGTTTCGTCATGCAGTATGCCTCGTCGTGCTCGTGACAGTTTGTACTTGGACCCCCATCGCCAACGCAACAACTTACCAGGAGTGGAAGGACGCGGTTGTGGCAGGGGCTGATTTCATGCTCCAGTATCAGAATGACGATGGTGGATTCCCCTGGAAGCTGACCGATCCTTCGCTGCCCTACGACTCGACGAAAGGCAGTCCTGCTAACACACTCGGCGCCACAGCACGGGGCTTGGTAGCGGCGTATAACGCGACAGGAGATACTACCTATTTAGAGGCAGCCGATAAGGTCGCTGCCTTGATCGAATATCGGTACGACAACGCCATCACTATAGGGAGTTACGGCCCTCCGTTCTACAACAAAGATGTCGAATTTGCTTATGAGCTTGCGGCGGCGGGAGGGCTTGATATCACATCAAAAGCGAATGAATCCGCCGTTGCTTACTTCAACGCCAAACTGCTTGACTATGAAAGCAATTTAGACATCGATACTGCCGCAAAGGCAATATATCAGCGCTATGTCGATAGCGGTTGGGAATCACCTGGAGCGCAATTCTGGATGATCGGAAACTGGGTACATGTCGCGGCACTTCTAGAAAATCAGGAGATTTACTCTGGGTACACCGGCTCTGACATGGCGGTTGAGTTGTACGGCCTCATGGCGGCGGGATACGGCACTTACTTCGACCCGAGCAACGATGTTTACTCCGGTATCGGACTGTACGGCACATTGGAGGGTGCGTTTTTCGCGCAAGGTAATGCTGGCAGTACTGGCGCCCTCGACGAAATCAAGAGCCGACTCAATGACCCTGAGAGTTACTTCGGTTTTCAGGACCTGGGATATACGACCTACATTCTCGGCTTGCTTGATGATCCTGCGGCCTTGAAGGGCAGTAGCATCCTTGTCGACTGGCAGCGAGAAGACGGCGCGTGGATATACAGTAGTGGAAATTGGTATGGTGAAAGTCACGGAGAAGCACTCCTCGGCTTGGCCAACAACGCCATCCCCGAGCCCGCCTCCTTCCTCGTTTGGTCCCTCCTCGCCGGGATCGGCATCGTCGTTGCCGGGTGGCGGCGACGTTAGTCGGAGTCGGGCCACGCGCGACGAATGACGTGCGGTGCCGCCGGTTGGGAAAGTAGGGAAACGAGCGCCGCGGCCGCTTGAACGGCGTCTTCCGCCGGCGAGACGTGCGCGCACGTGAAGTCCGCGCCGCGCGTCGACGGAGCGCGCGAGTAAGCATACCCCGACCGACACCACCCGAGAAACGGTCTTCCGCTTATTGGACCCCCTTTGCCGAGGCACGAGGGGGTTTTTTATGCGCTGTCGTGGGGAACGGGGGAGGGGCGCCGTCGCGGTCGCGGTGGGACAAGGCTCACGCCAAATAGAGAATCATCGCCACATAGCACGACAGGAAGAAGACGGCCAGGGCAAGAACGCCGAACATGGTGAGAACGCCCTGCGCCGCCAACGTGGGGGTCCTCGCGACGACCTGGCGGTATTCGGTGGAGCAGACCTTCCGGCCCTTGGCGCCGGCCAGGCAAGTGACAAACTCCCGACTAACGTACCGGTTCGGCCTGGGCGGCCTGCTCGTCCAGACTCTCGACGAAATCCTCCAACGATTCGGCGATCGCCGCCTTCACCGTGAACGATTCGAGCGTCTCGAAATCCGAGATGGCACGAACTCTCGTCGGAACCGTACCGGGCAAACTCCCGAACCGGACATTCAACAGATTCAAGATCGAATGATGCCGACTCTCGATCCGGGCTTTTCCAGTTCCGTGCCAGCCTCCGGAGGGAAGCGACCCGTGGCTCGGTTCCACGCGACGGTGTTCGGCTTTTTTCAATAGCATGGGTCTTCCCTTTCATAATGGGGGAATCGGTTTTGACCACCCCCCGGAGAAAGGGCTTTCAGTGTCGCCAAGACCGTGTCCGCAGCGCCCCGCGGTATGCGCACACCAGACTTTCACCGGCGGGCGGATGCGTGCGTTTTGCCCCAATACGCGTTTTTTCGCACGATAAAACGTAGGTCGAAACAGGGCGCTTCTCAAGTTTTTTTCTTAAAAAACCGGCGATTCCTCGCCCATTGCGCCGTACTTTTGCCGACGGGACACGTCTTGGACCGACACGCGGGAGAACCGCGAAGTCCGAGGGCCGGGTCATTTTCCGTCGCGCGGTACTCCGCGTTCCAGCGGCGAAAGAGGTGCGCGGCGCGGCGAAAAGGCGCTCATTGACGCCGGTGGCCGAGAGAGGTATATTGAGGACACATGGAAGAGTCCGTTTGTACCTGGGAGATTTCCCCGTGAGTGAAGATACCCTCCAACAGCAAGCCTACCGTTACATCCACGAGCGGATTCTGACCGGACAGTTGCGTTCCGGCAGCGTCGTGTCGGAGGCATCGTTGGCGAAGGAGATCGGCGTGAGCCGGACGCCGGTTCGCGAGGCCATCCGGCAACTGCAGATTGAAGGCCTGGTCCAGTAGGTACCGCGGTTCGGAACGGTCGTCCGCTCGCCGAAGCGCGACGAAATCGTCGAGATGTTTCAGCTTCGCGAAGCGCTCGAATCGTTCGCCGTTTTCCTCGCTTCGCGGTTTATCGACGAAGCGACCCTGAAGGAACTGGAGGGGCACTGCAACGGCCTTCAGGAGATCGTCCAACACATGGAATCGTCCGGAATCGAATTCCTCGACGGAGAGATCCTCATGCGATTCCTGGCGGAGGACATGGCGTTTCATACGACGCTGATCCGCGCGTCGCGAAATTCGCGCATCGTGAAGATCGTCCACGAATCGCACGTCCTTACCCGCATTTTCAGTTCGCACCGCCAGCGGCACGATCTGGCGGTCGTCCGTGACGCCGCCGAGGGTCACAGAGCGGTCTACAACGCCCTCCACAGCGGCGACGCCGAAGCGGCGAAACACCTGATGGCCTGGCATATCCGTCACAGCCTGGAACTTTCCATCGCGGCGTACGACGAGGCGGAGGCGGAAAAGGAAGACGACCCCGAGCACGACATCCGGATACACGAACCGGCGCGCGACGTCTGATCCGTTCCGCCGGCGGCCCCAGCCCCTCCATTTCATCATGCGATACATCCTGATTCTCAGCTACCTGGCGGCTCTGATTCCCCTCGGCGCCGTTGCCGACGCGACCGAAAACGCCCGTTTCGAGTTTACCCGACGCTCTCGCGAAAAGGCCGATGACGGCTCCTGGAATCTCGTCTACCATACGGTCGAGTACGACGCCAAGAAGACCGCCTTCATCGTCTGCGACGTATGGGACGGGCATTACTGCATCAGGGCGGGCAATCGGGTCAATGAGTTGGCGCCGAAAATCAACGAAATCCTCCACCTTGCCCGCGACAGGGGCGCGCTGATCATCCACGCCCCCAGCGGTACGATGGACGTCTACGAGGACACGCCGCAGCGGAAGCTCGCGCTCGCCGCGCCGGCGGTAAAGACGCGAACTCCGCTACAAGGGTGGATTCACCTCATGGAAGAGCGCGAACCGCCCCTCCCGGTCGACACGACCAGGACGGCCTGCGATGACCCGAATCCCGGTCCGGTCGTCCGAAAGTACTCCAAACAGCACGAGGCGATCGACCTTTGCGAGCCGGACGCCGTCGGCGACGGGCATGACGTGTTCTATCTGCTGAAACAGCGCGGTATCGAACACGTGGTCATCCTGGGCGTCCACGCGAACATGTGCGTCTTGGGGCGGCCGTTCGGAATCCGGCAACTCGTTTTGCAGGACGTCGACGTCGTTCTCATGCGCGACATGACCGACGCCATGTATTCGCCGACGGAGGAGCCGCATGTCAGCCACGTCCGGGGCACGGAGCTGGTAATCGAACACATCGAGAAATACTGGTGCCCCACCGTGACGAGCACCGATCTGACGGACCGGCCCGCGTTCCGGTTCAAGGAGGATACCCGGCCCCACGTCGTCTTTATCGTCAGCGACGACCATTACGACGCGGACAAGACGATTCCCCGATTCGCGCAAACGCTCCGCGAAGAATACGGTTGCCACTGTACGGTGCTCCACGGCGGGCATAAAGCGGATATTCCCCAAACGGCCGAACTCGAGGCGGCCGATTGCCTCGTCTTGTATATCCGGCGTCTGGCCCTTCCGATCGAGCAGTTGGCCCGGATTCGCGAATACCTGAGGCAGGGCAGACCATTCGTCGGCCTTCGCACCGCGAGCCATGCCTTCTCCACGAGGTTCAAACTCCCCGAAGGCTACCGGCCGGCGCCCGGCACCGACGAATGGCCCGAGTTCGACGCGGAAGTGCTCGGGGGCAATTACAACAACCACGCGCCGAATCGTCTCGGAACGGACGTGAAGAACGTCCCCGAGGCCGCCGATCATCCGATACTGTCCGGAGTGACCCCCAAGGAATGGCATTCGACGGGGTCCCTCTACCGGACCACACCGATCGCCGAGGATTGCACGCTTCTGATGACTGGCTCCATTACCGAGGACGGCCGGACCGAAACGCAGCCCCTGACCTGGACCCGCCTCCGCGACGGCGGCCGCGTCGTCTATTCCAGCCTCGGTCACCCCGACGACTTCGGCGTCGGAGCGTTTCGGCGAATGCTCGTCAACGCGATCTTCTGGGCAATGGGACGAGAGGTTCCGCAAGAATAAACCGGTTCGCCAACCCGTGGAGCCTTGGTCTTGCGACACTTCGGAACGAATCGACAAGGCTCTCGTCGAGCGTCTTCGGCAGCGGGAGCCCGACATGCCGGGCTTCGGGTCGCGAAGCGCCGGCGCCGGTCTTATACGCCAGCGGCTGAGGGGGTGTCATCTACCAAAACCACGCATAGAGCCCGGTGAGGATCACCGCCAGGACGACCCACCACGTCCAGACGCTCGCGTACCACCGGACGGTGGCGCCGGAGCGGAGCATTGACTGATCCCACATCCCCGGTCGCGGAAGGGTCTTCTTCAGAAGCGGCGCTCCGACGAAAACGAGCATCGCGCCGGCGACGAAGATCGCCGTGACCGTCGGACTCAGTGCGGCGACGAGGAGGATGGGAATACAGGTCACGGCGGTCAAGGCGCCTTCCCGGGCGCCCGATCGGCGGCCGACAAGCAGTCCCATCATCGCCCAGGAGATCAGGCTGATCGCCCCGGCGAGAACCAGCGGGTTCTCCAGATTCGGCGGCAGAAAATGGACGTTCGCGTCCGCGAGGAGCCCTCGGGTAATCGACAGAGGGACCGTCAGGACGGCCAGCCACAGGCACGCCAGGGCGCCGCGCGAATGGACGTTTTTCCACAGGGCCGCGCAAAGGAACACGACCACGACCGGGGCGGCCATGGGGGCCCATATTTCCTGAGCATAACGGAAGATGCTCTCCCACCGCATCACCAGGGGGGCTATTGCCGCCCCGATCAACAGGGCCAGCGCGCCCGACCACCGGCCGACGCGAACCAGGCGGTCCTCCGACCAGCCGCGCCCGAACGACCGGCCGACGATGTCGAGCGTGACGATCGTCGACGTGGAGTTGACCAGTCCGGAGATCGTCGACATGATCGCCCCCACGACGGCCGCCGCCACCAGTCCGCGGAGTCCCACCGGCACGACCGCCGCCACTACCTCCGGGTACGCGAGGTTGATGTCCTCGAGATTCGGATTGATCACGCGGTAGACCATGCCCGGAAAACAGGTGGCAAGCGGTATAAGGAGTTGCAGCCCGCCGGCCAGAAGGACGCCCATCTTGGCGTGCCACTCGTCCCGCGCGGCCAGGCACCGCTGGTTGATGTATTGATTGGTCGCGTAGTACCAGACGTTCGTCGAAAGAGCCAGGATGAGAAACGCCGTCCAGGGAACCTCGCCGTGGTCGGCCGGCGTCATGAGATGGGCCCGCTGCCCCGTCCCCAGCACGGCTTGGAAATCCCACCCGATCTTGGCCATTCCGGCGAAGAACGTGAACAATCCGCCGCCAAGCAGAAGGATGCACTGGAAGGAACTCGTCCATGCGACGGCCGAGAGCCCGCCGTAGACGGTATACAGCCCCGTCACCGCCGCCATGACCCACACGGCCGTCAGCCGGTCGACGCCCCAGGCGCCCCACATCGCCTCGAGGGCAAGCCCGCCGGTGTAGAAGACGAGGGCGAAATTGACGAACACGTAACTGGCGACGGAAAGCCACGCGTAGAGGGTGCGGACCGATGGTCCCAGCCGTTCCTCCAGGTATTCCGGCATCGTCGTGATCCGGTTACGGACGTACAGCGGCACGAAGATCCAAAGCAGGATGGAAAGTGCCGGGAAGACGAGCCACTCCCAGTTGACGACCGGCATTCCCAGTTTGTAGGCATAGCCCATCTCCCCGACGAACTGCTCCGAACTGATTCCGGCGGCGACGATCGACAGGCCGATGGCGTAGTAGGGAAGGCGGTTCCCCCCGCGGAAGTATCCCCCCACCGAAGCGGTCTGCCCCCGGCTGGAAAGCAGCCCGATTACGACGACGGCGACGAAGTATCCGAGAAAGACCAACAGGTCGATGGAGGTGTACATGGCGGGACCAGGCTCGCAAGGGCCGGACCAACGTCGGTGGAAACGGG
>CAZFQG010000199.1:0-11377 GCA_964520785.1 uncultured Planctomycetaceae bacterium | reverse complement strand
GTTCAGCAGGGTACCCCGGGAAGGGCCCCAAACCGATTCAGTATCTCTACCCCCGATGCGTAGTGGCTCAAGGCTAGCCCTAAAGCTATTTCGGAGAGAACGAGCTATCTCCGGGTTTGATTAGACTTTCACTCCTCTCCACAGGTCATCCCCTCGGTTTTCAACCCAAGTGGGTTCGGTCCTCCACGCGGTATAACCCGCGCTTCAACCTGCCCATGGATAGGTCACCCGGTTTCGCGTCTACCACCGTCGACATGCGCCCTATTCAGACTCGGTTTCCCTACGGCTCCGACCCGGAAGGTCTTAACCAGGCCGACGACGGTAACTCGCCGGATCATTATGCAAAAGGCACGCCGTCACACTTTCAATAGTGCTCCGACCGCTTGTAGGCATATGGTTTCAGGTTCACATTCCTCCCCTAGCGGGGGTTCTTCTCATCTTTCAATCACCCTACTTAGTCCACTATCGGTCATCAGAGAGTATTTAGCCTTACGGGATGGTCCCCGTAGATTCAGTCGGGGTTCCACGTGACCCGACCTACTCAGGTACCTCTCGAGAGACAATTCAGTGTCGCGTACGGGACTGTCACCCTCTGTGGTCGGTCTTTCCAAGCCGTTCCACTACCGAATTGCTTTATGACTCTCATGTGAGAGGCCCTACAACCCCGCGGAGGAAACCCCCACGGTTTGGGCTCTTTCCGGTTCGCTCGCCGCTACTGAGGAAATCGAGTTTTCTTTCTCTTCCTGCGGTTACTGAGATGTTTCAGTTCACCGCGTTACCCGCGTGCACCTATGAATTCAGTACACGCCAGTTCAGGGATCTCGGGATCAACGCTCGTTTGACAACTCCCCCGAGCTTATCGCAGTCTTCCACGCCCTTCAAAGTCTTCTGATGCCAAGACATCCTCCATATGCCCTTAGTAGCTTGATCGTATGAATTCAATGCTCCAAGCAAGCCTGGAATCATGAACGCAACGTTCTCGCCATCGCCGCGATTCCCACCGCGGCAAATGTGTAACGATAGCTCCTCGTATCGCCTTCCCAGATCGACCTCCACCGAAAAACCGGTGACGACCGACCGTGGAAAGCACATCTAAGGCCACGGAGTACGGAAAAAACGTCAAATGACGCCTTTCCATAATCTCATGGTGTTTTTTGCCACTCAAATGCAACCAAATTGTCAAAGATCACATTCGGAACAACGGGTTCCGATCCGCCGGATCGACGGAGCACGACTTCCACTCGCCCACTAATCAACCATGGCATGGAAACCAAGCTCTGTCAATCCAACCCGCCAGCGTCTTACATTCCGACGCCAAGCCATTTTCGCCTCAATCCCGAAAACCTTCAATATAGCCGAATTACAACCGGCCTTCAAGGGGACGTGCGAAAAAACCGCCGTTAAACCCTTTCAACGCAAAGGCCCAAATGACTGAAAAAACAAGGTGCCAATTCGGGCGACGAGACTATTCTATCGGCTTTCCGCGTCTTGGCAAGCCACCGAAACAAAATTTTTTCTCGCTCGCTCCCGAAATCGCCATCCGAGGTCTATACTTCAGTGGTCTGCCTCGGGGAGGGGCTGGACCACCGACGTAGCAAGGGCTGCTGGGAGCTTGAGGGACCTTGCTACGTCTTTTTCTTGCAACCTAGCAATGCATCCCCTCCACTTCACTCCAAAATCGAGGGGGGTACCCTCGCCTCTCCCAGTCGAGCAACGCTGAATGTTAAGGAGCGTGCTACCTCATTGGGAAACAATGTATTGTACTAAAACCGAAATGCATTGCAAGGGCCTCGAATTCTTTTTTTACCCCCTTCTGACAAAGGACCCCCCTCTCCAGAGTGTATTCACATGGCCTTGGCGACGCGCGCCGTAGTTGCCGTCCAACGCAAAGATCGCCCCATCGCGATGACCCCAAGCCGCGGACCAGTCGGAAAGCAAGGGCAAGACAAATGCGCGAAAAAAGCGGCACGACACCCGCACTGCCGGCGCAGACCGCCCCATTCGTAGACTCGGGAATTCGAGAATCGCCGCCTCGTCAGCAGAGGCCCCCTCAAGCGGCTATCAATCGCGCTGGAGCGTTCGCAGGCGTTTGTTTCGACGCTCTGCTCGGAGCCTGGAACGACGCTTGGTCTCGCTTGGCTTCTCATAATGCTCTCGGCGTCGCATTTCCTTCTTCAGGCCGCTCCGCTCCACAAGTTTCCGGAAACGGCGCACGGCCTCTTGAATAGACTCTTTCTCGCGTAATGTCAGCTTGACCAAGCTCAACTCTCCTTTTTCGGTTTCAGGTTCAACCAACCGCCAACCAAGACACCGCTAAATACTCTATGCTTATTGAATATGGACCAACCTATGCCGCCGCGCGAAGCAGACTCTATCGCCCGAAGTCAGAATCGGGCGAGAGATACCTACTCTACTTTAGCATAAAAGGTAAATGTACCCGCCAGCGAACGTTTTGTCCAGCCGCCACACGGTTCTTTTCGGCCGGATTTCAGGGAAAAGATGGACCTGACTCGCCGCAAAAAGGCCGCCATCCATGACCGATTCCCTCTATCGCGGGCTAGATCCCCTGCGAACCTTGCCCGGAATACCGTTATCATCCACACAGAACGGTTTTTCGGTCGATGAACGGCGAAAATTAAGGAAACTTTTCCTGGAAAATCCAAAAACCCGCCGGGCCTTCGGAACGTTGGAGTTCTCACCAACCTCGACTGAAACGCAGGGAACAGCGCTGCCCCTTATCCAAGGCCCATACCCGCACGGATCGTCTCAAATGCATCCACGATCTCGGGAGCCGCGCGCGTTCCGATGCGGTCGGCACCGGCCATGATGAAGGCAAACGCATTCTGGGGACGGGGGAACTTGACCCCCGCGACCTTCAGCTTCACGCCCGTATCGCGAAGGGTTTCGCGCATCAGCAAAAACTGCTCCAGGGTCGGCCCCTGATATTGCCCACTGGAGGTCTTCGCAAAAGCGATCCCCGCGCCGGCGATCATATTGCACCCCGCGACGATCTCGTCCTCCGTGAGAAAACAGACGTCGAGGATGCACTTGGTGACCGCCTCCCCGGCAGCTTGGACGAAAAGACGCAGCTCCTCTTCAATGATCCGGAACCGACCGTCCTTGAGAGCCCCCACGTTGAGAACCATGTCAACCGCCGTACACCCGCGCCGAAGAGCCTCCTCCGTCTCAAATGCCTTCACGTTCGGCGGCACAGTGCCAAATGGAAACGCGATACCGGTTCCAATCTCAATATTGGGAAATCCGCTGAGTTCGTCCTTGACTATCGGAGACCAGTACGAGCTACTGGTGTAGAAGGCCGCGAATCCGTATTCGCGTGCCTGGGCGCAACCACGCCGAATTTCCGCCTCCTGCGTGTCCTTGCCCAAGATGGAGTGGTCGAGCATCGCGGCAAGTGAGGTCGTATCAAGGGTTCGCAAATCCACCATTTTCAATGCTCCACGGTCCTAGCCATTCTCAAACGCCAGCTCGAATTCGCCGAGTGTCAAACCGCGCTCTCCAAGATAACGGACCTTGCCGGCCGCCTTCTTCTGATCGGCGTGGTAATCCGAGCCACCGCTTAAGAAGCGGACTCGTCGGGCATACTTCGACACGACCTCAGCTTCGATTTCTTCCGGAGTCTGTTCACCTTTGTAAGTCGTCTTGTCGTAGGTGTAGCGCGATTCGATGCCATCCAGGCCGGCGTCGATTAACACGTTGATGTATTCATCGCGCGTCGCGGGCCGGTCGGGCACATCAATGCGCTCGTCGATTAGATAAGGGTGCGCCAAGACGGCGATTCCACCGCATGCATGGATAAGTCGAACGGCGTCCGTGGCTTCTATCTTCCGCCGTTTGACGTTCAAGTCCGGATTATCGCGAACCAGAAGTTTCGCGTCGCTCCAGGACGCCGCGTGCCCCAGCCTTTCCATCGCCTCGAAGATATGTTTTCGCTGCACTTCCTCCGGGGTGCGCTTAACCAACCGGCCAGCGGGGTCGACACCGTGGAGAATGTCGTTCTCCCAGTCAACCGGCATTCCGAAATCGCTCAGCCGTCCGCAGAGTTCCCGATAGGCGTCCGATTTGCTCCGCGCAGCCGCATCGACCTCGGCAAGAAGCTCCGGGTGGCTCCAGTCCAGGCGGTATCCACAGATATGGACGTCATCGACGGACTTGTCGCAAGAGAACTCGTATCCGAGAATAAGCCGCACATCCCGCTCGGCGGCATATTCAACCGAATCGCGGCCTTCGATCTCCAGAGGAGGCGGGACGTCGTGGTCGGTAATCGCGACCCCCACCATGCCGACCAGCACTGCCTCGGCAATCAGCTCTTCCGGCGTATCGGCACCGTCGGACCGGGTCGTGTGGCAATGCATGTCGCAGGGGTATCGCCCGGCGGGCGTGACGTCATTCATGGATTTGTTGGGGTGCTTGGAAATCAAGATGCGTTTGCGTCCATCGGTTCCGCGCGGGATATTGGCGGTTATCAAAAAAACCCGAAACTCACGCTTTTCCGGAACTCTCCAAGAGATCGATATACTCGGCGACCATGTCGACGAGGCGCCTTCTCGCGCTTTCCAATAAGCGCAAAGGATGGTATTCGGCCCGATTCGACTCAATATACTCGTAGAGGCTGTCAATGTAGGTTTGCTTAATCTGCGTGGAAACGTTAAACTTCGCCCCTCCGGCCCTTGTCAACTCGCGAACCACCTCAAAGGGGAGGCCTGTCCCCCCATGAACGACGAGCGGATAGTCGGCCTCACGATGAATCGCCGCCAGAGTCGCGATATCCAGCCGAGGTTTCACCTTGTAGAAACCATGGGCCGTCCCGATCGCGGGGGCCAGGAAATCGATTCCAGTACGCCGCTGGAATTCGACCGCCTCCTCGGGAGTCGTATAAATCGCGGCATCCTGATTGACGACGATATCATCTTCCACGCCGGCGACCACGCCGATTTCTCCCTCGACGGCCACCCCTTGGGCATGGGCTTCTTCGACGACGTCCTTGGTCAGGGCCACGTTTTCGTCAAACGGCAGGTGAGAACCGTCGATCATGACGGAATTGTATCCGGCGGAAATCGCCTGGCTGATCACCGTGCGATCCTTGCCATGGTCGAGATGCAGCGCTACCGGCACCGGGCTTTCGGCGGCGATGAGTCGAGCCATCCCGACGAGCGTCTCAACGCCGAAACGGTCAATGGTTCCGGAAGAGGTCTGCAAAATGACCGGCGCACGCTTTTCTTCGGCCGCCTCGACGATTGTCTCGGCGGTCAGGTAATCGACCAGGTTAAACGCACCGACCGAGTATCCGCCTGCACTGGCGGCGCGGAGCATTCCCAGAGGATTGACTAGGGGCACAAAGGGTCCTTTCGTATGACGATCCGTTCGGGGGGACGGAAGGGGTCCAGCCACCTTGCCGGCGAAACCATGGTACCGAAGAAACATGGCCGACCAACGTCGGTGGTAACGATCCGTCCGGAATTTCTTCTATTCTAGTCCCGTCGCTCCGGTACGAAGAAGAGGGGCCCGCGTAGAAATAGGGTCTTCTTGCAAAGGATTCCGGTCGATTCTCCGGAAAAGAACTCGCGCCAGCGACTAAAGCCTCCGATTCCAAGGTCTCCGATTTGCCGTGGCGGAGCGCGCAACCGCCGTTCCTCGGTCCGAGGGTTTTAATTTCTCCATATTCGTGTAGTTTAACATAGACTGTCATCGTCCGTCGCGAGATTACTCGCACGGCCTTTTGACGGTATATCGGCGCCGAAACCAGGTTGAAGATGGTCGCAAACGCGCGATCACGGTCGCCCCCCGGCGGAGCCGAAATGGTGGACTCCGCGCGTGGGTGATGGTGGGTGTGCTCCGTCGATCGGGGTAATCGGGCGCCGGATCGCCGCCATAGCGGCTATCGACGACGGCAAATGGGGGTGCTCGATAGCCGGTAGGGGACATCGCCCATCTCGAGCGGACGGGAGTCCGAGTCAACCGCGTGATTCGCCTGCCTGCTCGCGAGGGGCCCCAGCAGCTCATCACCTTGCCCTGCACGTGATCGGAATTGGTCGCGCGAAGTCCTCGGCACGGCCGCAAGTCGGGTAAGTCGTGCGGCGCGCGGCTGAACGGTGAAATGTATCTGGCACCAAAGCCCGCTTGACGGAAACCACATGAAATAGTATATTAGTACGCACTAAAATACTTTCCGAAACCGTTCACTGTAAGCGTAATGACAGATCCTGATAACCTGGCTCGGATTCTCAAGGTCTTATCAGTCGGGGCGCGCGTGCGAATCATTGAGTTACTGAAAGGCCGGGCTTTGTGCGTCAATGCATTGGCGGCCCGCCTGGACATAACCCAGGGAGCCGTTTCGCAACATCTGCGGATCCTCCGCGACGCCGGCTTCGTCACGGCCGAAAAGCGGGGCTATTTCGTGCATTATCGTTTGAACGGCAGCGCCATGGCGAGGTACCGAGCCCTCGTCGATGGCCTTCTGGAAATCCCGGAGGAGCCGGCCGAATCAGCCACTTCCAATGCTTCTGAAAGAGAGGAAAAGCCATGTGTGAATGCCGCAAACGCTGCCACAAGCCGGAAAAACTGACGGGCAAGCCCGAAGCTTGTTCCCCGGAGCAGATTCGCCAGTGCCACGGCGATGCGACGACGCATCCTTGCGTAACGGACGAAGGCTGCTCGCAGCCGCCCTCTGAGGACCACGAATGAATACCCGGAGTGTCTGTCCGCTCTCCACCTTGAAGGATCAATACGAGATCGTTCGCGACTCTGACAGGGTGATCACGATGTTCGGGCGGCCGTCGGCATGAAGGCATTGGGGCGGCGACGAGAGCGTCCACTCGACGATCATGTTCTTCGAAACCGAAGACGGCCGCGCCCGTCCGGAAGTCGCCGGCCCAAAGGCCGTCATTTCCCTTCGTTAATCAACACCCATGTCCCGGTCTTGCCCGCCACGACGATGTCCAGTCGGCCGTTGCCGTTGAGGTCCACGACGCGGAGCTGCATTCCGGTTCCGACACCGCCTCCGGCCGGGCTGATATCGTACCGAGTAAACTGCTTCTTCTCCGGGTTCCATTTGTAGTAATAAAGACACTCAGGCTCCTTGCCGCCGGGATCGCTGCCGGCGTGCCCGCGAACCCGTTTGCCGGTGATCAGTTCCGGCTTTCCGTCGCCGTCGAGGTCGGCCCATTCCAAGGCATGGGCCTGCGACCAGGTGTCGTCGATTAAATGCTCGGTCCAAGTGGTCGTCCCGTCCGACTTCGGCTCCCCTTGTTCCCACCAGTACAGGCCATAGTCGTGTGCCTTGCCCCATATAATGTCGTTGCGGCCGTCTCCGTTGACGTCGACGATCAGGCAGGGGCAACTCGGATGGGGTAGCTCCGTCTCCGGGTGGTACTTCCAGGTCTGAGCGAATATATCTCCCTCGGGACGTTCGTACCACCCCGTTTCGACAAGAATGTCCTCGCGTCCGTCGCCGTTGATGTCGCCGAACCCGATTCCGTGCCCGCTCTTCGGCCCTATGTCGTTTCGTTCGAGGGTCGGTTTGCCATCGGCGTCTTTCGCCAGCTTCCACGCGATGAGCGGCCGATCCTTCTCCCAACTGACGGCGATGATCTCCGGAATACCGTCACCGTCAAGATCGTGAAATGCATAATACTCGGTGTGGGGGAAGGCTTTCTTGAGCAAGTGCCTTTCCCACTTCAAACCCTTCGATAGTCCCACCTCCCCAGGGTTCTTGAACCAGTATATTTCCGGTTCCATCCACCCCCCCGAGATGACGTCCACCCATCCGTCCCCGTCGACGTCCCAAGCGTGGTCGCCGTTGTTGGCAAGAAAGTCATTGCCGAATTCCGGGATTTCACGGATCGGATGCGGGATGAAATCGGGCGCGGCGAACCAGTGGGTTCCCGCGATGATGTCCAAGTTGCCATCCCGGTTGACGTCCGCGACTGCACACCCCTCGTTCGGGCTAACCATGAGACAGCGTTTGGAGAATTGGACCTCACTGGCAAAGGTCGAGACGACCAGGAGGCCGGTGGCGAGGAGGGAGAGGATGATCCACCGAAAGAACATGGGGGAGAATCGACGTTGCATAATGGTTTTCCTGCTTGAAGGGTGGAGGAACGGGGGATGGTTTCCAAGAAGTGTAGTCTACTACGATTCTTGATGCGTTCTTGACGAACCGGAGTGAAGGAGTCCATTTCAGGCCGATGCCGCCGTGGGACAAACTGAAACGCTGGTGAATATGGAAAAATGTATATCATATCCGCGGTGCGCGTGCAAGACTCGCTTTCCATCGACTCGTTCGAATATCCCTTGTGTGTGAGTTTTACGTTCCCTCTTGCACCGCCGGCTCGGGCACCATCGCTTGCGGGTGCGGTGCCCCAACGACGGCTTCGCTTACCGACTTGTTTCCGTTGAAATAATGCACTTCCTCGAAAGCCCAGTGAATGACGGCGACGATGAGGCTCAGCGCGCCGACGCCGGCCAAGGCAATAAGAACCGCATGCCAATTGTATTGAGTCGCGATCCAACCAATACCGACACCGGATAGGGCGCCTCCGAAATAACCGGCGCTGTCGATCTAGGTAGAACGCTCGACTCGTGAAGAGCGGCCCCAGCAATCGCCAGAGCCCCTGCTGGCGTACAATGTTTCCCTCCTCTCCATAAACGCAGTCGGGATCGGGGGCCGGTTCCTCGGCTCCCACGTCGCGAGGATTCGATTTTAGGAAGAATGCGCAGAACACGCCGACGACGGCGAGGCTGGCCGCGGCGATGAAGAAGATACCGCGCCAACCGAATCCCATCTTCACGAAGCTGCCCAGGTACAAGGAGGTAATTGCTCCACCGACCAAGTAGGACGCGGAGAGGATTCCCAGCATCGTGGCGCGGCTTCCGGCGGGAAACCAGTGCGAGGATACTTTCACCAGCGCCCCCCAGCCCATTGACTGGAAGTAGCGGTTGAAGGCCCAGATCACGACGAAGGCGCCGAATCCCCAGGAGAAGCCCAGGGTGACCGTGCAGGCGATGGAGACCGCGATACCGGTGAGGAACATCGTCCGCCCACCGAGGAAATCGCTCAACACGCCGCCGCCAATCGCATACAGAATGACGCCGACGGTCCCGATCAGTCCGTACTGGATCTCGGTGAGCAACCCGCCATCGATCAGCAGATTCGACGTTACCGCCGGACGGGGAGTATCGTAATCACCGACAGCAAACAGGCCACCGAGATGGCGATGAAGACGGCCGGGTTTCCCCAGCTCTCGATGACCCAACCGAACACCGGGCCTTGGATGGCGGCGCCCACGTAGGCGCTGGCGTCCATCACGCCGACGCCGGTACCGGCCCGCCTGGTGCCGAGCAGATCGGGGCAGAGCGCCCAAAAGGAGGACTGTGGCCCGTACACGAAGAATCCGGCCAGAAACAGAAGGACGATGGCGAGCACGTGTTGTCCCTGGGGAACCGTGTAAATGGCCAACGAGACGGCGGCGGCCAGGCCCATCATCAGGATGATCGGTTTCGAACGGTTGGAATGGAAGACGCGATCGGACAATTGTCCGCCGCACAAGGCGCCGAACGCCATTCCGATGGGCAGGGCCAGCGCGACCCAGGCCGTCGAAGGGTTCGCCTTCCAGCCCTCCCCCAAATAATAGGCGGGAACCCAGATAAGCAACCCGTAGCGGGCCATGTTTTCGGAGGCCAGGGAGACACAGGCGGTGAGAAACCGCCAGTTGCCCAAAGTCGCCAGGTAGCGTTCGACGGTCCCTTCATCGGCTTTGATATCGTGTTCGACGAGGGTATCGTTTTCGGCTTGAATCTGCGCCGCGGCGGCTTGCTCGTCGGGCGAACGGAAGCCGAGTTCCTCGGGCGTATCCCGCGCGATGAAGTAATAGGCGACGCCGCCGAAGAACAGCAATAGCACGGGAAGCCGAAACACCCACGGCCAACTCATGTCGGCTTGCAGAATGAGTATGCACAGGGCGAAGACGAGCACGGCGGAACAGGCGGCGCCGAACATGTAGACACCGAAGGCCTTGGCCCTCTCGCGCGGTCCCCACCAGTTCGAAATGAGGCGGCTGCCCGGCGCCCAACCCAATGATTGCGCGTAGCCGTTGAGAGCCCAGGGAATAAGGAGAGTCCAGAAGGAATACCCGAAGCTGGTAATCCAAACCAGAACGACCGACATGACGGCCCCGAGGCTCATCATGCGCCTGCCGCCGAACTTGTCTCCCAGATTGCCGTTGATGAACTGGCCCACGCCGTATGCCCCAAGCATCGCTCCGGCGATCCAGCCGGTCTGTATTTCGCTGAGTCCCAGATCCTCCTTGAGGGCCTGAACCACGAATCCCCAGTTCTGCCGGCCGGTATAATAGAACAGGTAGCAGAGCATCGTCGCCAGCAACATCCGCCACTGGGCATGACGGAAGGCCGATTGTTCGGCGGGATCGTCAAAGCGGGACGTCGTCATGATCCGAATCTCCCTTGATCGCTTCTCATTATTCCGACCGAGTACGAACCGCCACTCTGACGTGTTCTTCGGTCGCCGCCAGTCGAACGGCTTCGTTGATCTCGTCGAGCGGGAACGTCGCTCCCACGATATCGGCGTATGGGTATTCGTGCGCGTGTTCTTCGAGGAACCGCAGCGCATGGTCCAGGTGTTTGGGATGGTAGTTGTGAATCCCACTTACCGTGAGGTACTTGCGCGTAAGCTGGTTGCCGTCGATATCGAGGTCGCTCCCCGGCGTGACCAGGCCGGCGATCACGTACCGCCCTCCGGTCCTCAGGGACTGGACCGCCTGGTCGACGGCTGCGCGGTTGCCGCAGACCTCGAACGCGACGTCCACGCCGTGCCCCCCCTCGCTCAGGGCGCGAATGGCGGCGGCCGTTTCGTCCGGCGGGCGGTCCTTGGGATTCAGGCATGCGTCTGCGCCGAACCGCGAGGCGGCCTCCAATCGGCGGGGCATGGCGTCGGTGACGATGACCTTGGCGGCTTTGGCTTCCCTGCACAGCGCGATCAGGTTCAAACCGAGCATCCCCGCCCCTTGAATAAGAACCGTTTCGCCCGGAGCGAACGCGGCCGTTTCGAGCGCGTTGATCACGGTGGAAAGCGCGCAATTGGCCGGCGTGGCGATTTCGTCCGTAAGGTTTTCCGGGACGTGGTAGACGGCCGTGCCGGGAAACAGATAGATATACTCCGCGTATCCGCCGGTCAAGTGGGGCGCCTCGCGGCAACAGGTGTGTCCATACTTAATCAGACGCAGACACTTCTGCGGAAGCGATTTTCGGCAGTAGAAACACTCGCCGCAGGAGGCCATGATCGACAAGGTCACGCGATCGCCCACGCGCTGCGGCGCGCCGCTCGTGCGCTTATCGACGCCGG
>CAZFQG010000198.1:0-11410 GCA_964520785.1 uncultured Planctomycetaceae bacterium | reverse complement strand
GGTTCCCGGGGCGGTGTGTCTCGGGGGGAGCCGGGCCCGCAACGCGGGTCGGACGGGTATTCCGGGCCGCCCGGCCGCCTAGTGCTTCGTCAAACGTAGGAATTGGGGTTGACGTTTGGGTTTCATCCGGACGATTGCGGTACATCGGCGTGCTGCCAACCCAAAATCTTCGTGTTGACGGAGCACCAGTTCCGGCCGCGCGCCTCAGCGGCGGCGGAGTGCCGCAAGCAACGCGCCCAGGACGGCCAGCAACGCGAGGCTGCCCGGTTCCGGGACCGCGGCCGCGGCCGTCGCCCCCCAATTGGCGCGAACGATATCCAGATCGGCGGAGTTGACGACACCGTCGTTATTGGCGTCTCCGGCCGGGCCGGATCCACCCCAGTTTCCTCGAACGAGATCGAGGTCGCCGGAATTGACCGTCCCGTCGCCGTTGAGGTCTCCCTCGAGGATCACGGTGCCGCCGAGTCCCCACCGGGCCATGAGTTGCGCTTCGATGGCGGCGATTTCCGTCGCCGAAAGATCCCCCTCGAAGACGATGAACTCGGTCATCTCTCCGACGAACTTGTACAAGTTATTGCAGGCGACGGCCAGTTTCAGGCCGTCCATGCCGGAAGACAGCATGTTGCCGCGGAATACCTCGTTTCCGTTGACGCGGAAGACGTCACTCGTACCGCTGGTGTGGGTGGTCGTCGTCACGAACCACTGATCCAGCACGTCGTCTCCGAGACCCAGACCGGCCGTCTCCAGCCGGGGGGAGCGGTTACTGGCGTTGTTCTCGTCGTCGTACGAGCCCGCTTCCAGCCAATCCGCTTCGTTGCCCCCTCCCAGGTTCGATCCGTAGTTGAGAAGCTGGCGGCTCCGCGTTCCATCGGCACTGCTCGTTCCGTCGTAGAGAAAGGTAACGCCGTACGCGTGGTTGGGCGCGAATCCGGTCGCCTTCCAGACCGCGAAGACGGTCCCGGGGGCGGCGTGGCCCCATTCGTCGAGGGTGCCGATGAAGGAGTCCGTACCGTCGAACTCAACGCATTCCTTGCCGGTTTCGGCGTCGGTGACGATGGTTGGCGTTCCGGAAAAAACGTCCAAATGCCGATTGTTCCCCGACTGGTCGGCCCACCAAAGGACCGACCCGTTTCCTTCGATGTCGACCACCGTTCCGAGTCCGGAGTCGGCCCGATACCAGGCGTAGGGCGTGGTTCCGCCGGTAACGACCGGTCCGCCGTCGACATGGCCCGGCGGGTCGGGATAGATCACGCCGGTGGTCCCGGTGGGCACGGCGTAGACGTGGGCGGCGCCAACATCGGCTTCGGCGCCTTCAAAACCGGGCGAACCGACCAGGCCGACGTCTCCAGAAAGGGCGACGCGGCGTCCGGTATTGTCGCCCTCGCTCCGGCCGGTGGTCGTGAAGAGGGTCGTCTCCACCCATTGCCCTTGATCATTTCGCTTGTAGACATACGCGGCGCCCGCGTTGGAGACTCCTCCGGGGTCGCCGTTTTGCGCACCGATAAGGATGGTGTCCCCTTCCACGTCGGCGCCGATTCCGAAATACCCTCCGCCGTTGCTGGGAACTAGTTCGGCCGTCCGTCCCCAGGCGTTGGCGCCTCCTTCGTTACGCTCGTAGACGTAGGCGCGGCCCGCGTCGCCGGCGTAGCGGTAGGCGCCGACGACGGCGCGGTCGCCGTCGATGCTCGCCCCGGTGCCGAAGTTTCCGCTTCCGGAGAGCATGGCGACCTGTGCCCAGTTTCCCGCTCCGTCGCCGTCGAACAGGTACGCGCGGCTCCCGCCGTAGGCGCCCGCGATAATCGTATTGCCGGAGATGTCGATCGTCTGGCCGAGCCGGTCGCCGGCCACCGGGATATCGGCGGTCAGTTTTGCCACCTCTCCCCAGGCGTTCGATCCGCCGTAGTCGCGGTTGTAGACGTAGACCGCCCCGGCATCGGCGACGCCGCCGGGATCGGAGCTGAACGCGCCGACGATGATATTGTCGCCGTCGATCGCGCAGTCGACGCCGAAGTAGTCTTGCGCCGCGCCGTCGGAGGGCCAAAGCGTGGTGACCTCGTTCCAGTTGCCGCCGGCGTCGCGTTGGAAGACGGTCGCCATTCCCACCTTCTCGATCTCCCCGTTCCAGGCGTGGTACGAGGCGACCACGGCCGTGTCGCCCGAGATGTCCACGGCGTCGCCGGTACGGAAATCCCAGTCTCCCATGCTGGGAAAGAGTTGTGCCTTTTGCGCCCAATTACTCCCGTTATACTCGAAAATGTAGGCGCACCCGCTGGGAGCGCCCGGCATGGACGGGTTTTCCGCGTACATCGAGCCCACGATGGCATAGTCGCCGTCGATGGCGACGTCCAAGCCGAACTGGTCGCCGGTCGCCCCGTTCGAGGCGAAGAAAACATGGTTTTCCGTCAAGACCGCCGCGGGGGCGGTAATCGGGCCGATGATTATCACGGCACACGCCGAGGCGGCCCAGCAAAAGAAAATAAGGTTTCGCATGAAAAAATCCTCCGGAAACAAACACGAACTCGAAGAAGAAACACAAGGAAACGATATTGCCCTCAAGGTCATGGTCTCGGGAATTGCACCTCCTTTCTCGGCGCGGTCGCGAACTCAGTACGCTCCCGCCTCGACCGGCTCGCCATCCCGGCGGTTGCACAGCCGGTGGAAGACCGGCATGTCGACGTCGTAGGCGATCGTCGTTACCGATCCGTCGACCATCGCGTAATTCGACCCACCCGGGTGGGCGCTGCCGAAGGCGTAAAAATAACTCAACCCCGGTGTATCTTGCATCGGCGGAAAGACCTGGGTGGCCGAGAACGCGGAAAAACGGACGCAATCGACGTCGAATCCGAGAAACATCGGTTGGTTGTCACCGCCGTCGCAGCCGATGTAGTAGCATTCCGGCTGGACGTACTTCTCACCGAGGAGGAACGTCGTGGTCGTCCCGTCGCTGACATCCCGGACGGAGTACATACTCCTCGGATTGAACAAACCGGTATAATTCTCTTGTCTGCCACCGGGGTAGTTGTTCCACCACGCGTCATCTTCTCCTTGCGCGACCGACTTCGGCCTCGGATCGCCGGGGCGGACGGTCCCTCCGTTTCCGACGTAATCGCTGCGGCAGACGCGGTCCTCGGCATTGGGCCAGGTCGCGTTGTAGATCGTCCAGGAAGAAGCGTTTTGAACCCCGAACTTGATCTGTTCCGGTGAGCGCCGGCTGGGGCAGTTCTGAAAATGGAGCGCCTGCGTGAACATCTGGCCCAGAACGTATTTCTTCCGGTTCCCCGGTTCTCCCTTGCCGATTTGGTGAACGTGTTCGGCCTCCAGATAGGGGAGCGTATTGTATATCCAACCGCCGGGCTGGAGTTTCGCGAAGCCGCGGTCCGGGTCGCCGATCCACTCGACCGACCATCCGGCCGTGGGGAAATGTCCCTGGGCGTCTTCGTGGTTCAAGCACGCCAGGGCCAGGTTCTTGAGATTGTTCTTGCACTGCAACCGCCGCGCCGCCTCCCGCGCCGCCTGCACCGCCGGTAGGAGCAGGGCGATGAGGATGCCGATGATGGCGATGACGACGAGAAGCTCCACGAGCGTAAAACCGCGATTTCGTAAGTAACGCATCGGATAACTCCTTTAAGAAGGATCGTCGTTTGGTCTATAGGGGAAAGGGGCGGCCGGATGATGCCGCTTGGCCTCCGGCCGCGAATAGGTCCTCGGTTTCGTGACCCGCCTGTCGAGCAAGCTCGCCGGGCACCGCCCGCGGCGCCGGCCCAACCGTTTTGCCGGCCGAGACTCCGGTCTGGATCGATATGACTCCCGTATCGAACAAGGAACGCTGCTTTTCATTGATCTCATCGAGCATTCGCGCCGCGCGCCGCCCCACCTCCTCTTCGTCGATGACGATGGACGTCAACCGCTCGCGCAGCGCTCCGTCCCGATTCGTACCGCCGAACCCGATCAGTGCCACATCCTCGGGAACGCGAAGCCCCATTTCCCGCAGAATCATGTAGATGCGTTCGGCGACGGGATCGAAGCTGGCGAAAATCGCCGTCGGCGGATTGGAGCCGGCAAGCATCCCCCGCAGCGCCGCGGCGAGGGTGTCCGCCTGGGCCGCCAAATACGGCGAGTTGGAGCGGCCCCAGTAGGTCAGCTCGGGAACCAGATCGGTACCGGCCCCTTGCAAGACCTCGCGCAACCCCGATTCATAACCGGCGCTCGCCTCATTCCGCTCGTGCATCGAATAGAAAGCGATTCTCCGATGGCCATTGGCAAGCAATACGCGGCCCGCTTCCCGGCCGATTTCGCGGAAGGGAATCTCCAGTAACGGCGCCTCGATGCCCGGCACGCCCCGATGGCAAAGAACCACCGGAATGCCGCTGTCCTGCAGATGCCGAACCTGATAGGCCGGCGTCACTGGGAGAGAAGTCGGGGCCAACGCGACGCCGAGAACCCGTTTTTCGATCAGTTGCAGAAAGACGTGCGCCTGGCGATCAAGACTGTTATCGGTGGAACAAGCGAGAATCTGCTTGTTCATCCCGGCGGCGGCCGACTCGAAACCGAGCTGTAGCGACGGCCAGAAACCCTGATTACCACCAGGGGTCACCAACGCGAAAACGGCAAGCCGCGAAGTGGGCCGCGAAGTGAAAGCGTCGCTCACGCACGTGCCGGCCCCATGCTTGCGGATCACGAACCCGTCGCGCTCCAACTCGGCCAACGCCTGGCGGACGGTCGTCCGCGCCACGCGGAGCATCCGGGCCATCCGTTGCTCGGAAGGAAACGCGGCCCCCGGCGGAAACCGGCCCGCACTCACCTCCTGGGCGACATACCGGCGGAGACGCTCATACTTGGGGCGATTATCTCCGTTGGAACCCAAATCGAGCCGGCGCAACCGGCTCTCGATCCGTAAATAGTTCCGGTCCTCCATCAATGGCACCACTCATGCTATTGAACGCAAAACACCTTGTACGAACGTCTACCCTACCAATTCCGCAGGCTGGCGTCAAGGTTTTTCCGGAGAATTCCCGCAAGCACTTGGCACACAACGGGTTACGCAAGGAGAGGCATCCCGGGCGAAGGCGGAGGCGGACGATGCTATTGTCCGCGCGAGATATGTCCCTCGGCCGCCGAAAAACCTCGAAATGACCAACGGCCGTTCTCTTGCGGCTCCGAGTCCACGCACCGCCGGCGGGGGGCGGATCGATGGGTCGCCGTTGGCGACGTCGCGGCACACACAGCCGCGACGACCGTCCCCTGTTTCTCGGGCCTCATGTCTTGCGCAGCACGATCCAGTCGCCGAAGCCGGGCCATAGTTGCCCGAGCGCGAAGAGGAGTCTTGCTTTCGCCGGGACGACCAGTTCCGGCCGGCGCTTTTCGCACGCGGCGAGAATCTTCCGCGCCAGCAATTCCGCCGGAATCTTCCTGGTTTTGACCCCGGCTCCGGGCCTCAGAGCGCTCTCGGGGACGCCCTCGTCGTTTCGAAGTGGATAGAGCCGGTCGTCTTGTCGTTCGATCGGCCCGGGACAAACGAGTAGAACGTGCAACCCCTCCGGACCCAGCTCGAGGCGGAGTTGCTGGGAGTAGGCGGCGACGGCGAATTTGGAGACGGGATAGGCTCCCAGCCATCTCGCCGCCGACTTGGCCGCGAGCGAACCCATATTGACGAGATGGCCTCGACTCGCGATCAAGTGCGGTGCCGCGGCGCGGGTGCAGCGGACGGTCGCCAGAAAGTTCAACTCGAGGAGGTTCGCGAAGTCCTCCGGCTGCGTGTCGAGGACCTTTCCGCGGTCCGTCCGCCCCGCGCAGTTGACGAGGACGTCCAGGTGCTCGAACCGCGTAATCGCCGCGGCGAAAAGGACGTCGACGTCCTCCTGTCGCGTGACGTCGGCCGATTTCCCCCAGGCGTCCAGACCGGCGTCGCGCAAGGCGAAGACGGCTTCGTCGGTCACGTCGGGTTCCAGTCCAACCACGCCGATTCTCGCGCCGCGGCGGCCGAATTCCTCCGCGAGGATGCGGCCGATCCCACTGGTTCCACCGGTGATCAGAACCGTTTTGCCTTGCCAATAACTCATGCGGATTTCCGGGGCGCGCTCGTCTTCTCGTGCAGCCTCGCCAACAGGCCGGCGGCGGCTCCGTTTCGGAGCGTCTCGGCGACGATCTCGGCGGCTTCGCGCGGTGAGGTTGCCTTTCCCGCCGTCCAGAGGGCCGCGGCGGCGTTCGCGACGACGATATCGCGAGGCGGCCCCGGCGCGTTCGCCAGTACTTCTCGGATGACCGCTGCGCTCTCCAGCGGACCGGCCACCAGAAGCGAAGTACGGTCAACGGGTTTGAAACCGAAGTCCGACGGCGTCCACTCGAATTCGCGCGAGCCGTCTTGGCCGACCTCCGTGACGCGGGTGGTCGCGCTGAGGGAAACCTCGTCGAGCGGATCGGTCCCGTGAACGACCACGGCGTGGCGGATTTTCAGAAGGGAGAGGGCCTCGGCCATGACCGGCCGGAGCGAATCGCGTCCCACCCCGAGGAGCACGAGCGGGGCCTCCGCCGGATTGACCAAGGGACCCAGAATATTGAAGATCGTCGGATGCGGCAGCCGCTTCCGTACCGGACCCACGTGGCGCATCGCCTGGTGCATGAGGGGGGCGAAACAGAAGCACAGCCCCAACTCTTCGAGGCATTCCTCGACGCACGCGACGTCCGCCTCGATATTCACGCCCAATTCGACGAGGACGTCGGCCGAGCCGGTTCTGCTGGTGAAACGACGGTTTCCATGCTTGGCCACCGTTACCCCGGCGGCGGCCGTCACGATGGCGGCGGCCGTACTGATATTGAACGTGCCGGAGGCGTCCCCGCCGGTTCCGACGACGTCCATCACGTCGGGCCGGCTGGTACGGATCGGCGTCATGTGGCGGCGCATCGCCATGGCCGCCCCGGCGATCTCCTCGACGGTCTCGCCCTTCTCGTGCAGGCCGATTAAGAGCCGGCCGATGTCCTCCTCGGACCATTTCCCCTGCATGATCTGGTCGATTGCCTCGGACATTGCCTGCATCGACGCATTCTGGCCGGATTCGATGAGTGCGATGATGGATTGGGGCATTGAGACGTCTCTTGGGTAAAGTTCCGCATACTCGCGTTCGCGGGAGGGGATCGATCCGGGTCCCGCGGGACCGGTGCCCAT
Source organism: uncultured Planctomycetaceae bacterium (assembly GCA_964520785.1). Classification (GTDB taxonomy): domain Bacteria; phylum Planctomycetota; class Planctomycetia; order Pirellulales; family Thermoguttaceae; genus CAZFQG01. The sequence goes on along the minus strand of CAZFQG010000198.1, from coordinate 4,248 downwards.
TCTAGCAAAAATTCTCCAACAACTCCACCGTCCGCTCCATCGCTCCGCTCTGCCGGCGAACGAGGGCTTGGGCTCGCCGGCCCAATTCGGCCGCGTTTTCAGGCTCCTCCAGACATCGCCGTACGAACATCTCGAGTTCGGCCGCGTCGGCGACGACCACGGCCGCTTTCGCTCGGAGCATGGTATCGACGATGTCGCGGAAATTTCGCGTGTTCGGCCCGAATGAGACGGCGGCGCCGTACGCGGCCGGTTCGATCATGTTCTGTCCACCGCGGTTTCCGAAGCTCCCGCCGACGAACGCGATGTCCGCGGTCCCCCACCATGCCCCCAGTTCGCCGATCGTGTCGACGAGAAGAATTCGCTGGGCCTTGGCCCCGCCGGTGAGGCCGCTTCGCCGAGACCAAGGCATTCCCGAACGCTCCAGCAACCGTGCGACCGCCTCGAACCGTTCCGGGTGGCGCGGCACCAGAACCAACCGCAAGCGGCGGTGTTCCTCTCCGAGACGCGCGAAAACGCCGAGCGCGGCCGATTCTTCGCCCTCCTGAGTGCTTCCGGCGAGAAAGACGATGTCATCGTTGGAGAATCCGGCCGTGCGCCGCAGCGCCTCGGTGGCGGGGTTCGCGCGATCAGTCGCCGCGCCGTCGAACTTCATCGAACCCGTGACGACGACCGCCTCGGCCGGCGCGCCCAAATCACGGAATCTTTCCGCGTACGTCTCGTCTTGAACGGCGATGAGACGCATCTTCCGCAATACCCGAGCGGCAAAGGGCCGAATTCGCCGGTAGCCGCGAAAGCTGGAGACGCTCAGCCGCCCGTTGACGACGCATACCGGTATTCCGGCTTCCTCGGCGAGCGAAATGAGGTTCGGCCAGAGTTCGAGTTCGGCCAACACGAGCAGGTCGGGACGAATCCGCCGCAGCGCCGCGCGAACGGCCCACGAGAAATCGAAGGGGCAATAGAAGACCGTCCCACCGGGAAACCGCTTGCGCGCAATCGCCATGCCGGTCGCCGTGCTCGTGGAGACGACGAACTCCCACTCCGGACGGCGTTTTCGGAACTCCTCGACCAGGCCGGGGAGCAAGGTCACCTCGCCCACGCTTACCGCGTGGAACCAGACGCACTTGCCGTGAGATACACGGATGGGTACCAAACCCAGGAACTTGGAACGGAACCCCTCACGATGTTTCCCCTTCCGGAGCGCTTCCCAAAGAAGCCAAGGGAACGCCAGAAGGAAGGCCAGCAAGTAGCAGAAATTCAATAAAAACGGCATATATGATGGAGTTTTCCGTCGCGGGGGAGATACTATTCCTCCATCGTAACGGAAGCGAAGCCGTTGTCCAAGTAACCCGGCCGGTGCCGAAGCCTTGATGGGGACGCCGCGAAGTCCGCGCCGCGGCTCGGGTCAATTCTCCAGCATGCGGCCGTCGTCGCGGTTGCACATGTCGTACAGGCGTTGCAGCTCCATTTCCTCGTAGAGGAACTGCACCGACCCGTCCCCGAGCACGACTTGGGCTCCGGCTGGGTGTGCCGATTGGATCGGGTGGTTGCAGCCGTAATAGGTGCTGCCGATGCCGACGGAATTCCACTCCTTGTGGTTGATGGGGTATCGGACCGTGGTCGTATTGAACCAGCGGAGATCGTAATCGGCTTCCGGCGTGCATCCCATGGCGAACGAGTGCCCCTCGTCGCTACGGCAGTCCACCTGCGTTCCATCCGGGGTCCGGCACCAGTCCGATTCCTCGGCGACCAGAATGGTGTGCGAAGTCCCGTCACTGATTTCCCCGATGGAACTACCCTCGTACGCGGTCATGATCCCGCCGGAGGAGGCGATCCCGGTCGGCTGATGCTGGTTCGACTGGTTGTCGCGGTTGATGGCGCTGCGGTGGTCGACGGCGCCGGTCACGGCGAAGTACATCGGGGCACAAACCCCCTCGGCACCGGGGACCGGGGTCGCCTTGAGGTTGAATTTCGGAAGAGGCGAGGACGGGCAGGAGAGCCACGGAATCATTCGGCCGTGGAGGGTCCGCCCGTTATGTTCGTTGAAGCCGTTGTAGATCAGGCCGGTATGATTCAAGCTGCCGTGGACCGAGTACTTTCCCTCGTGATCGAGTTGGTCCCAGAGTGACTTCTGCTCCGCATAGGGCATCACGAGGACGGCCCAACCCCAGCCCCAGACCCATCCGGTCGGCTCGTGCGATTGGCAGCCGGCCGGATAGCGGCCGAAGGCGGACTCGTAATTCATCGCCGCCAGACCGATCTGCTTGAGGTTGTTCTGGCACTGCATCCGCCGCGCGGCCTCCCGCGCCGCCTGGACGGCCGGAAGCAATAGCGCGATCAAGATGCCGATGATCGCGATTACGACCAAGAGTTCTACGAGCGTAAAACCGCTTCGTGAGCGTTTCATTAGTTCCCTCCTATACCCAACGGATTCTATCTAGAGACGATAGTATACCAACGATTATCGGTTCCGGTGAAGGAATAGTCAATACCGGAAGACTGTACTATCGGGGGGGATCGCAGTCGATTTTCGGCCGGTCCGTTTATTCCATCCCCGGCGGTTCATACTCGAAATCTTTCCACACCATGGCGCGGCGGCGGTGCGGTTCGATTCGGAGGATGACTTCGCCGTTCTGGAAAAGCCGGACCGTCCCGTTCGACTCGCTCACGGCGACGGCAATGGCATTGGTTGCCCGGCTTATGGCGGCCGCCGCCCAGTGCCGCGCGCCCAACCCCTTGGAAAGCGTGATTTCTTCGGCGGAACAATCGAGAATCCGGCAGGCCGAGGCAACGATACCGTCCCCTCCCACGATGATGGCCCCGTCCATCTGCGCGATTTCCTTGATTCCCTCGCGAACCCTCGGGTCATTCAGGTCTCGCTCCTTCCGCGAATAGCCCTTGACCGGGTCGAAGCCGCCGGGGTGGCTGGCGGCAAGTACTCTCCGGCTGTCGCCCACCACGAAGAGCGTACCGACCGGTTTCCCCTCTCGACCCTCTCGCCCGATTTCAACCGCCAAATCGACGACCGCCTTGAGGGTATCGAGCGGGACTCGGGTCTCCAGTTGGCGCAAGTCCCTTCCGCTGAGCCGGTCCAAGTGCTCGCCCAGGTTGACGATGCTTACCGAGTCGAAGCTGGCTGAGTCGAACCCACTGTAAAGGGTTACCACGCATGCACCCGGTGGCAGCATGTCATCCGCGACAGCCTCCAATAGGGCCTGGGTGAGCCGCTCGTAGATGGGGCTATGGGGCATATTCAGCGGCACGCCGTCAAACCCGGCGCCCTCGCAACCCTGCAACTGCTCCGCCGTGTCCGCCGCGATGAGGAGCCTGTGATTCCCTGCCAATCGGGAAAGTTTGCCAAAATCGATCTTACTTTCCAGGAGCAACAAGATACGATCGGCCTCGATAGACTCGGCCAAGGAGATCGCGGAGCGAAAGAGAGACTTGAACCGTTCCGTCAGTCGTATCTGTGGCTTCATAGGCTATATTCCTTTGGTGTCAATAGTTTACGCCATCGCGCAGGGGGTGTCAACGGCGGAACCGGGACCCGAGGTCGGCCTGCCGGTGTCCCCACGGACACGTTTCGGAAGTTTTTCGGGAATCTAACTGGAAAAATTCCCGGCTTTCAGGGACAATGAAGGGGTTCACCGTCTCGGGAATCGTTAAGCGATTTCGAATCGATACAAGGCTGACTGCCCAGTTTATAGAGAACACAGCCAAAGGCGCAAACAATGAAACGTTTCATAAAAAATGGTTTTACTCTTGTCGAACTGCTCGTCGTAATCGTTATTATCGCAATGCTCATGGGCCTGCTTATTCCGGCGGTCAGCGTTGCGCGAGCCCGAGCGCGGCAAGCGCAGTGCGCCAACAATCAAAAGGAACTGGGGCTCGCCGTCACGCAATACCAGACCGCGAAGCGGCAGTTTCCCGGTTTTAACAACGTCATCGGCAATGCCGGAGGGACTCCGGTGATCGGCTCCTGGCCGGTGACGCTGCTTTCGTACATCGGCCGCAACGATCTACTCAAAGTGTGGCGGCAGGGACAGGGATTTCAGCCCCAAAACGTGGTGTGGGTGGAACTTTTCGTTTGCCCGGCGGACGACATGCGAGGAGCGCAGCCCCTGAGCTACGTGGGGAACTGCGGGTACGTCCCCCATGCGTCGCTCGGCGAAACTCCCCCGGACACATTCGCTCCGCCCCCGGTGAATTACATGGTGGTAGGTCAAATTCGGAAGACGGGGATTTTCGCCG
>CAZFQG010000197.1:0-11821 GCA_964520785.1 uncultured Planctomycetaceae bacterium | reverse complement strand
ACCCACCGTTCGATTCCAGCAGTGCGGAGTCGGCCGATCCGGTGAGCGGATCGGCCGCGGCGTCTCGTGGTCCAGACAACAAGAGAACGAGAACCACCAGAAGAAAGAGGGAGACGCTGCTTCGCGGACGTGTCGTTGGTTTCCTTGCGGCCACGATTGGGCTTCCGGCGTGACTGAATCGGGTACGATAGGGTACGATAGGGTACGATAGGGAATTATAGGTCGGGGGACGAACGGGGCAAGAAATGCTGGTTCGACGGACCGCCACGGGAAGGGGGAGAATAAGCCGGGATTGAATCGCGGCGGGCAACGGAAGAATTACCCCGTGCCAATCCCCACCTCGACCCGGGTCACTTCGAGCGCCTTCTCGATATCGGCCGCCCTCATCCTGAGCATCAAGCCGCGGTGGCCCGCGTTGAGAAAAACCTCGTCGAGGTCGAAGATGGTTGCCTCGGCGTAGACCGGCATGGCGCGGCGGGTACCGAAAGGGCTTGTTCCGCCGACGAAGTAACCGCTGTGCTTGTCCGCGACGGCCGGATCGCAGGGGCGGACCGATTTCGCGCCGATTTCCCTGGCGAGGTTCTTCGTGGAGACTTCCTTGTCCCCATGCATCAGGACGATGAGTGGATCGCCGGTATCGGTCTCCATAATGAGCGTTTTCACCATGAGATGCTCGTCGACGCCGAGTTGCTCGGACGAAGATTTCGTCCCCCCGCGTTCGACGTATTTGTAGGGGAGGACCTCGAAGGGAATTCCGCGCGATTTCAGCAGGCGGATGGCCGCAGTGACGGGGTATTTGTCCTTCTTGCTCATGGTTGTATTGTAACGAAACCGGCCGCCGGGGGCTATTTGCGATTCGGGGACCCCACTGAAATTGGGGGTATTCCGGCTTTTGAGGGAATCGGGTAAAATCATGGAATTGGAAGCCGGAAATTTGTCGCAATCTCCCGGGATTTTCCTTGATTTTCCTGGCCAACGATGGCAGTATTCCATTTTGCTTTCCCTCATACCCTACCCTTTGTTCTTATGTCCCTGGTTCGCTTCTGCGACGTTACCATCGGTTTCCGCGGTCCATCCCTGCTGGATAACGTTTCGATGCGGATCGAGCCGGGAGAGCGCGTGGGGTTGCTCGGCCGGAACGGTTCCGGCAAGACGACGCTCTTGCGGATATTGGCCGGATTGATCGAACCGGACCACGGCGAAGTGATTCGGGCGGACGGCCTGCGGACGGCTTACCTGGATCAGCAGGTCCCGGCCGATTTCGAAGGGACCGTCTTCGACGTCGTCGCCGGCGGCATGGGGAAGGAGGCGGACCTGCTCCGCCGCCACCACGAGCTGGCCCACCTGCTGGCTCAGTCGCCAACGCCGGCCGTGCAGGCGGAATATGCGCGGGTGCAGGCGGAAATCGACGCCCACGACGCATGGCGGCTGAATGAAAACGCCGAAAGGGCGGTCGCCGACGTCGGCCTGGAGGCGGACGTGCCGGTCGCGGGGCTTTCCGCCGGAATGAAGCGCCGCGTTCTTCTGGCGACGGCGCTCGCCTCGCGGCCGAATCTGTTGCTCTTGGACGAGCCGACGAACCACCTGGACATCCGGGCGATCGACTGGCTGGAGACGTTTCTGGCCAACTACTCGGGCGCCCTCCTTTTCGTTACGCACGACCGGGTCTTCCTGCAGCGGCTGGCGACGCGGATTATCGACCTCGACCGGGGCCGCCTCGCCTCGTACGAGTACGACTACGAGACCTACCTCGTCCGCAAACAGGCGGCGCTGGAGGCGGAGGAAAAGCAGAACGCGCTCTTCGACAAACGGCTCGCCGAGGAGGAAGCGTGGATCCGCAAGGGGATTCTCGCGCGGCGGACCCGGAACGAAGGCCGCGTGAGGGCGCTAAAGCAAATGCGCGAAGAGCGCCTCGCGCGGCGCGACGCGACCGGGAAGGTCCGCGCCGAGATTCAGGAGGCCCAAATCTCCGGCCGGCTCGTCATCAAGGCGGAGAACCTTGCGTTCGCGTACGAAGACCGCCCCATCGTCGACGGTTTCTCCACGCGGATCATGCGGGGGGACCGCGTCGGCGTCATCGGCCCCAACGGGTGCGGCAAGACGACCCTTTTGCGGCTGCTGTTGGGAGAGTTGGAGCCGCACGAAGGAGCGATCCGCCACGGGACAAATCTGGAAGTCGCCTATTTCGACCAGCTCCACGCCCAGCTTGACGAAGAGGCGACGGTCCTGGAAAACGTCGCCGACGGCGGCGAGACGATCTCGGCCGGCGGTGGCCGCAAGCACGTCATCGGCTACCTCCGGGATTTTCTCTTCACGCCGGAACAGACGAAGTCGCCGGTGAAGTTCCTCTCCGGCGGCGAGCGGAACCGGCTCCTTCTGGCGCGGCTCTTCACGAAGCCGTCGAACGTCCTCGTCATGGACGAACCGACGAACGACCTCGACCTGGAAACGCTCGAACTGCTGGAAGAACAGCTCAGCGAATACACCGGCACCCTCCTCCTCGTCAGCCACGATCGGGCATTCCTCAACAATGTGGTCACCAGCACGATTGTCTTCGAGGGCCCGGGCGTCGTGAAGGAATACGCCGGCGGCTACGACGACTGGCTCGTGCAAAGGGGCGCCTCCCTGGAACCGGTCGGCAAAGCGACGGATGCGAAGCCGGTGAAGACGGACGCCCGCTCCGGTAAGGCAACCAAGCCTCCGGCGGCCGCTTCGAAGCTGAAGTACGGCGAGCAACTGGAGCTGAAGACGCTCCCCGAGCGGATCGAATCGCTGGAGGCGGGGATCGCGGCCCTCCACGAGGCGATGGCCCGGCCCGGTTTTTTCCAAGAGGACCGCGCCGCGGCCGACAAGGCGGTTCAACAGGCTCAGGCCCTGCAGGCCGAGTTGGACGGGGCGTATGCCCGGTGGGAGTGCTTGGAGCGGAAGACGGGTCAGAGATGAAGGAGGAGAGGTGAATAGATTCGGACGCCCATCTCGTTTGCCGGTTTGGGGCCTCTTCCGAATCTCCATGCTCTTTCACTTCTCCCCAATTCGTCCGCCGATCCATACGCCCCCCTCCGCGAAGCCATCAAGTTCCAAGCTAACGGCAACCGATACAAACCGGTCCGGCGGCGCGTCAGTTTCTCATTCACCATGGACCGCGGTTTGCCACACTCCACGACGGCGGGTTCAATTGACGTACATCCTTGGACAACGGAAGCAGGGTGAGGTCCTCGAAACGACCAAAAACGGCCATTTGGGCCAAATTGGTCACGTTGTCCTTTCACGGATACTTATGCCGAATCCGTCGCGGGAGTCACCGATACGATGCTTCCGGTGAGCAGTGAATGGGTCTGTTGTCCCGTCTTCACGATCAGCCGGCCCTGAGAATCAACGCCGCCGCAACGGCCCGCGACCCGTGGCAGTCGATCGGTATCGATCACTTCGATCATCTTGCCGGTCGGCCAATGATGTCGCGAGTATTCCTCGAGCATCCCGCGGACGGCGATATCGGATTCCAGGGAAAACACCCGGTACATTTCCCGGCTGATCTCGCACACGACCTCGGTGAGGTCCCACACCCGGCCGGTTAACTCCCGCAGCGAGACGATTCGCTCTCGAAGCTCGGCGGGCGCCTCCGTGCCGCCGGCGTTGACGTTGGCTCCCACCCCGATCAGGTCAACTTGCCGCAAACGCTCGCAGAGCAGGCCGGCCGCCTTGCGCCCGTCGGCGACGAGATCATTCGGCCATTTCAGGTCGATTTCTTGGCGGGCGGTGAGCCGCGCGAGCGCGCGCCGAACGGCCAGCCCGGCCAGTAAGGGCATCAAGCCGAATGCGATGTGCGTATTCTGGGCCATGACGAAGGTGGCGGCGACGTTGCCGTGGGGGGACCACCAGGTATTGGTTCCACGGCCCCTACCGGACGATTGCGACTCGGCAAGAAACACTGCCGGAGCCCGCGCTGCCCCCGATTCCGCCTCCCGCTTGGCCCAGTCGCTCGTGCTGGTCGTCGCGCGAGTGTGGTGCAGCCTCAGCGGCCGGACCCGATCCGCCAGACTTTGCCAGTCGTATAGTCTGCCAGAATCCTCGGGCATCGCCAAATCCTAACCTTCCAGCACGACAAGCAGATCACCGGCGGCGACGACGCTTCCGGTTTGGACCAGTACGTCGGCAACGGTCGCATCCCGCGGGGCGTAAACGGCCGCCTCCATCTTCATCGCCTCGAGCGACAAAAGTCCCTGCCCTTGCTTCACTTCGTCTCCCTTGCGGACATTGACCCGGCTGACTTTGCCGGGCATGGACGCGGCCACATGATGAGGATTGTCGGGCTCCGCCTTGGGATGGACGTGCAGATCACCCTCGACCGCGTGGTCGGCCACCCGCACCGATTGCGGCTGGCCGTTGAGTTCGAAGAACACGGTCCGCGTGCCGTCCTCGTGCAGGTCACTCGAGGTGAGGTAACTCACGATCAGCGATTTCCCCGGTTCGACCTCGATGGTGATCTCCTCACCGCCCTGAAAACCATAGAAGAAGGCGGGAGTGGGAATCATCGAAGTGTCGCTGAACTTCTCCCGGTGCCTGGCGAAGTCCAGAAATACTTGCGGATAGAGCAAGTAGGAAAGTACTTCGTGGTCGGAAGGTTCATATCCGAGTTTGAGTTTCAATTCCCGGCGGGTTTTAGCGAAGTCGGCCGCTTCGAGTTTCGCCCCCGGCCGATGGTCGAATCCCGTTAAACCCGCCGAGTCCAACACGATCTTTCGAAGCTCTTTGGGCCAACCCTCCTCCGGCCGCCCCAACATTCCCTGCATCATGTCGACGACGCTCTTGGGAAAACTCAGTTGGCGTTTGGGATTGAGGACGTCCTCCGTCGTCAGGTTGTTGTGGACCATGAACATGGCCATGTCGCCGACGACCTTGCTGGAAGGGGTAACCTTCACGATGTCGCCGAACAGTTGGTTGGCTGCGGCATACGACCTGCAAACGTCTCGCCAGCGGTCGCGCAAGCCGAGGCTGGCGGCCTGCTGCTGGAGGTTGGTGATCTGTCCGCCGGGCATCTCGTGCTGATAGACCTCGCTGTTTGGAGATTTTAGATTCTCTTCGAAAGGATAGTAGCTTTCGCGGACATCGGCCCAATAGTCGCTGAGTCGATCGAGATTCTCCAGCGAAAGGCCCGTTTCGCGCGGCGTGTGCATCAGGGCCGCCACTACCGAATTCAGGCAGGGCTGGCTGGTCATGCCGCTCATGGACGAGATGGCCCCGTCGGCGACGTCCACTCCGGCGTCCGCCGCCCGCAGAATACTGGCCGCGTTGACGCCGCTGGTGTCGTGGGTGTGGAAGTGGATGGGCACCCCCACTTCCTGACGCAGCGCCTTGACCAGCTCATATGCCGCCGGCGGTTTGCACAGCCCGGCCATATCCTTAATGGCAATGATGTGTGCGCCGAGCGCCTCAAGCTCTCTGGCCATCTTGAGGTAGTAGTCGAGATTGAACTTGCTGCGACGGGGATCGAGGAGATCGCCGGTGTAGCAGATGGCGGCTTCACAAACGGCCGAGGTCTCTTCGCGCACCGTTTGCATGGCGACCTTCATGTTCTCGACCCAGTTGAGCGAGTCGAAGATGCGGAAAATGTCGATCCCCTCGGCCGCGCTGGTCCGAATGAACTCCCGTACCACGTTGTCCGGGTAGTTGGTGTACCCGACGGCGTTGCTGGCCCGCAGCAGCATCTGGAAGGGAATGTTCGGTATCCTCTTGCGGAGTTGCGACAGCCGCTCCCAGGGGCACTCCTGAAGGAAACGCATCGAGGTGTCGAACGTCGCCCCGCCCCACATTTCGAGGCTGAACAGATCCGGCAGCAGATGGGCGACGCTGCCGGCCACCCGGAGCATGTCGAACGAGCGGAACCGGGTCGCCAGCAGCGACTGGTGCGCGTCGCGCATGGTCGTGTCGGTCAGCAACAGTTTCGTCTGGCCCCGAACCCACTGGGCGAACTTCTCGGGCCCGAGTTCGAGCAGTTTATCCCGCAGACCCGGCGGGGGCGGCGTCTTCGGGTACTCCGGCACCGCCGGACTGGGCAGCGTCTTCGCGGAGTCGACCTTGCCTTTGACATCGGGCCGTCCGTTGACGATGACGTCTCCCAGGTAGGCCAGAATTCCCGTCGAGCGTTCCCGCCGGGGCTTGAACCGAAACAGCTCCGGCGAGGAATCGATGAACGTGGTCGTGGCGTCCCCGGAAAGAAACACCGGATGCAGGACGAGGTTTTCGAGGAACGGGATATTCGTTTTGACGCCGCGGACGCGGAACTCGCGGAGGGCGCGATCCATGCGGCGGACGGCTTTTTCGAGCGTGCTGCCCCACGAGGTCAGCTTGACCAGCAGGGAGTCGAAGTACGGCGTGATCACCGCACCGCTGTAGGCCGTGCCCGCGTCCAGCCGGATGGCGAATCCGCCCGGCGAACGGTAGTTCGCCAACCGGCCGTAGTCCGGGATGAAGTGGTTCTCCGGGTCTTCGGTGGTGATCCGGCATTGTACGGCATAGCCGTTGGCGCGGATGTTCTCTTGGAGCGGCACCGCGGCCGGCTCCTCGTGCATGTTGAGCCCCTGGGTAATCAGAATCTGGCTCCGTACGATGTCGATCTCGGTCACCATCTCGGTGACCGTGTGTTCCACCTGAACGCGCGGATTCACCTCGATGAAGAAGAACTCCTGCGTGTCGAGGTCGACGAGAAACTCGACCGTCCCCGCGCAGACGTACCCGATCTCGCGACAGAGCCGGACGGCTGCCTCGCAGATGGCTTTCCGCAAAGGGTACGGCAGATCAAATGCTCGGGGCGACCTCGACCACCTTCTGATGGCGGCGCTGCACGGAGCAATCTCGCTCCCACAGGTGGACGAGATGGCCGTGATGGTCCCCCAGTATCTGCACTTCGATATGCTTGGCCCGCTCGATGTACCGCTCGATGAATACGTCGCCCTTGCCGAACGCCGCGCCGGCTTCCCGCTGCGCTTCGGCCAGCTTGTCATTCAACTCCGCGGGGTTGCGGACGACGCGCATGCCGCGTCCGCCGCCGCCGAAACTGGCCTTGAGCATGAAGGGATAACCTACCTTTTCCGCCTCTTTGCGCACCATGTCCGGGTCGGAGACGGCGCTGCTCGAACCGGGCACCGTCGGGACGCCGGCCTTCTTCGCGATCTGCTTGGCGGCGGTCTTGTCACCCAACATGTCGAGATGCTCCGGGCGAGGACCGACGAAGGCGATGCCGCAGTCCGCGCAGGCACGAGCAAATTCCGGGCTCTCGGACAGGAAACCATAGCCGGGGTGAATCGCGTCCACTCCGTGCTCGATCGCGATATCCATCAGGGCCGGGATATTGAGATAGGACCGGACCGGTTCCCCGCCCTGCTCGGGACCCACGAGATACGACTCGTCGGCCTTCAAGCGATGCAAGGAGAAACGGTCCTCGTAACTGTACACCGCAACCGTACTAAGCCCGAGTTCACTGGACGCCCGCATGACGCGGATGGCGATCTCACTCCGATTGGCAACGAGCAACTTCTTCATCGTATACTGAATCTCCAGTTTTCGTATTCTTCTGTCCGCTGCAGGAACTCAAAATCAACCAGCGCGTAGACGAGACGGCCATGACGCGCGAGAAGTCGCCCGTCGGGACGTTGCCGAAGGATAACATGGGCGGGTTTCATGTCAAGGATGCGAAAGCCCTTGGCGGCCAGATCCTTGATCACCTCGACCACCAGGGCAGCGGCCTGATCAGCCGACAGCACCCCCGCACGAACCAAGCGAGCGGCATCGGTCCCCCGTACCCACTGAAAAAGATAGACGTACTGGCGGTCGGGTAACAGCTCTACGGTCTCGCCGGGCTCGCGTCCTCGTTGATCTTCGGCAAGCCGGCGCTGGTGGCGGCCAAACACATCGCCATTTCTCCCCAGTTACCACGGAGCGAAGCTCCTTCCGGGCGAGTAGACGGCCAGTGGAAGCTTCGTGCGAATCTTCAAGTCCGCCGGACCATACCCACTGTTACGAAGTTCCCGGAGCAGGCCGAATTCCTGAAACGGATCGTTGAAGGTCGCTTCGTCCGCGATGTGACGCGGAACGGCGCCGGGGAACTGGGAAGAGACTTCCAGGGTCAGGTTCTGGGCTACGCGCGAGAACTTGACGACAAGATCGGCGGGCCGCTTGTGCCAAGGAATGCTGGACACCCGAAAGACCGCGCCGGTCGCCTCCGAAATATGCTCACCCCGGCTGCTGTACTGACCGTCCGAGAACCAGTGGGCGGGGTCCAAACGATGCCCGTGTGCCCAGCCCCATCGGGTCACCCACAGTTGGCCGCCGGTGGAGTCTCGCAACTCCACGTAATCGACGCCGTACGCCACGCGTCGCGACTCGTGCGGGACTTCCTCAAAAGGCACCTGCCATAACCCGGGGGGACCTCGGAGAATGCCCGTAGCTGGATGCGTCTTGACCGCCATCTTCGCGTCACCCGAGGATACTGCTCCTTTGTCCTCGGTGATGCGGTCGATAGGTCGGTTATTTTCCGTATCGCGCATGAAATTCCTCTAAGGTGCCGTGCGTGTGCATCTAATCGATTGACTCGGCCTCGGAAAAGGACAGGGATAAGTGATAGGAAATCTGATTTCCCACTGGCTGGAGTCTAACCGACGGAATTTTGGTTGTCAATAGGTGGGGCGGTACGGAGCAGGCAGGCGGGCCGGTGTCGCCTCCCCGTCCGCACAATTGGGCCCACGCCGAAGTACGCAAGCTCGTTTTCAACAGGTCTGCTCTAGGGACTTCGATTCCTTCGATATGGCAATCATGATCCCGGACAGTGGACTGCCGAACGAAGGTAATCTCGAACGAGGCGGGCCTCCCCCCCCTACAGCCACTCCCGGCACCAGCGTTCGAGGAACAGGAGCGACCAGAGGCGGTAGCCGTGGTCGAATTTGCCGGCGGCGTGTTCGTCAAGGAGGGTTGTTATGGTGTCCTCGCGGAAATAGCGCGCGGTGAACGATTGGGGGTCGAGGAGGAGGTCGCGCGCGGTCGAGTTCAGGGGGCCGCGGAACCAATAGTCGAGCGGAACGCCGAACCCCATCTTCGGACGCCGGCGGACCGAATCGGGAAGGAGATCGGCGAAGGTCGTCTTGAGGAGCCGTTTCCCGCTTCCCAGGCGGAATTTCAATCGCCCTGGCAGCCGGATCGCCGCCTCGACGACGTTATGGTCCAGAAACGGCTGGCGGCACTCCAGGCCGTGTGCCATCGAGGCGATGTCGACCTTCGTCATCAGGTCGCACGGCAAATAGGTGATCAAATCGGCCAATGAGGTGGCCGTCACCGGATCGCGACCGGCGGCCCTCGCGAAGGCGGCCTGCAGAAACCCGACCGGTCGTGAATCGCCCAGTTCCGCCGCGAACTCCTCGCGATAGAGCCCCGCGCGGCGTTCCTCGCCGAAGATGGCGATCCACTCCAGATATCGGGCAATCGGTTCCTTCCCCAGACAGTCGACGAACCGCTTGAACCGCCGCCGGAGCGATCTCTGCCGGGGACTCGCCGGAAGGGAACGCCAATACGACCCGGCCGCCAGGCGTCGGAGGAACCGGGGGAGCCGATCGAACCCCTGTGCCAGCCAGGCCGCCTTGTACCGCGGATACCCGGCGAAGAGTTCGTCCCCTCCGTCTCCGGAGAGAGCGACGGTAACGTGCCGGCGGGTCATCTGGGAGACGTACCAGGTCGGGACGGCCGAACTATCGGCGAACGGCTCGTCGTAGTGCCAAACGAGCCGGTCGAGAATCTCGACCGCGTCCGGCTCTATCAAAAACTCCTGGTGGATCGTCCCGAACCGCTTGGACACCTCTTTCGCGTAGCGCGTCTCGTCGTATTCCGCCTCGGGAAACCCGATGGAAAACGTCCGCACCGGCTCGGAGGAAAGACTCTCCATCAAGCCGACGATCACAGTCGAATCGACGCCGCCGGAGAGGAATGCCCCCAAGGGGACATCGCTTCGCATTCGCCGGCGAACCGAAGCCGTCAGGAGTTCGCGGAGTTCCTCGCAAGCCTCCTTTTCTCGGAGAGGTTCCTCCGCGGCGAAATCGGGGTTCCAGTAGGGGAACACGCGAAGCCGGCCCTCTTCATAAACGGCCAAATGCCCTGGAGGGAGCTTCGAAAACCCCTGGAGAATCGTCCGCGGGTGCGGCACGTATTGATAGGTCAAATAGGCGTCGAGGGACTCCGGATCGACCTCCCTGGGAATTCCCGGGACGGTCAGCAGGGCCTTGAGTTCACTTCCGAAGAGAAACCGGCCCGGCTCCTCGCGGTAGACGAGCGGCTTCTGGCCCAATCGGTCACGGGCGAGGACAAGCCGGTTCCGCGTGGCGTCCCAGAGCGCGATGGCGAACATCCCATTGAGCTTCTGGACGAAATCGAGGCCGTGGTCCTCATAGAGGTGGAGTATCGTCTCGGTATCGGACTTCGTCCGCAAGGCGTGCCCCGCGCAGCGGAGGCCCTCCTGAAGTTCCACGTAGTTGTAGATCTCGCCGTTGAAGATAACTCGGAGCGAGCCGTCCTCGTTCTCCATGGGCTGCCGGCCCCCGGCCAGGTCAATAATGCTCAGCCGCCGGTGCCCCAGGGCGATGCCCGGACGGCCCGCTTGGGCCGCGCGCAGCCATGTCCCTCTATCATCCGGGCCACGGTGGGCCAGGGAATTGGTCATGCGGTCCAAGACGCTTGAAATAATCTCTTTCGCCGGGTCTGACCAAATCGCGCCGGTTATACCGCACATACTCTGAAAGAGGGGGTTGCGCCCCGGTTTTCGGCCGAAAAAACTTTGGAAAAATTCCCGCGGAGTTCAAAATGGCTGCATCGGAGACCGAAACGAACTGATCAATCGTGCAACACTTGTTCAATTATGCTGTATTAAAATGAAACAGGCGGTTTGAACTCAAAAGTTCAAACCGCCTGAAGTGGGAGGTATAAGATTCGGCCCGCCAGGGGTGTGGTGCTTCTCTGTTCCGTTTCGAAAGGAGGTTTTTGGGTTTTTTAGAAAGAGATCCCAGCGGGCCGAGTATTCAATTGTACCATGCGCACAGGGCGAGGTACCGAAATTTCAAAAGTTTTCAGGGCCAACGTACCATATCAAAGAACAGCAAAAATCATGCCAAAGGTTGCCGCGTTCGGCTTGACACCCAAAACCAGGCGGTTTCTTCGAAGATCAAACTGCCTGATTTTCTTGAAGTGTAAGAATTGGCCCGCTGAGGGTGGTGCTTCTCAGTTCCGTTTCGAAAGGAGGTTTTTGGGTTTTAGGATAAGAGAACCTCAACGGGCCAAGGCTGCTTCACTATTTCCGTTGTTCTAATGTTTTCCGCCAGGACCTTCTTCTCTCGGTGCCGGCTGACGGAAGCTGCTCTATAAATATAACGCTTAATGATCTGATTTGGTTCGGTTTCGAAAAAAAAGAATCGGCCCGTTAAGGGTGGTGCTTCTCTGTTCCGTTTCGAAAGGAGGTTTTTGGGTTTTGGGTCAAGAGAACCTCAACGGGCCGAGTATTCAATTGTAACATCCTCTTAAAGAGGAGTCACTATCATTTTTTTTCTTGGGGGCAGCTTTCCAAAACAATCCGGCGACCCGCGAAGGGTCGCCGAATCGTCTGGGGGGGTGCTGTGCTTGTCACGTTCCGTTTCCAGTATGCGAAACGCACACTGGGGAAAGTCTTCGTACTACTTTTCAGGCGTCCCCGCATCTGGGAGAGCCTTGACTCAAATATAAGAGTCAGCCCGCTGAGGGTGTGGTGCTTCTCTGTTCCGTTTCGAAAGGAGGTTTTTGGGTTTTTTAGAAA
>CAZFQG010000196.1:0-11872 GCA_964520785.1 uncultured Planctomycetaceae bacterium | reverse complement strand
ACCCCCTCGATCCGCATCTGATGCACCGCGGGGCTCGTTTGCACGTCGCCGTCGAAGATCACCGAGTTCTCGAGCCCGGAGGGGGTGAAATAGCCGGACGCGGGATTGTAGATCTGGACGTCTCCCCGTCCGTCGGCCGAGTCCCCCTCTTTCCCGTTACCGGTAACGATTACGTAGAAACGGATTCCCTCGTTGGTGCGCCACCCGAGCGAAAGCGTTCGGTGGTCGCTCCCTTGGCCGCCCGGTTGTTCGGCGGCGAAATCCATCTCGAAAACCCACTTCGGACCGGTTTGAGGAAACGACTGGGCGAGGTCGCGGGCACCGCCGTGGGCGGCCGGGAAGAACGCCGAGGTTCCCGAACCGCCGATCGCCCCTTCGCCGGTTTGCGGTTGCGCCGCGCTGGTCCGGGTGCCGTCACTGGAAGTCCAGCCCGGTGGGTATTCCTTCGTACCGGCGGGTCCCCAACCGGCCGTATCCTCGAAATCCCCGTTGACGATCGCCTCGCCGCTGGTAAGCCACTCCAGATTGAACCGCGCGACCCGGATCGTCTCATACGGGCCGGCGGCGCCGGTCTCGTAGAAGACAAGCGCCGTCTTGTCCGGAAGAACGACCAGGTCCGAGTAGGCCGAAGGACCAGAAGTGACTATCCGGGAGGTGGAGAACGTCCGTGCTTCGTCGTCCGAAAGAAACACGCTCAAGCCGGAACGGCCGCCGGAATTGTTCGTGATCCCCGAATAGAGAATCCGGTTGATGCGCCCTTCCGAAGTGTCGGAGAAACGGATGATGCTCGACTGGCACGTCAGGCCGGGAAGCCCGTCCTGCAAACCCATGGGACTCCAGGTCTCGCCGCCGTCGTCGCTCCAGGCGAAACCCTTTTTCCCGCCCACGCCGGCCTGATTGCGGATCGTCAGGTATAGTCTCCCGTCCGTCGATTCCACGGCGAGGCACTCACACCCTTCCCAATCATATCCTCCGGGAATCCACGACGCCGGCGGCTTATGGATTGCGCCGGGATCGATCTCCGGGCCGATCGCCGTGCCTTCGCCGATCCGCCAGGTCGCGCCGTGGTCATCGCTGTAGATCATGTGCGAACGCATGACGTTGCGGTCCCCCTCGTCCAATATCCGGTAAGACGGAAAGATCAGGCGTCCGGCCGCGTCCCCCCGCGTCAGTCGAAACCCATGCCCGGGTCCGGTCCAGTAGCGGAGGCAATCCTCCGGCGTGACCGAAGAAGATATCTCCGTCGGCACGGCCCACGTCTTTCCATCGTCGTCGCTGCTGGTGACGAAGACCCGCTCGTTATTCCGAGTAAAACCGAGCCAAACCTTGCCGGTCTCGACGTCGTAGACCGGGCAGGGGTTTCCGATCGTTACCTCCGGTTCCGAGGTGTCTTTCCAGATGATCTGGGGCGCACCCCAGGTCAACCCACCGTCCTCGCTCCGCCGTAAGAGCATGTGCGTCTCGGCGAAATCGCTTGAACTCGTCCTTCTCGCCTCGCAGAAAAAGAGGACCGTATCATCCTTCGTGCGGATGGCGGCCGGAATGCGATACGTGTGAAACCCCCCTTGGCCGCTGGTCACGAGGGTCTGCTCCTCAAAGAGCACCGCCGCGACGGTCGTCGCGGGTAGAATCCCGGCACCAAGACAGAGCGCTCCGAGAAGAAGTGGTATTCGATGATAGCGATCTTGGCGCATTTCTTCCTCTGGGGCGAAACCGTTCCGGTACTTCGTCCGGTGAATCGGGAAAGTCTCCTCTGAGTTGAAGATACCTATCCTTGAAGTCCGGGTCAAGAATCCAACAGACCTTGTCGTGGAATCATCCGTTGGCCGGCACTACGGCCCCGCTCCACCTGGGAATGGTGGATGCGGAGCCGTCGTTGACCTGTAAAACCACCCCCGTGTTCGAGGGGTTTGCGGTCGCGAGCTACCTGCCGCGGCGCTTCATAATCAACAAAGCGGCGCCAAGCATCATCAGAAGCGCGCCGCAGGGTTCGGGAATCGGCGAAACCACGAGGTTATCCACGGCCATGTGACGCAGGTCCGCCGCCTGCGTACCGCGGCCGTTGAAGTGGACGTAGCGGCCGATATCCTTCACGGCGTTGCGGAATCCCAACCCCTTGGCGGACGCGCTTTGCGCACCGTCGCTGACGAATGCGTCGTAAAGACCGTTTTCGGGATCGATCGTGATCTTGAACTGGTACGTCGTTCCCGTCGCCAAGGCGATTCCGCTGTCTTGGAACAACGAGGTGTCGAATCCGCCGCCGTCACCGCCACCGTTGTAGAACATCCACGAACCGGGGTTGATGTTGCCGCTACCGTCGTCGCCGCCAAAGGCCATGACGATCCAGGAGCACCCGACCTTGGTTCCATCGTAAAGGTCCGGGGCACCGAAAAAGGCATAGCGATCCTCGAAATCGGAGAAGTTCCCCAAAGATAGGTCTTCCTCCAAGCGAACCTCGAAATCGATCACATGAATCTCGTCGGCGCTGAATTCACCGTAAGTGAGGTCGTACTGCCTGGCGGCGCTGGCCTGGCCGACCGTGCCCTCCGTCGTCGGGCTGATACGGACATCCAAATACGCCCCACCACCAGGGGAAACCTCGCCGGCGAACACGGCGTCGCCCGGAGAGACGATCTGCGTGGGCGGCGAAAGCCCCGTCATGCTGGCCTTTCCGTTACCCCGGAGCTTCCATTCGGTGTTCCAGCCGTTGCCGGTAACTCCGCGGAATCCGTCGGGCAGGGACGAGTTGCCATCGCTGAAGCGGGCCTCGATCGCCCAGGGGAGGTTCCAGGAGAGGCTGGCCGGTTCCACCGCGACGGTGTCCAGCGAGAACGCCCTGACGTCGGTCGCATCCGTCGACAAAACGCCGAACGACAGCGCGCGGCCAACGGCGTATTCGGAAGTCCGAAAGCGGAGATTCTCTCGGTAAAAGCTGTTCACTCCGTCGGATATGGCCGCGGAATAAAGCCGCCGGCTCGGATCAACCGTAATCTCCATGTCATAGACGGTGCCGCCGACAAGCGGAATGCCCGTGTCGACGATGCGGGCCTGCGTCAGGCCGCTGTTGTCGCACGAACCATCGAACACGCCCCAGTTCTTCCCGGGGAGCGGTCCGGTATCCGTCGCGAAGGAGAAGACCGACCAAGAGTTGTCGTACGTCGTGCCGTTGACCGGCGAGGGGGAATCGCAGATATAGTAGCGATCTTGGTAGGTGTCGTACGATCCCGCCGGGTTCTGTACGTCCTCGTCGACGCGGATCTTAAACGAGATCGTGTGTGGATGGGAAGCATCGAAATCGGTGCCGCCGCCCCCGGGGCTGAAGGTCTCGGCGTATTGGCGCGCCAATCCCCATTTGCTGACTTCCGTCGCGGCGACCGAAAGGTAATTACCCCCACCGGGGTACAACTCGGCGAACGAGGCATCTCCGGGAGACACGACGGTGACGGAAGACGAACCGAGTGGTGCCGGTGGGTCACCGCCGAGCGACGGGACGATTTGCCACTCCGTCGCCCAACCATCCCCGGCCATGCCGACGTATCCGTCGACCGCCTCGGACGTGTTCCCCGCGTCAAACTCCAATCCGATGGCACCGGCGAACGATACGCCGGAAAAGATCAATACGCACGGCAATATCAGCCGCGACAAACGGTATCTCATCGTTGCATCCTCCTAGGAAAAAAATCAGCCAACACGGCGGGCACTCAGCGAGACCCGACCACGAACGCAAAATGACAAACCTCACCAATTCCGAAAGAATACACGAACCCCAAAAAAGGGCCCGCCCTTTCGGCGGCGGCGGACCCATCTCGTGTTATCCGGTTTTCAGCGGCGCCGACCGACCAGCAGACCACCCAGGCCGAGCACGAGCAAAACGAACGCCGCCGGTTCCGGTACGGCGGCCGCGGCCGTATTTCCCCAGTTCGCGCGGACAATGTCCAGGTCGGCACTGCCGACCAAACCGTCCCCGGAGGGATCTCCGACCGCGAGATTGCCGGGAGTCACCGACTGACCCCAATTGGCGCGGACGATGTCCAAATCGGCGCTGCCGACGAGACCGTCCCCGTTCAGGTCCCCTTCGAGGATCGCGGGGCCGCCGTCATCGTTGTAGATGAACACGTTGTCGATGGCCATGTGCCGCATTTCATCGGCCGTGTTGCCGCGGCCGTTAAAGACGACGTACCGGCCGAGGTAGTTCGTTCCTCGGAGTCCCAGTTGGGTGAACGTCTGGGACTGGGTTCCGTTGTCAATTGTCGCGTCATATTTTCCGTTGACCGGGTCCACGGTGATTTCGAACTTGTAGGTCGTGCCGGACTCAAGCGCGATTCCCGTATCGACCAGCAGCGAGGTATCGAAACCGCTGCCGTCACCCAGACCGTCATACAGGGACCAAGACAGAGGCGCGATATTACCGGTTCCATCGTCGGCGCCGAAACTCATGACCATCCAAGTGCTGGAACCCTTCGTGCCGTCGACCATCGACGGTGAACCGAAGAAGTTGTACCTGTCTTCAAAGTGGGAGAACTGACCAAGAGAGAAGTCCTCGTCCAGTCGTACCTCGAATTCAATGGTGTGCGTCGTCTCCGCGCTAAACTCGCCATAGGCAAGGTCAAACTGCCTGGCGGCGGAGGCCTGGCCCACCCTATCCGAGGTCGGGCTCATGCGGAAATCGAAATAGGCGCCGCTGCCGGGAGAAACCTCGCCGAGGAATTCGGGATAACCTTGCTCCACGACTTGGGTCGGCGGTGAAATCCCGGTCATGCTGCCGTGCCCGTTTCCCTGGAGTTGCCATTCCCGAGCCCAGCCGTCGCCGAAGCCGCCGCGGAATCCGTCGGGAAGGTCCGAGTTGCCGTCACTGAAGCGAGCTTCGATTCGCGGGGTAGGCAGGACCCAATCGACCGTCGCCGGCTGGATCGAAATCTCGTCCAGCGAGAACTGGCGAGCATCGTTCGCGTCAACCGAGTGGATTCCGAACGAGAGGAACCGGCCGACGGCGTATTCGGCCGTCCGGAAGCGGAGCGCCTCTTGATAGAAGGTATTCGCGCCGTCCGAAATCGATGCCGAATACATACGCCGCTCGGGGTCGACGACGATCTCCATGTCGTACACGGCACCGCCGACGAGAGGGATACCGGTGTCGATAATCCGCGCCTGAGTCAGGCCGCTGTTGTCCAAGGAGCCGTCGAACACGCCCCAGTTCTTCGCCGCGAGCGGGCCGTAATCGGTGGCGAATGAGAAGACCGACCACGAATTGTCGTAGGTCGTCCCGGAAACCGGTTGCGGCGAATCGCAAACGAAATACCGGTCGGTCGAAGTGTCGTAACTTCCGAACTCATTCTGGACGTCTTCGTCGATGCGTATCTTCCACGAAATCGAGTGAGGCTTCGAGGCGTCGAAGTCGGGCGCCGCCACCGCGTCATAACCGCGCGATACGGCGCACTTGCTCGTATTCGTCGCGGCGAACGAGAGGTAGTTGCCGCTCCCGGCGGAGAGTTCCTCGTAGCCGAAGTCGCCGGACGTTAGTACGGAGACGGTCGGCTCGCCGACCGGCAGGCCCGTCCCGCCGTCAATGGTCAACGCCGTTTGCCACTCCGTAGCCCATCCCCCTCCAAACATTCCGACGTAACCGTCCACGGCCGTCCCCGTGTTTCCGGCGTCGAACCCAGCCTCGATTCCGAACCCGACGGAAACCGGGGCGAGGGAAAGAACGCCCGCGATAATAAACTGCACAATCCAGGGCCTCATTGATAGTTTCCTCCAAATAGAAAAACACGAACGGTAATAACACCGGGCCGGCGGTACTGATTCCAGCGCGCACCGCGACGAACAAGATCAACCTCGAATAGTAGTATACCTGTAATGATTGTAATGGTAAACCGGAAAACGGTTTTTTTGCCGCGCGTGTCAAATTGGCGTGCAGCAACCCCTCTCTTGGGTTGATTTCATCCATCAGAAGTAGGTCTATGAGCGGTTCTCACACGGTCCACCACGGTGACGGCGACTCGGTCTTCCAGGTTGGGACGGAAGATCGTCAGCAAAAGGAGTGGAGCGTACCAACCGATGTACAGCCCCCCCTCGAACGCGCACCAAAACTGCGTCCCGATGAGGATTGCGGCGGAGCAGCTCATCAGCGTGCCCAGATTCTTCTGGGCGGGCCAAGGGGCCATGCCCAAGCAAAGCACCAGAAAGGCGACCATCACTGGAATACGGTACATGGGTCGGTGGTACTGCCAGAACCCCACCAAGTCTTCCAGGGAAAGACTGGGAAGCGCCAGCGCCGCGCGGATACTAGTAAGGAACGATCCGAACCCGTCCGATGAGAACGCCAGCGTTGCGACGAAGAAGAGCAGGGTCACTCCGAAGCCGAGCAGAAAACGGACCAAGCCGCACCGCCAATAGAAGGCGCACCACAAAGGCAATAGAAAGAGCGGAAAGTAGATCACCCCCCAAGGAAGACCCATCAGCGCGCTTCCTAAAGACAGGAATATCCCCGCGGCCAACGGCGTCCGATAAAAGAACACGGCCCACGTCAAGAGGGCCCCGGGGAGAAAATGGCCGACTCTTCCGGCAACCTGCGCCGTGTAGGGCAGAAGCAGATACAGCGTCGCCATGGCAACGCCGGTCTGGTTGTTGTTGAAGTGCCTGCGACCAACCATCCAGAGGCCGCAGACGATTGCCAGGTGGCTCATCATCGCCGTCATCCGCGCAGTTACCGCGCGAACCGTCTCCCCGCGGCGCACCTCGGCGTCCGGGTCGGGCTCGGTACCCTCGCGCGCCACGATCGCCTCGCTCGGGAATCTCGCGAAATAGTAGAAAAGCGAGTACCCGGGTACGCGCTCCGCCGGAACCGGTGAGGAGGAAAGGACGTGATCCAACCGTTGCAGCGGCCGCGAAACCCCGATTCCGAACAACAGGAAGACTAGTAGGGCCAAACAGGTGAACGTCAGGCCTTCCGTCGACAAATTGGGCTCCAGGAGCGGTCGGCGGACCATCATGGAATCGAAGATCATCCGAAGCAGAAAAAGGCCACTGACGACGAATATCCACACATACCCCCATCTCAATAGGGCATTGTCCCCCTCGAAAAGGCCATGATAGACAAGTAGAAGCCCCGGCGAAAACGCCATCAGGCCGAGCAAATCGAAATTCCGGACGCTCCAAAACCGGCGGAATTTGAAAAAAATACCCATCGTCATCAAGGCCGAGAGGTACATCCACGTCGTCGGATTGATTTCGTATTGGAGAATCGCTTCCATAATCGTTTTCCCCCGACGGGCAATACCGGGGATTCCCGCCAGCGTTCCCGGCGCGGCGATTGACCCGCCGAGACGGCGGGTCGATTCGCCGTGAGGAAGCGGAATCGGCCGCCACGTTTGAAACTAGGATTCCGGACGACTATACTATTCGCTTCAAGCGGATACGAATTGGGCACAAACCAACTATTTTAGCTACCGACGGGTGGTTTGCAAGGGACTCTACGAAAGGAAAAAACCGATGCCGAGCCATTTCACCAGCGGAGGATGAACGACAAAGGGGATTCGCGGTCCAGAGGCGGGCTGTCCCGACATCCGAAAAATGCCCTCCCAACCAAGGTTGACCGAGCCGCGCACCTAGCCGACCCTTGACATTCGCCTCCAACCGGGAGATACTCGAAACATCAAGGCCGCATGTGCGCAGCATTCCCTCCACGGCAATCGCATAAACGACGAGCAACCTCCACGAGGGGATTTTTCACTCCGCCCTTCCAATCCGAAAAGGATTTACCGCCCATGTTCGCGCAGACCGCAATCCGTCGTTTCGTTCTCGTTTCCATCTTATCGTTCCTTTCGATCCTATGCATCGCATGGTCGCCCGCGAACGTGGAACTCTGGCCCCGGAACGGGGCCTTTGAGGACGCAGTCGCCGACCGGCCGGCTCATTGGGCGCCTTGGGTCTGGGCCGGAGAGCCGAAGTTCACGGTGGAAGGAGGTCGTTCCGGAAAGGCGGCGGCCGTCTTCGGGGAGAAAGGAGTCGACGCCGCCTGGCAGGCAAACGTGCCAGTGCTTCCCCATTCCACCTACCGGCTTAGTGGCTGGATCAAAACGGAAAACGTGAAGTCGGAGAATGGCGCCGGCGCGCTTCTGAACCTGCACAATCTGCAAGGAACGAGGACGAAGGCCGTCATCGGAACGTCGGACTGGACCAAGGTCGAGACCGTGTTTCAAACAGGTCCGCACGATTCGATTCAGCTCAACTGCCTCCTCGGAGGGTGGGGAACGGTCACCGGCAAGGCCTGGTTCGACGACGTGGTCCTCACCTTGCTCGAGAAAGGTGAAATCAAGCCGGAGATCAGGATAGACGCCGCAAACAAGGGCGTACCCCTCTCGAAATACGTGTATGGCCAATTCATCGAACACCTGGGCCGGTGCATCTACGGCGGGATTTGGGCCGAGATGCTCGAAGACCGGAAGTTTTTCCATGCGGTGGGCGCAAAAGACGCTCCGTGGAAGGAGATCGGCTCGGTCACCATGTCGGCGGAGAATCCATTCGTGGGCAAGCAAGACCCGGTCGTGACGCTTGCCGGAAACGAACCGGGTGGCATCGTCCAGCAAGGGCTGGGACTCGTCGCCGGGAAGGATTACGTCGGCCGTGTTTGGCTCTTTGGTACGCCGGACGCCGCTCCGGTCGAGGTTCGTCTCGTCTGGGGTGACGGCGCCTCCGATTGCCAGGTGGTCCGCGTGGAACGCCTTTCGGCCGAGTACGCGAAGACGCCCTTGGAATTCACCGCCGGCAAATCGACGGATGACGGCCGGCTCGAAATTACGTCTTCGGGCAAGGGGAGCTTCCGTGTCGGAACGGCCTCCCTGATGCCGGCCGACAACATCGATGGAATGCGCCCTGATACGCTTGCGCTGCTTAAGGAGCTCGACGCGCCGATCTACCGTTGGCCCGGGGGCAACTTCGTCAGCGGATACGATTGGCGGGATGGAACCGGCGACATGGACCGGCGCCCGCCGCGGAAGAACCCGGCCTGGCTCGGCGTGGAGCACAACGACTTCGGCATCAACGAGTTCATAATGTTCTGCCGCCATCTTGGCACCGAACCGCTGGTCGTCGTCAACACCGGGTTCGGCGACCCGCACAGCGCGGCCGAGGAGGTCGAGTACGCCAACGGCTCCGCCGATACCCCCATGGGCCGAAAGCGGGCCGAGCACGGCCACGCCAAGCCGCGCGCCGTGAAATGGTGGGGCATCGGCAACGAAATGTACGGCGGTTGGCAGCTCGGCCACATGAAGCTCGACCATTACGTCCTCAAACACAACGAAACGGTCGAGCGGATGCGCGAAGTGGATCCCGACATCATCACCGTCGGCGTCGGCGACGCCGGACCTTGGACCGAGGGAATGCTCCGACGTTGCTCCAATCACATGGACTTAATCAGCGAGCATTTCTATTGCGGCGAAAAACCTTCGGTGTACGAGCACGTCCGCCAGATTCCGGACGCCATCCGCCGCAAGGCGGACGCCCACCGCGAGTACCGCAAGACGATCGGGGAACTCGACGGCAAGAATATCCGCATCGCGATGGACGAGTGGAACTACTGGTACGGCCCGCACGTCTACGGCGAACTGGGAACCCGGTATTTCCTGCAAGACGCCCTGGGGATCGCGGCCGGCATCCACGAGTTCGCCCGGCAGAGCGACATCGTCTTCATGGCGAACTACGCCCAAACTGTGAACGTCATCGGGTGCATCAAGACGACCAAGACCGACGCCGCCTTCGCGACGACCGGCCTGGTCCTCAAGCTCTACCGAGAGCACTTCGGGGAGATTCCGGTCCAGGTCGAGACGTCCTATCCTCTCGACGCGGCCGCCGCCTGGACGGCCGACGGGAAGGCCCTGACGGTGGCCGTCGTGAATCCGAGTGCCGACACGCTCAGCGTTCCGGTCTTGGTGGCCGGCGCAACGCTCACCGGCAAGGGCAATGCCTGGACGATCACCGGCCCCGATCCCAAGGCCTACAACGAACCGGGGAAGCCGCAGCGGGTGCGAATCGAGGAAACCACGGTCGACGATTTCGGGGAGAAGATCGAGGTACCCCCCTGCGCCGTCAGGCTTTACCGCTTGGAAACCGGTTCATAGCCTGGACGGAAGTCGTCTTTGCGCCGAAACGGCTGTCGACGTTATTGGCTCGTATGCGTTAATCGCCAATCCCCAGCTTCGCCTCCCGGGCCTTGCCGTACCGCTCGTTCACCTCGGAGCCCCCGCAAATACTCCACTCGCGGGCCCGCTCCTCCCCGTCGCCATAGCCGCAAACGTCCAAGGCGGAGCGGACTCTCGCGAAGAGAAGCTCGTACAGCTTCCGCGCGGGAAGCGTGTCGCCGTACTTCAGGCCGAGCTTCTGCAGGACGTCGAGGTCCTTCTTCTGATCCCGCAACGCCATACTCCGACCGCCGAGGCACGACGTCGTCTTGGCGTCGTAGCGCGAGCAGGGCGGACAAATCATGCAAGTGCCGCGGATGAGGGTGACCGGAACGTCCGGGTTTTGGTGGATCACGTCGATCGCTTCGAACAGGTTGTCTTCCTGAATTGGTCCGAGATCGTCCATCCGGCTGCCGAAGAAACAGGCCATGCACATCAAATGATGCGGGCGGATCTTCAGTATCTTTGCTGCATAGATCTCCGCGACCGAACTCCTCTTGGAGTCCGCCTTTTCCTCCTTGTCGCGCGGTGGAATGACGGCCCCCAGCCCCAGTGCGTGCCCATTCTCATAGTTTCCACTTGTTGCGAGGGGGCACCCCTTCCACGTCTCGGCGGTAACGGTCTCGTATCCGCAGATTCCCTTGGCGGTCGGGATACCGACGAAAAGTCGCTCGAACATATCGATCGCCGGGCGCGCATCACCCGGCACAAGACCGAGCTTTTGGATGATGTCGATATCCCGTTTGGCGTTGAAGAGTTCCCCCCCGGGCGTATCCTCTCCCGGCCCCGGGTTCTGGTAGCGGTAAACCGACTCGTGGTTCAGCCGGAGGCGAATCGGCCTGGCCGGGTCCGCGCGCACGGCGGTGAGGATTTCGTTCAATCTTGGGTCGCCCATTTCGTCGCCACGACCTTCCCCGAGCCGGCAGACGATGCACATCAACTGATACGGCCGCACGTCCAGAAAGCCGATGTCCGGAGCCGGCATCTCCCCGGTGGCAAGCCGTTCCGTTCCGGCCGTCGCGCCTGTATCGAGCATCGTCAAGCCGAGGGACGCCGCCGCCCCCGCCCTGGCAAAGCCCCGCCGATTGATCCGTTGGCTCATGGTTCTCTCGCCTCGGTGGAAGAAATGCTTTAGCCGCTCACGGCGATCAGGGGCAATGCTGGAGCATCTGCCGACACCGCGACCACTTGATCTCTATCGTAGCGGAAACGGTTTACTGACGTCAAGGACCGCTGATCGGTAGCATCCCTCCCCATCGAAACTGGTGTCGAGCGAGAAGGCCGAAGTACCATAAGCGTTGACTTGGACGGCAAGGATCGGCTCATTGAAGAACGACGTCAGCGCATTGAGAAGCCGCGGCCAGAGGTTGTAGAACTCCAACCGAAGCCAGCCAAGGAGGCCGCGAACCTTACCGAACTCGATGCAATCGTGGGTCACGTCTCCCCGGAATCCATGGAAAAGCGTCAATGCAATTTACCAGATTATCCCGATTCGGTCGAACCCTCTCGGTCGGACCATGTCAACTACCCGCCGCAAGAACAGGGGTGAAACGCCTTAAACCCCTATACAAACAGGCTTTGCGAACCATCTCGCAAAGCCTGTTTTTGACTGCCGGAGAGAGGACTTGAACCTCCACGGGGTTTACCCCCACTAGAACCTGAATCTAGCGCGTCTGCCAATTCCGCCACTCCGG
>CAZFQG010000195.1:0-11917 GCA_964520785.1 uncultured Planctomycetaceae bacterium | reverse complement strand
TCCCCAAACCGAAGATCGTCGCCTGACTCAGGTTGCTGGCGCTGAATACGGCCACCTGCTGGACGAGTTCCCCCATGCCGCCGGCGCCTTGCTGGGCGAAAAAAGCGGTCATCTGGTCGGCGTCGACGATCGGCAACGGAATCTGCCAGCCGATCCGGTAAATCGCCAAAAACAGCAGCGTCAGGAGAATCTTCTGCCGCAGCTCGGGGATCGTAAATATGACGCGTAGTTTTTCCAACATCGCTCAATTCGTCCTAAGGCAAACACTAGTTTCGGCGGGCAGCTTAGCCACCGGACCGTGACCTTCCGAGCACGGAGGACTCTTGGCCGGTTCTTCCAGCCCGCAATTCAGCCGCGCGCCTTCTGTTTATTCTTCGGCACCGGTTTCTTCCCTGGCAGGACGACCGCTTCGCCGCCGGCCGCCTGGATCTTCTCCATCGCCGACTTGCTGAACCGGTGCGCCGCGATCTTCAGCTTCTTCTTCAGTTCGCCATTTCCGAGCACCTTCAAAACGTCGTAACGGCCCTTGGCTACGTGCTTGGCGCGGAGCGCCTCGGGAGTCACCTCGGCGCCGTCCTCGAACAGGTTCTCCAGATCTCCGACGTTCACGATGGTGACGTCCAAGGCCCAGCGGTTGTTAAAACCACGTTTGGGGATGCGCCGGACCAGCGGCATCTGCCCCCCCTCGAAAACCGGCGACATCGAAAAACCGGCACGCGACCCTTGGCCCTTATGACCGCGTCCGGCGGTCTTGCCATGGCCGGAGCCGGGTCCGCGCCCGATCCGCTTGCGTTTGCGGCGTTTCAAAATCCCTTGATGTACTTCGTTCAGATTCATTGGAGCGAAACTCCTCGCAGGCGTTCGACTTCTTGCTGGTTACGTAACTCCGTCAGAGCGCCGATGGTCGCTTTCACCAAATTGATCGGGTTGGTCGACCCGTAACTCTTGGTGAGGATGTCGTGAATGCCGCATGCCTCGCACACGGCTCGAACCGCCGCGCCGGCGATCACGCCGGTACCGGGGCTGGCCGGCACCAGAATCACCTTCGCCGCGCCGAACCGGCCCTTGACGGTATGTGGGATCGTCGAACCCTTTAGCGCGATAGCGACCATGCTCCGCGCGGCGTCTTGCTGAGCCTTTTCGACCGCGGGAGGCACTTCGTTCGCGCGGCCGTAGCCCCAGCCAACCTTGCCTTCTCCGTCACCGAGGACGACAAGGGCCTTGAAGCTGAACCGCCGGCCGCCCTTCACGACGGCGGCACAGCGCCGTATCTTAACGACCTTTTCAATCAATCCCCCTTGGGCGGGTTCCGTAGCCATGGGCGTCTACCAGTAAACGGGTTTTTGGTTATTTCTTTTTCTTCTTGCCTTTGTCTTTGGCGGACTCTTTCGCCGCGCGGGCAGCCGCTTGGGCGCGATTCTCGCGTTTCGCGCCGATGTCGAGTCCGCCGTCGCGCGCACCATCCGCCAGGGCCGCGATCCGTCCGTGGTACTTATATTCCCTGCGGTCGAACGCGACCTGATTCACACCGGCGTCGAGAGCCCTTCTCGCGATCGCTTCGCCGACCCGCCGCGCGGCGGCGACGTTACCACCGGAAGAAAGTTCGCCGCGGACCTCGGGGTCCAGCGTACTGGCCTGGGCCAGCGTCTTTCCCGCTCCGTCGTCGACCACTTGCGCATAGATGTGTTTCAGGCTTCGGAAGACGGTCAACCGCGGACGGGTCAGACCGTGCTTGACGCGGTTTCGTACCGACAACGCACGGCGCCGACGCTGTTTTCCGATTCGTTTTTCGTGTCTCACAAGACTATCTCACTCACGGCCATCTGGCAGGGGAAGTAAGCACGAACGGGATGCCTACTTCGCCATTGCTTTTCCTTGTTTCCGTCGAATTTGCTCGCCCTGGTAGCGAATTCCCTTTCCCTTGTAGGGTTCCGGTTTCCGCAACGCGCGAATCTCGGCCGCGAACTGACCAACCCGCTGCTTGTCAATCCCGCGGATAACGATGTGCTGTTGATCCGGACACTGCACCTCTAATCCGGGGGGAATCGTCCTGCGAAGTTCATTCGCGTATCCCACACGGAGATCCAAACGGTCTCCCTCCACGGACGCGATGTAACCGACTCCGACGATCTCCAGGCGTCTCTCGTATCCTTGCGTCACGCCGACGACCATATTCTGTATCAGAGCGCGGGTGAGGCCGTGCAGCGCGCGGTTATCTCGTTCGTCGTTCGGCCGCGATACCTGGATCTCCTTCTGGTCTTCGTCGACGACGACGGTCATCTCGGGGCGGAACACCCAATCGAGTTTTCCCAGTTTTCCCTCGACGACGATCTTACACCCGTCCACCGTCGCCTTGACGCCGTCGGGAATTTGGATCGGCTTCTTTCCGATTCGCGACATCTCTGGTTTCCCTTGCTTTCAACTCTACTCGGTCTCTACCAAACCTCGCAAAGCACTTCACCGCCAAGCCGGCGCTGTCGCGCCTCCCGATCGCTGATGACGCCGCGGCTGGTACTGATCACACTGATGCCGAGTCCGCCCAGAACCGGGCGCAACTTCGCCGCTCCGCTGTAAACACGGCGGCCCGGCTTGCTGATCCGACGAATATTCTGAATGACCCGTTCGCCGTTCGGACCGTATTTCAGGAAGATCCGAATCTGGCTCACCGGGTCCGATTCGACTTCTTCCCAGTCCCAAATGTATCCTTCGCGTTTGAGGACTTCCGCCAGCCCGCGCTTCACCTTGGACAGCGGGATATCGACATGAGGCTTTTCGACGCGCACCGCGTTCCGGATACGAGTCAACATGTCGGCGATCGGATCGGTCATCATGATGGTTTAGGCCTTCAAATGAAACTTTCGCGAAAAACTCTCTACCAACTGGCCTTCTTCACTCCGGGAATCAGGCCTTCTTCCGCCAATTTGCGGAAACAAATACGGCACACGCCGAATTTGCGGTATACGGCTCTGGGGCGTCCGCATATCTGACAGCGTATTTCACGCCGCGTGGAATACTTCGGTTCGCGAAGCGCCTTGGCGATTTTGGATTTGCTAGCCATGCGATAGTCTTTCCTTGAACGAAAGGGGGCCCGTGCCTGGAACGGGTCCCATCCCTAGTTGTTTTCGCCGGTGCCCTCGGCCTTGAACGGAAAGCCGAACATCCGAAGCAGCTCGCGCGCCTCGTCATCCGTTTCGGCCGTCGTCACGATCGCGATGTTCATCCCTTGGGTCCGCGTGTATTTGTCCGGGTTCAACTCCGGAAAGACGAGTTGCTCCGTCAATCCGAGGCTGTAATTCCCTTGTCCATCGAACGCCGTGGGGTTCAATCCGCGGAAATCGCGGACACGTGGAAGGGCCAGCGCGATGAGGCGGTCGAGAAATTCGTACATCCGGCGGCGGCGCAACGTCACCTTGCAGCCGACCGACATTCCCTCGCGGAGCCGGAAGCCGGCGATCGACTTGCGCGCCTTGGTGACGATCGGCTGTTGTCCCGTAATCAAACGCATCGCGTCGACCGCTTCGTCGAGATACTTCTTTTCGTTGATCGCGTCTCCCACGCCCATACTGACGACGATCTTCTCGATCCTGGGCAACGAGAGCAGATTGGTCCGCGCCAACTGCTCTTTCAGCCGCGGAATCATTTCGGTCTGGTATTTATTCTGCAATCTGGCAGTCATCGTATCTTGCGCCTAGACTTTCGCGTAACGAGCCCTGGGCGGCGCGATCTGTCCGATGGCCGCTCCACATTTCTTGCAAAAACGGTGCTTGCTGCCGTCGTCCGCGTAGCGGACACCGGTCCGCGTCGCCGCTTCGCACGCCTCGCACACGAGCAGTACATTGGACATCTGAATCGGCATCTCCTTCGAGAGTCGCCCACCCTGGGGGTTCCGCCGGCTCGGCCGGACGTGCTTGTACACCAGTGCTACACCTTCAACCGTCAGTTTTCCCGCCTCGCGGTCGACGGCCAACACTTTTCCCCGCCTACCCCGGTCCGCGCCGCTGCGCACTTCCACGATGTCGTTGAGTTTGATATGCATCAGACCACCTCGCTCGCAAGGCTTACGATCTTCATGAACCTCCGTTCGCGCAGCTCCCTGGCCACCGCGCCGAAAATGCGCGTTCCGCGCGGATTCCGGTCGTTATCGATGATCACCGCGGCATTCCCGTCGAAGCGGACGTAACTCCCGTCGTCGCGGCGGGTCGGCTGCTTGCACCGCACGATTACCGCTCGGACGACCGTCCCCTTCTTCACGTCACTGCCAGGGATCGTGCTCTTAATGCTGCAGACGATGATATCGCCGAGACCCGCGGACCGGCGACGCGAACCGCCGAGCACCTTGATGCACATCAGCTCCTTCGCGCCCGTATTGTCGGCCACGGACAGCCGGGTTTGCATTTGTATCATGACGTCACCTACGCTTCGCTTTCATCGCCGGACGAGACACCCTCTCCGGCGAAAGAGTCTTCATCGGCCGAGAAATCCTCGCCGGCCGCTTTCGAGGCCGCGCGGAGCGCCGCCACGTCGATCACCTGACTCTTCTGAACGACGCGAACCAAATCCCATCGCTTCTTCCTCGATTTGGGGCGAGTCTCGATGATCTCCACCTGATCCCCCAGTTCCGACTCCTCGTTCTCGTCGTGAACGAAACAAACCGTCTTGCGCCGTACGTACTTTCCGTACATGCGGTCCGGGACGACGCGCGGAATCTCCACCCGGCGAGTCTTCGCCATCTTGTCGCTCGTCACTGTGCCAATGGCTACGTTTTTGGGCATGTTCCAGTTCCCTCGCATTTCGCCGCGCCGGAAGCGCAACGGCATTTCTCTATTCCTGATCCGGTTTCGCCGACGGAGCACGTTCCCGCAGAATCGTCCGAATCCGGGCGATCAACCGGCGGTTTTTCATCAACTCGCTCGGGGAATCGAGCCGCTCCATCTGCGACTGAACGCGTCTGCGGAACAACTGTTCCTTCGTGTCCTTCAACAACACGTCAAGCTGCTCATCGCTCATTTCGCGAAGTTCGGCTGCCTTCGTCATTTCATTTCCTAGCCAGATATCCGGGTTTCTTCTTCAGGTCCGGTTCGTCAATGTCGGGTCGGGTGTCGGGTGAGGAGGTCCATCCGGACGACCGATGAATAAACGCCTCGCCATCTCGGTCAGCCGGTCTCGCCTCGGAAAACTACACGGGACGTCGCCGGAGGAACCGGACGCGTACCGGCATCTTGTGGGCCAACCGCGTGAAGCAGATCCGAGCCGCCTCTTCGGTAACGCCGCCGATTTCGAACAACACGGTTCCCGGCTTGACGACGGCGGCCCAAAAGTCGGGCTCGCCCTTCCCTTTTCCCATACGCGTTTCCAGCGGGATCGAGGTCACCGACTTGTGGGGGAACAAGCGGATGTACAAACGGCCCTCGCTGCGCAGATATTGCTGCGCCGCGATACGACCGGCTTCGATCGTAGCCGCGCTGATCCAGCCGCCTTGGGTGGCCTGTAAACCGAAATCGCCAAATACGACGCGGTTTCCCCGCGTCGCGTTACCTCTTATACGTCCTCTTTGGCTTTTTCGATGTTTGACCCGCTTGGGCATCAACGCCATCGATCTCGTCCTCGCTATAAGTACCCTGGTTGATCCACACTTGAACGCCGATATGCCCTTGAGCGATCTTCGCCTCCGCGAATCCGTAGTCGATCTTCGCGCGGAGCGTGCTCAAGGGAATCGAGCCGGAAATCTGTTTCTCGCGCCGCGACATCTCGGCGCCGCCAAGCCGCCCCGCCAGTTGCACCTTGATCCCTCGCGCGCCCGCTTCCATCGTCTGTTCCATGGCGCGTTTCATCGCGCGGCGAAAACTCGCGCGGCGAGCCAACTGTTCGCCGATGTCTTCCGCCACGAGCTGCGCGTCGAGTTCCGGCTTGGATATCTCCTCAATCTTCAGGTTGATGCGGCGGCCGGTGAGCTGCTGCAATTCGTTCTGCAGCTCCTCGACTTTCTCTCCCTTCCGGCCGATCAACATTCCCGGCCGGCCCGAAAAAAGGACGACCTTCACCTCGTCGCGCGTCCGCTCGATCTCGATCTTCGCGACGGCCGGATACATCCGCTTCCTGGAATCACCGGTGTCTTTGCGCGTCTTAATGAACTGACGAATCTTGAAATCCTCGCCCAGAAGCGAGGCGAAATCCCGTTTCGACGCGTACCAACGGCTTTTCCAGCCTCTCATGATGCCGGTGCGGAAACCCGTTGGATTGACCTTTTGACCCATGCCTTGTCTCTTTTTTTCTGGAGGGAACCTTAATCCCGTGAACTCAAAACGACGGTAATATGGGACATGCGTTTCTTGATCAGCGTCGCCATCCCCCGCGCCTTCGGGCGAAGCCGGCGAAACATCGGACCCCTGTCCACGCGGACTTCCTCCAAAACCAGGTAGTCCGGCCGCGGATCGCGGCGATCCTCCGCGTTCGCCATCGCGCTTTTGATCACTTTCTCCAGTATCCGCGCCGCGCGCTGCGGCTGGTACTGCAATATCTCCATCGCCTCCCCCGCGTACTTGCCGCGGACCAGGTCGGCGATGAGGCCCACCTTTTGGGGGCTGATCCTCGCAAAACGGTGACTCGCTCTGTACGCCGGGACGGGGGCGTCGGTGCCTGCGGATTTCGCCATGGTCTATCGCTTACCCTTTCCTCCGTGCCCGCGGAATGTTCGCGTCGGCGCAAACTCGCCGAGCTTATGTCCGACCATTTCCTCGGTCACGAAGACCTTCAGGTGACTCTTGCCGTTATGAACCATAAAGGTGTGACCGACGAACTCGGGCACGATCGTGCATGCGCGAGCCCAAGTCTTGACCGGTTCCTTTTTTCCCGTTTCGTCCAACCTCTGCACTTTGACGTACAGCTTCGGATCAACGAACGGACCCTTCTTCAACGATCTTCCCATTTGGTTACCACCAAAAGCGGTTCAGGTGTCGCAACGTTATAACTTCAAGACTCCGTACCGTCTCGACCGGCGCCGGCGAACGATTGCGCGATTCGACGGCTTGTGTTTCTTCCGCGTGGAGCCGCCCTTCGTCGGCTTACCCGTCGGACTCACCGGATGGCGGCCCCCCTTGGTGCGACCTTCGCCGCCTCCGTGCGGGTGGTCGATGGGGTTCATCGCGGTGCCGCGGACATGCGGCCGCCGTCCCAGCCAACGTTTTCTCCCCGCCTTCCCAAGCTGGATATTCATGTGGTCCGCGTTTCCGACGCGGCCGATCGTAGCGCGGCACTTGGCGGGAACGCGTCGAATCTCGCCGCTGGGGAGACTAATCTGCGCCCAGTCGGCGTCGCGAGCCGCCAAGGCGGCGACGGCGCCCGCTCCGCGGCACAGGACGGCTCCGCGGCCGGGCTGCAACTCGATGGCATGGATCGCCGTTCCCATCGGAATCGCCGAGAGGGGAAGACAATTTCCCACCTCCGGCGTCGCGTTCGGGCCGCTCATGACCTTCTGGCCCTCCTTCAGGGAATCCGGAGCGATTATATAGCGCTTCTCGCCGTCCACGTAATGCAGCAGGGCCACTCGCGCCGAACGGTTCGGATCGTACTGAATCGATTTCACGACGGCCGGCACCCCATCCTTGTTGCGGCGGAAATCGATCTTACGGTATTTCCGTTTGTGTCCGCCTCCGCGATGCCGCGAGGTAATGACGCCCTGGTTGTTTCGGCCACCGGTCCGACGTTTGATCTTCGTCAGGCGTTTCTCCGGCTTCGCGCCTTCGGTCAGCTCCGCGAAGTCACTGACCGTCGCGTGACGGCGTCCGGGCGTAGTCGGTTTGTATCGGCGAATTCCCATGATTGGTTTCCGTTGTGCTAGCGGCCTCTTCTCGCGGCGATGCTCCCTGTAACCCTTCCGTTTAGAAGAACTCGATCCGATCTTCGGGATCAAGAGTCACGATCGCCTTCTTCCAACCCTTGGTGTGGGCGCGACGCTGCCGCATCCGGCGGGGCTTACCCTTGCGGTTCTGCGTATTAACGCGAACCACCTTCACGTCGAACAACTCCTCGACCGCCCTGCGGACGTCATCCTTGCTGGCCAGCCGATTCACCTCGAACGAGTAGGCGTTGAGCTTCTCCGCCTTGTGATATCCCTTCTCGGTAACAAGCGGCCGGAGCAGAATCTGGTGTGGTTCCAGTCGCAGCTTCGGTTCGATAGTGTCTTTCGCCATCACGTGATCCCTTCGTTAACCGGCCTGAGAGACGTTCGGGGTTCCGGCGGCCTTCTCGCGGAACGCGTCCATCGCCGCCTTCGTCATCAGCAGCCGCTTCGGCCGCAGTACCTCCAGGGCGTTCAAATCACTCACCGGCAAGACGGAAACACCGGCCAGGTTGCGTATGCTTTTCAACACGTTCAAATCGTATTGTTCCACCGCGACGAGCAGCGTCTGACCGTCGAGTTTCAGCGCCTTAAGGATGCCCGCCATCTCCTTGGTCTTGGGAGATTCGAAAACGAGGTCGTCGATAAGGACGATTTCATCGTCCAGAATCCGCGAGGCCACCGCCATCCGCGTCGCCGCGCGAACCGATTTCTTCGGCATCCGGTACGACCAGTCTTTCGGCCGCTTCGCGAAGATATGACCGCCGCCACGACGGATACCGCTGCGTCGCGATCCCGCCCGGGCGTTTCCAGTCCCCTTCTGACGGTACATCTTCGAGGTGGATCCGGCCACTTCGCTCCGGCTCTTGGTTTTCGCCGATCCCTGGCGCAGATTCGTCTGGTACATCACCACGACGTCATGCATCAGTTGTTTGTTAATGACCGGGGCCAGATCATTCGGATCGATTTCGTACGATCCGACCTCGGCTCCAGTTCGATCGAAAACAGGCAACGTTCCCATGGCTTCTTATTTCGCGATTCTTGTCCGGTTCCTCCGACGCGCCACGACCCCGGCGGCCGTCCGGCGGACCAATGACTACTTTCTTTTCTTCTTCCCACCCATTTTGGCGTCCCGCTCCGCCTTTTCGGCGTCGGTCAAGGGACGCGGAAGCCGATTCGTCTCGCGGATGATGACATAACCGCCGTTCGGCCCCGGAACCGCCCCGCGGACAATCAGCAGATGATTCTCTTCGTCAACGGACACTACACGGAGATTCCGAACGGTACAGCGATCACCCCCATATCGCCCGGGCATCTTTTTTCCCTTGATGACCCGACTCGGCCAGGCACTACAACCGGTACCCCCAAGGTGGCGGTGGCATTTCTTCACGCCGTGGCTGGCACGCTGTCCCGAAAAATTGTGGCGCTTCATCGCGCCGGCCGTTCCACGCCCTTTGCTCGTTCCCACGACGTCGACCGCAACGACTTCCGCGAAGACGCCGACCGTCAACGTAGAACCGACCTCGCACCCCGTCGTCGTCCCGCGAAACTCACGGATAAACCGCTTCGGCTCGCAATCCGCCTTCGGGGACGCCGAAACCCCACCCGCGGCGCGACGCTTTTGCCGTTTGCTATCAAGAGACGCGACATGACCACGTTCGGCGCGATTGGCAAGACGACGCGGCTTATTGCCGAAACCCAGTTGGACTGCTTCATACCCGTCGCGGTCCAGCGACCGGACCTGCAAAACGTCACAGGGACCCGCTTTTATCACGGAAACCGGAATAACACGGCCGTCTTCAGAAAAGACCTGCGTCATCCCGACTTTGCAGCCGAGCAAACCTTTGATCATCGTTCTTACCTTTTATTCGCGCCCGCCAGCGGGAACGTCCCGGCCGATGGCCGACATTACCCGCGAGGCTTCCATGTCATATTCGCCAAGTTCCCGGACGGAGAGAACCGTCCCTTCTCAGAAGCCAAAATTGACGCCAAGGGGCTAATTATACCTCGGACTTATCTCACTTCAATCCGTCGAGGAAAAAAACCGCTCAATCGTCTCGGCGACCGAGGGGGGAGTCGCCGATAACCCGGCCCGATACGCCGGTGGGGAGGGACCGAACACGGCCCCGGCAAAACTACGATGCCGTCTTCGCCTTGATCTTGATGTCCACACCCGCCGGGAGGCTCAACTTATTCAAAGCCTCAATCGTCTTCGCCGTCGGATTCAAAATATCGACCAGACGCTTGTGCGTCCGGATCTCAAACTGCTTCCGGGCCTTCTTGTCCACGTGAGGACCCGAAAGAACCGTATAGCGCTCAATTCGCGTCGGCAGGGGAATAGGACCATGCACGACGGAGTCCGTCCGCTTGGCGGTATCGGCGATCTCCGCGGCACTCTGGTCGAGAACCGCGTGATCGTACGCTTCCATGCGAATCCGGATATACTCTTTACTCTGCTCAGCCACGGATCAGTCTCCGAAGGTCCAAACCCTACCAAATTGCCAAAAAACAAAGCTCTTTCCCGAACGAGCGGGAAAATTGTAGATATTACCAGGCGTCTCAAAAGAAGTCAACCGCTGGCAAGAAAAAATAGCTCGCTGTCCGCGACGGCTTCCGAGAACCGACCCGGGAGGGGATCGTCCCTCCAATTCACACGGGGAATGAACGGTTATGATCGGCCAAATAGAGCCGGAATATCCAACCAAACTCACCTCATCCCATTCGAGTCTCAGGGATTCCGCCGACCGGACGGGGATAGACTGTTCGAACCGGCCCCGCGAAACGATGACTCCGTATGTATATATAATAGTCCCGGGAGAAAGTCTCGCGATGAAACCGGAGCTGAAATCCGTTCATTGGAAAGACTCGGTCGCTCCGTGTGACGAACCAGAGGTCGGTTATCGACCTCACTGAACCTCCCCATCCGGGCGAAAACTTATTGCATTTCACCTCCCTGTGTTATTTTATGGGATTTCTTCGATTCATTGTAGACAGTCCCAGGCAACGGATCGATCCCGTCCTCCCTTCGATCTATGCCATTGGGTTTGATCGGAGCCCCTGGCAGACGGAGGTTCGCTGGGAGGGTGAATTACTATGCTGTGAGTGGGATTTGTCCGATTCGGCCAGTATATACGTGCCTTGGAACGTGCCAGGGGTCGGATGGCGTACGCTAGGCACCGGAAGCCTCCTGCAGCGGCAGATGCCCTACCGGCTGGAAGTCGAACTCACCCGGGGTAAGCTCGTTCAGGTACGGAATCAATTGGGTG
Source organism: uncultured Planctomycetaceae bacterium (assembly GCA_964520785.1). Taxonomy (GTDB): domain Bacteria; phylum Planctomycetota; class Planctomycetia; order Pirellulales; family Thermoguttaceae; genus CAZFQG01. Next base: position 814 of record CAZFQG010000195.1, on the reverse strand, counting down.
AATGGGAACAGTATGGTTTGGCGGTTCCCGAAGCGTTGACCGCCGCGCTCCGCGAGGCGGTCACACTTTTCGGCCAAATCGCGACGGGAAACGAAGCCCCCATCGAACAGGCGATGCAATCGGCTTGCGAGGTCGCCGACGGCCTCGGAAATACCTTTGTCGAACAGGCACTCGATGTGCGTCTCCGACAGAAAGGGCCTCGGAAGTGCTTTCTGGGGGCGGATTTAGGAACCACGACGTTCGAACCCCGCTCGTCAAACGCTTATCATAAGGCGTTCAACGCCGCCAATGTACCCATTATCTGGGGGAAGATCGAGTCACATGAGGGAAATACCGATTGGACTGCGCCAGATGAGCAGATTCAGTGGTGCCTCGACAGGAGGCTTGTTGTCTGCTCGGGACCAATCCTCTCTTTTGACAACAATTATCTGCCTGATTGGCTCTACCTTTATGAAAACGACTACGACTCAATCTCGTATTCGGCCCGGCAGTTCACGGCCCAGGTCGTAAAGCGATACCGCGGCAAGGTGGATTTGTGGCAATGCGCGGGCAGGTTACAAACGCCGGGCGTCCTCTCGCTCGACGAGGGACAGCGAGTTCGACTGGCCGTGGAGCTACTCTCCGTCGTCGCCGAACAAGACCCCGATACCCCCAGGACTCTAAGTTTCGATCAGCCTTGGGCGGAATTCAATAATCATCGCGAAGTTGACTTTACGCCTCTGCACGTCGCCAATGAGATAGTCCGCTCCGGATCCCCCATTAACGGGGTCTTCTTGGAGATCAATCATAGCTACTGTCCCGAGGGAACCCTCCC
>CAZFQG010000194.1:0-11959 GCA_964520785.1 uncultured Planctomycetaceae bacterium | reverse complement strand
ACAAGAACCAATTGTAACAACGTCTCGGCCGCTGGCAATAGCCGCTCGCGTGGGGGGAAGACTCCGGGCCGCTTCCCTCAACAGGGAGTTGGTTCACGGTGGTGCGGCCGGCGACCGTCCGGCCGAGACTACACGTGGACTAAGGGGGGCTATCGGGGCGAGAGAATATCGATACTCACGTCGTCAATCCAGGCTTCTCCGACTCCGGTGAGGACGAAGCTGACGTTCATGACGCCGCCGACGGTCGCTTTGCGGTAGAGGGTGAAGGGCTGCCAGTCGGCCGTCTGATGGAATCGCGCGGCGAGGGGTTCGCCGGCGAGGGAGTCGACCAGCATCAACCCGTCGACACTACCGGTGATTTCTTTCGGGACGCGGACCCAGCCTCGTATCCGAACCAGCGCGCCAACGGGAAGGGGAATCGACGGGGAGGTGATCCAGACCGGCGGGGTCTCGACGACGGCCGGGGCTTCCTCGGGTTGCGAGGGAACGGCCGAGAGTCGGCAGCCGAATCGGCCGCTCCGGCTCGCCGTTTCCGTCAGTTGCGTTCTGGCGTGAATGGAGTTGTCCCCGCATTGGAAGTGTTGCCACCCGGAGGCTTGCATCGCCGGCAAGTCCTCGAAGTCGCCGCCGGGCAACAGGTTCGGCCCGGCGGTCGCCGAGCGAACCTCGTTAACCCAGGCCCAGTGCCACGGGAGGGTGGAGTAGCAGGCGGAGGCGGGTGTCACGACCGGCGAGCCGACGGACGCGATCGCCTTGTTCCACTCTTCCCTTTCCAGTAGACGCAACGGCCGCGAGGCGCGTTCCGCGTGAACCCGCGCCGTACGGAAGTCGCGCGCCGAGAGAGCCTGATCGCAAGACTGCAAGTAGTGACGGCTCCGCTGGATGAACTGCCCCGCCTTCGGATCGGCCGGGAGCCGCCCCTGGGTGATTTCAACCGAACGCAGCTTCAGCGCGGCCAGCTCGCGGTGAAACTCGGCCGTCTGCGGCGTGATCGAGGCGATCCGCTTCGAGAGACTTGAAATGGCCAGCGGGTCCTGGGTCAGCAGGATGAGCGACGACAAGGCGAAGTTTTCGATGGTAACCTGAATGCCCCGGGTGACGCGTTTCCGTTCGAGTGGCTGCAGCCCTCCGGGGGCGAGCAAATAGGCGGAGAACGTCTCCGGAACGCCCGGCACGACGAACGAGACGACCTGCGTGGCCGCCTGACCGGGAACGCACTGCGCGCCGTCTCCCACCCAGAGCGGGACGACCAGCCGTGCACGGTCCGTGGCCAAGACGGCGCCGACGATTTCCGGATCATTCGAATCAACCGTCCCTCCGTAGTATTCTCCAGACACCCAAGGCCGGATCAGATCCAGTTCCAGATTCAAGAGGCCCAGGGCCGCCGCCCGGACGCGGTTGACGGCGTCGGTCGAATCGAGCCGCACCGACGACTGAAACAGCAGTCCCTTGCTTCCCGCCGCGATGGCCGTGTAGGTAAGAAGGCGGAGTTGTTCGCCGTCCAATGCCGGCGGTTCGGACCAGGCCGCCCCGGAGGCGGTCCACTGTTCGAGGATAGCCCCGGGAACTTCCGTCTGCACCGAGGTCCAGAAGGGTGTTCCCGGCCGCGCCAACCGCGGCCGTTCTCGAAGCCAGGTCCCGTATTCGGTCAGTTTCAAGCCCCCACAGAGCGGTTCCCGGCCGAACACCAGGACGTCGGCGAACCGGCTGGCCGCGCGCGTCCCCGCCTCGGGGGCGCACAGGAGCGGCCGCTGGGAGTTCTGGTCCGCGTCGCGAACCAGCGTCGCCAACGCGCGGAGCCACCCGACGTGCTCCAGCGACTGGACCTTTCCCATATCCCAGGCCAGCACACGGTCGAAATCTCGCGTGGGGAGAACACGGTCTTCACCGCCGGACCCCGGCTCGACCGGCGGCGGACAAACGATCCAAAGCCCCAGCCGCCGCGCCTCGTCGAGGATTTCCGCGGAAGGGGTCGCGGGAAGCCATATCCCGTTGAATCCCAGCGAACGGATGAGCGAGAGGGGCTCGCCTTGGTGCTGGACGATCCGGGGGAACATCGCATGGCCGTCGACCGTCAACGTCGAACCGACCATGCGGACCTCGGAAAGGTCGTCCGCGGAGACCGACGCCGGCCGGCCCACCGATTCGCTCACCCCGGCGTAAATCGGCCCCGCGGCCACGTGACCGGCGATATCCAAGTCGTCGATCCAGACGTTGGTCACGCCGGGTCCGCCGTAGATATTCAGGAGAATCTCGTCGATGTAGGCCTCGCGGACGTCGATTTCCGGTCCGGCCTCCAGCCGGAGCATCCGCGCGGCGCCGCTCACCGCCTTCGGCACCTCCTGAATCCGGAGCTGTTGCCAACGACCCACCTGCGAATAGCTGCTTCCGTAGATGAGAACGGTTCGGGGTGACCGCGTGGCCGGATCGATCGCCCTGGGCAGAACCACCCTGGCCAGAAGACGCAGTCCCGTGCGATCGGACTTGACCCAAAGCGTGGGGGTCAACTCATCGATGACGCGAGGCAACCCGACCTGGTGGCCGACGTAAACCGAGGTTCCGCCGTTTCCGGTAATGCGCCAGTGTTCGCTTCCGGAGCCGCAGTGGGCCTCTCCGGCGACGCGGCGATGCGAATCGACGCGATACTGGGCATCTCCCCCGACCAGACGCCAGGACGTCTCCGGACCCTCGAAACCCTCGTACCAGGGAATCTGCGCCCCCACGTCGCCGGAGAACAGCAACATGGTCAGAAACAGGGTGGACGAAAATACCCAATGGGCGTTCGGCATCGAGACGGTGGGGTTGAGGTTCGTGACTATCTCCGCAAGCCGTTGGAGCCCGCGGAGCCGTTCTCCTGGATACGAGGTTCACTCTCCGGGGCGGAATCGAACCAGGCCGAGTGCAACAGCGAAGAGCCCGGTAGATGGACCGCCATGTGAAGCATCTCACCGCGGTCCGCCCCCCTGCCGCCGCGGACGAGATTCGCCAGATAGCGCAGCAGCCGCATCGGATCCCATCGCCGTAGGCACTCGTAGTCGTTCATCAAGCGGAGAAACCGGCTGAAGCGGGTGGCGATTTCGGTGGTGAAGCGGCCCTTGTATCCAACGGCCGCCAGCTCTCGGAGGACCGGGCCGTTTCCGTACCAAGCAATCGCGGTGGCGTCCAAATCCCCCAACAGCCGTTGCATCGTTTGGGGCGTCAGCCAGAACCGCAGGTCCCGCTTCGGCGGCCATTGCCGCGGCAGACGCACTCCGATCAGAAGCAAACCTTGCGGCGCGAGAATCCGAACCATTTCACTCACGGCCCGCCGGGGGTCGCGCGTCCGCTCAAGCGCGTCGACGCAGATAACCGTCCGCGCGACGCCGGAAATGAACGGCAGCTCGTCCGTCGACTCCGCGACGCGTTCCTCGCGGTCCGCGCCCCGTCGATTGAACCCGGTCAGTCCGTCGAACGGGAGGTCGGCGAAGTCCGGATCCGTCGGAGTCGTTCCCTCCGTCGAAGGGGGCGGTTCATACTCGCGAAAGCCGAATTCGTAGAACGGCGAACGCGGCTGGAACGCGGTGAACGCGGCTTCAAAAAAATAATCGGTTAGGCTTTTCATCCTGATCCGTCCCCGGGTTCCACCGGTATACGGCCACCCTGGGCGCCAGAGGGGGAAATTCGGCCAGTTTCTCGCCCCGACGCGCAAGCAATCCACTCAGGGTCCGCGATCTCGGAGAATCGTAGGTCAACTCACGCGGGTCGACCACCACGAACCCGAGATCCGTGTCGGCAAACGCCTCTTTCGCCTTGTCGTACTGATAGGTGGTTCTGCCGCTATAGAGACGCGTCCAACCTTTGGTGTCGAGGACCTTGGCGCCTCCGGATTGTTCGGCAAGCCAGCGGCCGGCGAACCGGTAACCGGCCCGTTCGGCGTGAAGGGGCTCGGCGGTTCGAAGGAGACCGAACAGAACCGCAATGACGAAAAGCCCCCACGCCGGACGGTTTCCAATATGCAAAAGACCTATCGCCGCACATCCTGCGCCAGTCGCCACCATAGGTAATAGATGCCTCGCAGCCAAATATCCTTCCCAAATCGCGAAAATGAGCAGGATTCCGCCAAAAAAAAGCCAAAAGGCATGGATAAATCGCTCACCTCCCCGGGAATTCCCTCGAAGAAGCCAATATCCTACCCCCAAACCAACTAGCCCGATATAGTTCCACGCCTTCGCGAACTCTTCAGCGAATTGACGCCCTCCGGCGATTACCCCCCGATTACGCAGGCTCTTCTCCTTGACCGCAAACGAGTGGGCGACCGATTCACCCTCCAGTTGGGGTCCATGTGTCGACTCGGCGGTTTGCGGGGCGGAACCGGACGCGAATCGGAATGGCAGCAGAAAGAGGCAGAACAGGCAGAGTACCGCCGCGGCGGAAAGCAAGCGATGACTCACTCGTCGCCATTTCGCGCTGGCGGAGAAATCGGAGCCAAGCGAGAGGTTTTCGATGAGCACCATGGGGACCAGTACCAAGACAAGGGCGGCTCCTTCGATTCGTGTCATCGTTGCCAGCGCGGAGAAAACGGCTGCGGCGGCGAGCCACCAGCTTCGATGCGTTTGGAAATACTGGACGGCGGTCCACGCGGCGAAGGCGAAGAGGAACAGGAAAAGACCTTCGCTCAACCCTTGGGCTCCCAGTCTAACGACCACCGGCAGGGTGCAGAAAAGGAATGTCCCGGCGACCGCTCCCCTCTCGCCGACGAGGCGTACCGAAAGGAGGAACACGGGAACGACGCTCAAAGCGGCCGGAATCGCCGCGGCAAGTTGGACGCATGTCGCCCAGTTTACCGGCATTCCTCCACTGATTCGCGCGGCCGTTCCCCGAACCGCTCTAAGCCAGAACGGAAAGAGGGGTTCCTCCCCGGTCGCGGTCCAAAGCGTCCAACATGATTCGCTTCCGGCACGTTCGGCCAACGCGACGAACCGGACCGCGTCCAAAGCAGGTACGGCCGCACGGAGCGCGCAGAACCCTTGGATCAACGCCGCGGCGAGGAGAAGAAGTCCCAACCAACAGGCGAGACGTCGCCAAGGAGGGCCGGATTGGGTCAGTTCAAGGCCCATGCCTGAATCGACGGGGTTGTCAAATGAAAACTAACAGAGAATCGTACCATGGCAGCCTGATTTTCGGCGCATTCTATGCTTTTAGTCCAAAACGCCGCAAGGCCGAAAAGGGTCCATTGAATCCACGCTCTAAACTCCCCATAGCTCCTGAGTTCGCTCGTTTCGCCGTGTGGTCCGAAACTAAACGGCGGCCAAACATTGTGCGAGCATGAACCACGAGTGTGCGGCAATACTCCAGACCAGCATCGCCCCGACGGAAAAAGTCGCGTATCGGTGATCGGCACGGGAATTGCTTACGGGTCGCGTGATCGATTCTGAGTGGCGGCGCCGACCGGCCGCGAGTTGTTATGCCTTCCCGATTGTTGATGCGAAGAAAGCACGGTTTTACGCTCGTGGAATTGCTGGTGGTCATCGCCATCATCGGAATCTTGATCGCCTTGCTTCTGCCGGCGGTCCAGGCCGCGCGCGAGGCCGCGCGGCGGATGACCTGCTCCAATCACCTCAAACAGTTGGCACTGGCGGTGCATACCTACCAGAGCGGCCATGGTACTTTTCCCCCCAGTTTCTGTATTACCCCCCGGACCGTGTTGAGCGCAAACAACGGTTCCTGGTCGGTACACGGACGGATTCTTCCCTATTTGGAGCAGGGGCCCGCCTTCGATATGGTCCGCCTGGATATCGCCTGGGACGCGCAACTCGGCTCCGGCGTCCCACAAATGCGCGTTCCGATATTTCTTTGCCCCTCCGAGGTGAACGATAAGGTTCGCACGAAGAACGGCGCCGCATACATCTATCCTCAGAACTACGGATTCAACTTCGGAACGTGGCTCGTGTGGAATCCGGCGACGGATACCGGAGGAGACGGCTCCTTCTTCGTCAACAGCCGCCTGCGGCCGGCGGATTTCACTGACGGGACCAGTTCGACGCTCTGCGCGGCGGAGGTGAAGACATTTACCCCTTATGTACGAAATACGAGTGATCCCGGGAAGAACGTCCCCGTCTCTCCGGCGGCCGTCGCGAGCATGGGTAACGGCGCAGAATTGAAGCTCGGTCCCGACACGAACGACAACACCGGCCACACGGAATGGTGCGACGGCCGGGTCCATCATAGCGGCATCACCACCGTTTTCACACCGAACACGGTGGTACCATTCACTTCGGGAAATCGCACTTACGACATCGACTACAATTCGCTGCAAGAAGGCAAGAGCCTCACGCAACCGACCTACGCGGCGATCACCGCGCGCAGCCACCATCCCGGCGTCGTCAATGCCGCATTCATGGACGGTTCGGTACGCCCCATCGACGACGCGGTCGACTTGTGGGTGTGGCGCGCAATGGGCACGCGGAGCGGAGGCGAACCGGTGGCGAGGGATTAGTATCGACGCCGCAGGGAACCCGGCGGACCGGTTTCGTCAGACCGCCTCGGCCCGTTCCTTGAAACGGTAGCCGACGCCGCGCACGGTCTCGATGTACCTGCCGGCCGCGGCGAGTTTTTTACGAAGTCCCACGATTTGCACGTCGACCGCGCGGTCGGTAATCGCGTATTTGTCGCCGTGGACGCCGTCGAGAATCTGCTGCCGCGTGTAAACCCAGCCGGGACGCCGGGCCAGAAATACCAAGACGCGGAATTCCGTGGAAGTCAGTTCGACCGGTTTGTCATGGATGAAGACCTGGTGGCGGCGAAGGTCAATCGTCAATTCATGCCGCGAGATCGTTCCCTCCCCTTCTTCCTCCTCCTCCAATTCCGAAGTGTTCATCCTCCGCATCACGGCGGAAACGCGAGCGAGCAAGACCTTGGGGCTGAACGGCTTCGTGACATAGTCGTCGGCGCCCATGTTCAGTCCCGTTACGATATCGGTCTCCTCCCCCTTCGCGGTGAGCATAATCACCGGAATGGCATTGGTTTCGGGGTTCTCCTTGAGTGTCGCGCAGACGGTAAGTCCGTCGACGCCCGGCAACATCAGATCGAGTAAAACGACGTCGGGCCGCCTGGACTTCACCGCCTCGATCGCTTCCTCGCCGGAGGCGACCGCCGCGACTTGGTACCCCTCTTTCAACATGTTGTAGCTGACAAGCTCGCGAATGTCCTGCTCATCCTCTACGATAAGGACGTAACGAGAAGGCATGAAAAAACTCCGTTAACCGGGGGGTGCCAGGGCTTAGTTGAGGGCGGAAAGACGCATCAGTCCATCCTTCAGCCGCGAAAAAAGGACTCTTCGCCAGACGAACCCTCCTTGGCGTTGGCTCCGTCGTCGCATCGTTTGGCAATCATTCTACCGTGTTTTTGCTAGAGATTTGTTAGGTTTCCGTTAGATGTTGCTCCGAGGTGTTGTTGATCCCCCAATAAGCATGGGGTCTTTCGCGTCTCGAAATCGAAGCCCGGTCGTGAATCTCGCGATGACGCCCCTTGTTGTCAATTTGCGAAATATGAGTAATAAATAGCGGCATTGTCGATCCGTCTTTCCCGGAATAACCCCTATGCCCGCGAATCCTTAACCACGAAGGACGATAAGAACTGAACTAGGCATGCATCCGTGGGCTGAAAGCTTGATCGGGTGAAATGTGCTCTCGTCCGAATCCGAACGGTAGGGGAAACAGGATTGGAATAACGCAATCATGAAAACCTCAATCATGCTGTTGGTGCTTACTGCTTTTTTCTCCTTCGGTGAGACTTCCGTGTTCGCCTCGAGCGAGAATCCGGTCGCGCCGCAGCCGCTTCCAGCCGCCGAACGGGTACCTCGGCCGACGGCCGCCGCGTCGGTCCGCTGCTGTCCACATTGCGCAAACTGCAGGGTGGTACGTGAGTGCCGGGAGCGGAAGAAGACGGTTTGGGTCGTTGAGAGTGAGGTGGTCTGCCCGGTCTTGCCCGCGCTACCGCGTTTGTGGCCGCCAGTGCGCTGCTGCGAGGGCGCGTGCGGCGCGAACGAGCGCTGCGTTTGCCGCACTCCGGCACCGGTGAAATGCGGCAAACCACGGACCGTCAAGCGACTGGTGAAGAAGGAGGTCGTCTATTACGAGCCGCGGTATCGTTGCGTCGCGTGCGGCCGGGCGCGAGCCGTCCCGGAGACGAATTCGCCGCTCGACGCTTCGGCGAGCGAGCAAGATATCTTGTCGCCGCTCGATTAGGCGAGGGAGAGCCCATGCCAGGCCGCACCATCGCCATCGGCGATATTCACGGACATGCGCGCGCCCTCGCCGGGCTTCTCCGCGCGATCGCCCCCGGACCGGAGGATACGATCGTCACGTTGGGGGACTACATCGACCGCGGGCCCGACTCGCGCGGGGCGATTGAAATCCTCTTGGATTTGCGGCGAAACCGCACGCTCGTCCCCTTGCTGGGCAATCACGAAGAGATGCTCCTGGACGTCCTCGACGGCCTTGACGACGACGAGTTCTGGCGGACCGTCGCCGGGGGAGACGCGACATTGCTTTCGTATGGATGCAAGCACGCCGCAAAGATCGACCCGCGACATATCGAATTCATCCGCGGGTGCGTTCTCTGGCACGAAACGGAGCACCACTTTTTCGTCCATGCCAGCTATGACGAGACCCTTCCGCTGGAGGAACAACCGCGCGAAGTATTGATCTGGGAACGCATCCGCGACCGCCAGCCGGGGCGGCACCGCTCGGGCAAAACAGCCGTCGTGGGGCATACGGCGCAAAAAGATGGTCAGATTCTGCGGCTGCCACACCTATTGTGCATCGACACTTACCTCTATGGCGGTGGTTTCCTAACCGCCTACGACGTCGGCGCCGACCGCTTCTTGCGGGTGAACGAAACCGGCGAACTTGTCTGACGGGCGCGAAAGCGGTTGTCGTGCAAATGAACGCCCAAAGCGGGGAGTTTTGTAGTAGTCCGGGGCATCATTTCAAGATTATTCAATCACACACACTTAGGGGGGATGCCGTTTAGAGGGGATCGTTGCATCGCCATTAAAGGGGGCCAGGTCCTAGCGGTTCTGGTTTTTTGACGGGCAAAGCTCTATTGGGTATTCCGACGCACACTCCTATAATTCGGCCGCGCAGGGCGGATGAGCCCTTTGGACCTTGTTTCTCAAACCGAGCCAGCACAATGAGTTCTGTTTCCGATCGCGCCGCCGGTCATCGCCGGTTGTCCCAGCGTCCCACCGATGCGCGGACTCTCCCCGCCGAAGCCGTCCGTCTTCCGGCGCCGTTTCCAACCCAGATTCGTCTGGAAAACACCAACGCCTGCAATGCCCATTGTACGATCTGTCCCCGCGAACTCCTTTCGCGCCGCAAGGGGTTCATGGACCGGGACCTCTTCGAGCACATCCTCGAGCAGCTTTGCGGCCGCCGGATCGAGAAGTTCACGATCCAAGGATATGGGGAACCGCTATTGGATAAGAACTTCTGCCATTTCGTCCGCCGCGTGAAACGGGAACTGGACTGTCCCACCTTCACCGTCAGCAACGGGTCGGTGATTACGCCCGAACTGGCCGAGGAAATGGTGGCCTCCGGTCTGGACAAGATTAAAATCAGCTTTTACGGGACGAACAAGAGGGAATACGAGGCGATCCACCGGAGACTGTCCTACGAGAAAACGGTTCGCGGAATCGAGGCTCTGGTCGCGGCGAAGCGAGCGTCCTCATCCAGAATGGTGATCCGGCTCCAATACATCGGCAAGTGGTGGAAGTTCCTTCCCTTCGCGTGGCAGTGGGGGACGAAAGTGCGCATCGGCTACAACACGCTGCACAACTACGGTGACGGGCGAGAGTACAACCGGCCCCGGGGAAATCCCAAACCTTGCCCCATCCTTCGCGAACCGATTCTGCAAATCCTCTGGACCGGAGAAGTGGTTCCCTGCTGCTACGACTTTGACGGCAAGATGGTTTTGGGCGATTTGCGCAAACAGACAATCGGGGAGATATGGAGAGGAGAGCGATACCGGGCCATCCGGGCCGCGCACATCACCGGCGATTTCCGCGAGTGGCCGGTCTGCGTGACGTGCGACAAGCGATTCTAGCGGCGGATGCGAGTCGCGTTTCCCGGGGCCTTTACTTGGGATGATCGGGTTCCTCTGGCGTAATCGAGATGGACCGATTGTCCATCGTTTTCCGATGAAGTAGACTATTCCTTTTCGTCCCTTTTTTTGGACGGTGATCCGGCGCCGGGAACCAGCTTCCGTGGGGCCGCCGCGCTATTCCCGTCGGTCCAAGCAATACGGTTTTCGATGGCTTCTCGGATACTTATAATCAAGCTCAGCGCGGTCGGAGACGTGATTCACGCCGTTCCGATCGCGTGTGCGCTGCGCGATCAATTGCCGGGCGCGTATCTTGCTTGGGCCGTGGGGCCCAGCGCCGGAACGCTGCTGCAAGGGCATTCCGCGCTCGACGAGGTCATTCCGGTCCCACGAAATTGGTTGAAGTCGCCGCGGGGGATTTGCCGGTTCCGGCGGCAATTGCAGGCGCGGCGGTTCGACGCGGTCATCGACGCACAGTGTTTGACGAAAAGCGCCATTCTCGCTTGGCTCAGCGGAGCACGGCGAAGAATCGGGTTCGGCAACCGATGGGGCCGAGAACTGAGCCGTTTCCTGCATACCGAACTCGTCGAGACGCCCGGTCCGCACATGATCGACCACAACGTCGGACTTCTTTCGGCCTTGGGGATTTCCAAGCCGAGAATCCATTTCGACATGCCGCTCTACGAGCCGGAACAGGCGTCGATGGACGACGTGATCCGGCAAAACCACTGTGAAGGCGGGTTCGCGGTAATCAACGTGGGTGCCGGCTGGGAGTCGAAACTTTGGCCGGCCGAGCGCTTCGCGGCCGTGGCACGCTACTTGGGCAGTCGTCGCGGAATGCCGGCATTGGTCGTTTGGGCCGGAGACGCCGAACGCCGTGCCGCCGAGACGGTTGTCGCCGGTTCCGGCGGGTACGCCCTCCTCGCCCCTTCCACGACCCTTCGTGAGTTGGCATCCCTGACGCGTCGCGCCCAGATATTTCTCGGATCCGATACCGGACCGCTTCACCTGGCCGTTGCCTTGGGTACGCCCTGTGTTGGATTATACGGGCCGTGGCCGGCGGATCGCCACGGGCCCTACGGGCCCGGGCACATCGCGATTCAGAAACGCGTGTTCGAAGGTCCCACGCGGCGGCGGCGTACGCTTTCTTCGGAGTATATGGAGGCGATCGACGTGGAAAGCGTTTGCGAGGCGTGCGACGCGATTCTCGACCGCGAAGGCTGGATTGCCGCGGCGTAAGGAGGACACGAAGGTGACTAACGGTAACGTGACGAAGTACGGAGTGATGAGATCAGGGAGAGGGAGTTTGGCGATTTAGGTCCTTAGAACTCGTATAGAATTAACTTCCCGAATTCCCGGGGGCAACCCCGAATTTCACTCCGCTGCGCTGCGTGAAAATCGGGATAGGCCCCCCAACTAATTTGCGGACAAGTTCTTAGAAGAGCATGACGGTATCGATGGTGGAACGAAACGCGGCTGTCCTTGCGGTAAACGCGAGGCTCGCGGCCGGCGCGGCGACCGCGGCGGCGGGCGCGTGGTTCGGTGCCGGCGCGGCGGGTTTTCTTGCCGTGCCGCTGCGAGAAATCCTCACCTGGGTCGCGATGGGGCTCCTGTTCGTCGTGAGCCTGCCGACGGGGGAAAACGGGGCGAGGCGCTGTTTGCCGGCGGCGATCGCGGTGTTGTTTCTGTTGGCGGTGAAAGGCGCGTTCGGCCCGTCTTGCGTCGCGAACGTTTTCGGAGTCGCTCTCTTCACGGCGGCCGTAGCGATGGGTCATTCGGGAATCGTCCGCGCCGGTCTCGGCGCCGTCGCGACCGCGCTGGCCGGTTTTGGCGTTTACCGGTTCGCCATCGTCACCATCCCCTCGGCATGGCACCTCGC
>CAZFQG010000193.1:0-11979 GCA_964520785.1 uncultured Planctomycetaceae bacterium | reverse complement strand
GGTATTGATACACAAATACTTGCGTCAAGTCAATAGAAATTAAACAGTCGAACTAATAATCTCCCCGGCATTCCGACATCCCATCAACTATGTATCCGACGAAATACATAACACGGTCAAGAAGCTCGAGCGTGTAGTGTACGCCCGCTTGCAGGTCAAGGAGGTTTACGTTTTTCAGCCCCGCAAGTGGTCTCTCCCCCGGTTTTAAGGAGATGGGGTATCGGAACGCATAGGAGTGCCTATCATGGCGTGTCCATGCGTCTAAGAAGTCGTCGATGTAGCGCGTATCCGCATCCGCTAGCGGGAAGTCCGAATTCAGCAACTGCTTTGCGGACTTTTGAAAGGCATCCCATATTGGGTGCAGCTCGTGCCTCTTGTGAGCCCCCCTTTTTTCGTGAATATAGACCTTGCGCCCTGTTCGCGCATACTCCGTCATCCACAGGCCTTCCTTGAGTTGCAGTTCGATACATTGGCGGAACAGGAAGCAGATGGAGTAAACGTGGACGTCAAGCGTGGCACTGTCTCGCATTGATGCTTCCACCAACGCATCGGCTGAACGACGATAGTGCTGACTGAGCTCACCAAAACTCCTGTGATAGCCGATGCAAGCATTAGCTGTAAAGTCTGAGCCGCTCCGAAACGGATCTGTCGGAAGATTGTCATTCATGTGGTCACGGCGTCTCCGGATGAGATGCCGTCAGCCTCCTCCGCCGAGGGGAAAAGCTGCTGCATCAGGCCCTTCTTGTGGGTCTGGAGTGCGGCGAGTTTCTGGGTTTGGGCGGTGACCGAGTCATCGAGCGAAACTAGGCACGCTGCGATGCGACGCTGTTCGGCCTTGTTGCGTGGGAACGAGAATGGCAGTTCGCGGACGAGCCCCTGGCTTAGATTATCTTGGCCGCCCGAGTTGCTCAGGCTCCGAATCTCGTTATAGCGTCCCGCCAGGTTGAGAAAAGTGAAATACGGCTCGACCTCCTCAGTCGGAAAGATCGCTGCGCACGCCTGATTCGTTGTCGCGTCGATCGCGAGAATCGCGACCTTGCCTCGTGTCTTGCCCTGACCGTAGAGCGCGATGAGCACGGCTCCTTTCGGGAACATCTTGGCCGCAGAGTTGTCGCGACCCGCCTCGGTGATGAACTCCTCGCTACGCTGGATGACGTTGGAATCGACCAGCGATGTCGTGACCCACGGAATTGTGCCGTTCCAGTAATCGCGATTCGCGCGGTCTGGCGTCCCGCCCGTTGCCGTGTCGAAGACCTCACCAAGCGACTTGACCTCCCACTTCGCCTTATTGCGAAATTCGGGGAAGCGGAGGCGGGGGCGGGTTTCGCCGGGGCGCGGGAAGAGTTGCTGCATGAGGCCTTTCTTGTGGGCCTTGAGCGCCTCCAGCTTCCGCCCCTCGGCCGCGATCAACTCGTCCACCGAACTCAGACAATCCGCGATCTTCTGCTGCTCGTGGTTCGTCGGTGGGAGTGGCAGTGCAACAGGCGAGATGCGGTTCGCTGAGATGCCGTAGACCTTTGCGCCCTGAGATTCTCTTTGTATCCCTGCCCGTACCGCTGCGGACTGAAACAGGTGTCCGCCAAAGCCCACGATCGGTACACTTCCTTGCCGTGTCGCGAGAATGGTGTGTGTTCCGGCTACGACCCGTTGCCCATCAAGTGAAACGACCTCGATCGCCTTTCCAACATCATTAACGTCTTCGGAAGCATCCGCCAAAACGATATCGCCTTGTTCGCAGTCATCCTTTTCCTGAAATGCGTCAACCGATACTTCCGGATTGATGAACGGCACACACTCGTGACCAACATGGAATAGTGGCTTGAATTTCGTGTGGATATCGCCGTAGTGGATATTCCTGATCGTCCCGATTTCGTAGTTCAGTTTGTCCCGGGAAAGTGTGTTGGTTCGCTTGAAGCCATAGAGATCAGAAAGTCGTGGTGTTTGCCAACCTTCGCCGTCCCGAAACTCCGGAAACCGCAGCTTCGGCGTCAATGTACCTTTGGCCTTCTTTTTCATCTTCTGCGTCTCACTGCTCATACGCGTTCAGCCCTGAAATCTCGCGTCCGATGGCGCGGTTCTTCAGGAGCGGGACCAGGTCGTCCATGAGGGCTAGTTCCTTTTCCCGGCGCCGGCGCCAACTCAGGCCGAGTGGGGCCATCAGGTCGGTGAGTTGTTCGCCGTCGAAGATCATGCGGTCGAGGATGCCGTCCACGAAGCCTTGCAGCGCATCGACCGTCAGGCCGTGCTTGCCCGCGACTTCGGCCAGTTCGGCCGCCTCCCGCTCGGCCTTGAAACGCTGATAGCCCTCGCGGACGGCCTTTTCATCCAGCGCCTTGCCCGCTTCGAGCGAACGGACGTAGTCGGTGATCGTCGCGCGCTCGTCGATGAGCTTCGCGTCCGATTCGATCAGGCCGATGAGCTGCTCGCGGCTCATCTTCCGCTTCTTCGGGTCCTGCCCGGTATAGCGGGCGATCAGGTTCATGATATAGTCGTAGTCGATGAGGGCCGAGGCGAAGAGGACGAACTCGAAATCGAGCTGTTCGACCTCGGGATTGACCGTTTCGCCGGGCTTCTCGCGCTGCTCGCGGAGACGCTGGGCCGTTTCCAGATAGGCGCCCCGGAAGCCCTTGAGCCGCTCCGGGGGGAGAATCTCCTCGATGTTCCGTTTTTCCTCGTCGGTAAGGTCGGTGTACTGGTCGAGCTGGGTCTGGAGCCGCTGGACCTCCTTGAATTGCTTGATGAACTGGGCGCGGGCGTCGTCCCCCTTGAGGTTGGGCACCTCTTCGGGTTTGCAGTCGAGCCCCTGCGATTCCATGAACTCGCCCAGATCGCCGACGGCCGCCTTGAGCTTCTCAATGACCTTGGGGGCCTTGTCCACGAGCCAGATTTGCCGCGCCTCGTCGGCCTTGGCGCCGGAGAAGAGGGCAACGGCGGCGTCGACGGCGTCCTGCTGCCGACGGAAATCGAGGATGTTGCCGTAGGGCTTCGTGGCGTTGAGAATGCGGTTGGTGCGGGAGAAGGCCTGAATCAGCCCGTGGTGCTTGAGGTTCTTGTCGACGTAGAGCGTGTTGAGATACTTCGAATCGAACCCGGTCAGGAGCATGTCGACGACGATGGCCACGTCGATCTTTTCGCGACCCTTCTTGGGCATGTCGGCGTTGGGGAATTGCTGGTCCTTCATACGTTGCTGGACGTCCTGATAGTAGAGATCGAACTCGCCGATGGAGTGGTTGGTTCCGAAGCGCTCGTTGTAGTCGGCGATAATGGCTTTGAGCGCTTCCTTCTTCTTTTCCGGATCCTGCTCGTTGTCGGCCTTTTCCTGCGGCAGGTCTTCCTGGATCTGCCTGACGTCGGGGTTGCCCTCGGCGGGCGGGGAGAACACACAGGCGACGTTGAGCGGAAGGAACTCCGGATCGGCGTTTTGTTTTTCGGCCTGCGCGGCCTTGAAGACGTCGAAGTATTCGATGGCGTCGTTGATCGACCCTGTCGCAAGTAGCGCGTTAAACCGCCGCGAGCCGGTGGCGGCGTCGTGCTTGGCGAGAATGGCGTCGACCACGGCGCGCTTGGTCAGCGATCGACCCGCCTTGGGGGCGTCCTTGCCGTCGGGCTTGTAGTAGTCGACGTGGAAACGCAGGACGTTTTTGTCTTCGATGGCGTGCGTAATGGTGTAGGCGTGCAGTTCCTTCTGAAACAGGTCCCGCGTGGTTCGCAGGGACGCCTGATCGCCTTCGATCTTCTGGTAGGTGGCGTTTTCCTCGAAGATCGGCGTGCCGGTGAAGCCGAAAAGCTGGGCCTTGGGGAAGAATTCCTTGACGGCCTTGTGATTGTCGCCGAACTGGGAGCGGTGGCATTCGTCGAAGATGAAGACCATGCGTTTGTCGCGCAGGGGCTCCAACCGTTCCTTGTAGTTGCGATTGTTGCCGTCGTCCAGCGCCAAGCCCAGCTTCTGGATGGTGCAGACGATGACCTTGTCGGCGTAGTCGTCGGACAGCAGCCGGCGAACGAGGGCGCCGGTGTTGGTGTTTTCCTCGACGCAGCCTTCCTGGAATTTGTTGAACTCCTCGCGGGTCTGGCGGTCGAGGTCCTTGCGGTCGACGACGAAAACGCACTTCTCGACGTCGGGGTTGTCCTTCAGGAGCGTCGAGGCCTTGAACGACGTGAGCGTCTTGCCGCTGCCGGTGGTGTGCCAGATGTAGCCGTTGCCGCAGTTCTGATGGATGCACTCCACGACCGCCTGGACGGCATAGATCTGATAGGGGCGCATCATCAGGAGTTTCTGCTCGCTGGCGACCAGTACCATGTAACGGCTGATCATCCGGCCCAGCGTACACTTGGGGAGAAATTCCTCGGCGAAGTCGTCGAGATGGGTGATTTTCTTGTTGTCTTGGGAGGCGAACTGATAGACCGGCAGGAAGCGTTCGTCGGCGTTGAAGGCGAAATGGCGTGCGTTGTTGTTGGCGAAGTACCAGGTGTCGTCGCGGTTGCTGACGATGAAGAGTTGAATGAAACAAAGCAGCGTGCGGGTGTAGCCGTTGCCGGGATCGTGCTTGTAATCAACGATCTGCTCCATCGCCTGGCGCGGGTTGATACCAAGCGTCTTCAGCTCGATCTGCGCCACCGGCACGCCGTTGATCAGCAGGATGACGTCAAAGCGGTGGTGGCTGTAGTCGGTATTGATGCGGAGTTGGTTGACGACCTCGAAGGTGTTTTTACACCAGTCCTTGATATTGACCAGGGTGTAGTTGAGCGGGGTGCCGTCGTCGCGGGTGAAGTCGTTAATGCCGCGCAGCACACGCGCGGCGGCGAAAACGTCGGCGGTAACGATCTCGTCCAGCAGCCGCTGAAACTCGGCGTCGGTGAGGCGGACGCGGTTGAGCGCCTCGAACCTCTCGCGGAAGTTCTGTTCCAGCGCGGCGCGGTCGCGGATGTCCGGACGATAGGTATATTTCAGACCCTCCAGTTTGGCAATCAGCGTTTGTTCGATTTCATGCTCAGTCATTGGTTCCCCTCTTGGGAAGAAGGGTCAGCCTTGCGGGGAAGAAAAAGATATCACTGGTTTTCCATTGCCTTGCGCGGACGACTCGCTGCGCGAGGCGTAAAGGCGCGTGGCGGTGGCATGCACTCAGGCAGGGGGCTCATTGCGCTACTGCGAGAGGTGTGCAGCATGGCAGTATGCTACCAACGGCGACAAGACCCGTCAATATCAGTGATGCGCCCTTTTCTTCGCGAAACGATGGGCTACGAACTGCTCGCCACCCGGGGCACCGCCGTCGTCCTCGAAGAGGCGGGAATTCGAGTCCGCCGCGTGAAGAAAATCAAGGAAAGGCACCCGAACCTGATCGACTATATGCTCAACGGCGAACTGAAGCTCGTTATGAACACCCCCAGCGGCAACGGCGCCCGGACCGACGAAGGAAAAATTCGCGCCACCGCCGTCTCCCGCGGCATCCCCTGCATCACCACCATCCAAGCCGCCGGCGCCGCCGTCCGTGCGATGGAGGCCATGCGTCTGGAAGAACTGACCGTCCAGGCGGTGCAGGACCGGTTTCCGGAGTATGGGAAGATTGAGTAGGGGGGCGGGGGGCGACGGTATTGAGGACGTGGTAGCCCATGCCGGTTTTCGGGGCTCGGGCGGTGTGTATGATGCCGACCAGTATGCCGCCGGCGTCCCCAAAAGTGCGCGAGGTTCCCCTTTTTCTTGCTCATACGACCTCCTCCACGCCGCGAACCGTTTTTCGCCGTCACTTGTCCGTTGGCTGGACAACGTCCGTCCGGATTCTCTCGGGAAGTCCTCGAAAAGTCGAACCGACTTGCAGCCGGCGTCCCCCCGAGGTTACACTCAAAGAAAACCGCCAATTCAAGAAACCCTTTCATGTCAACCCTCCATCACCTCGGGCTCGACGCAGACCTGCGCCGGCGCGCCGCCGAAGTCCACCGACCCGACCAACGTCTGGCCCGGGTCACGGCGGTCGACCGCGGCCGGTATCTGTTGCGGAACGAGGCGGGCGAGGTGCCGGGGGAGATTACCGGCAGGCTCCGATACGCCGCCGACTCGCCGCAGGATTTGCCGTGTGTTGGGGATTGGGTGTGTGCTCGGTATGTGGACTCGGATAGCAGAGCGGTCATCCAGGGGCTCGTTCCGCGGAAGTCGGCGTTGCGGCGGAAGACGGCCGGGGAGCGGATCGAGTTTCAGGTGATTGCGGCGAATCTTGACGGGGCGTTTATCGTTCAGTCGTGCCACTATGATTTCAACGTGCGGAGGTTGGAACGGTACCTGGTGATGGTCAATGAGGGGCGGATCGAACCGCTGATTCTGCTCTCCAAGACGGACCTGGTCGACGCGGAGACGTTTGAGCGGATGGTCGCGAGTATCCGGCGCCTCGGCGGGTCGCTTCGCGTATTCGCGATGAGCAATGTCAGCGGGGCGGGGATAGACGAGATTCGCCAGGTCCTCGCGCCCGGCAAGACCTACTGCCTGCTCGGATCGTCGGGGGTGGGCAAAACGACGTTGATCAATCAGCTTCTCGACACGGAGGCGTTGGAGACGAAGACGGTCAGTGAGACGGGGGAAGGCCGGCACGCCACCACGCGCCGCCAACTGGTCCTGCTGAAAAACGGGGCGATGATCGTCGACACCCCGGGGATGCGCGAACTGGGACTTCTTGGAGGTTCCGAGGCGGTTGGCGAAAGTTTCGCGGATATCCGCGATCTCGCCAACCGGTGCCGGTTCGCCAATTGCACCCATACGAACGAGCCGGGCTGCGCGTTGCTCGCGGCCGTCGAGGACGGCACGCTTGGGCAAGACCAGTATGACGACTACCTCAAGCTTGCCAGGGAAGCCGAATTCCACGAGATGTCCTACTTCGACCGGCGCAAGAAGGACAAGGCGTTCGGGCGCATGGTCAAGGAGGTGAAGAAGCGGAAACAGCGGTGAGCGAGGAGGGCCCGTCCCAGGAGTCGTCCATATCAGCGATGTCCCGTTTTCTTCACCGTTTTCGTCACTCGCGATGTACCGCGCAAGCGACTATAATACGTTTCGGCCTCCCCTGCCGGAGATTTCAGTGTCCGGCAATACGATATCCGACGGAGAAACATGAAATGCTACGTTTTGGCGCCGTCTTCTGCATTTTGGCGAGCATCGCGCGGCTGGGAGCCGCTGAGGATAAGCTCGTCTATTCGGTTGATCTGGACTTCGGTGAAGACCGGGGACAGTCGTTAGGATCTCTGTTTGAACTGACGGACGAACACGGACGGGCCGTTGCCGGGGCCGGGTTCATCGACGTCTATAACACGCGCTTCCGCACGGACCGATTCAAGCTTCAGTTCTATGTGAAACCGGCCGGCGAGAAACGCGCGTGGACCGTCGAGCGGCTGCCGCGACCCGGCAAGCACACGGGGCTCTATTTGTTTGACCAAGGGAACAAGCTCTACGGCTGGACCGGTGTGGAGAACAACTTGGTTTACGAGATGGACGCCGGCAGCGAGGTGCTGGTACCGTCGGAAGAATACGCCGGCGGCTTGCTTCCGGGTGGCATGGGAAAGATGGTCCTGGCCGGAAAGACGCTGGCCTTTCTTCCCGGCGGCGTCAGCTACGACGGCCGCCAGATCATGGCGCCGCCCGAGACGGGAGTCAACTACAACTACTATTACGCGGAGAATCGCCTGTTCTTCTACCACCGCGAGACGAACGCAGACCAAACGACCACGAAGATCTACGCGGTGGCCTGGAAGCCGGGGGACGAGCCGGTCGCGGACTACAAGGAGCATCCGTCGATTACCTGCCGCTATCCGAAAACGTCTCCGTTTTCCTGGGGCCGGCACAACGGGCGCGTCGTGACCGTCGGCAACTACGGCGGGATCTATACGTTCGCCGAAGGCCGGTGGATTGAAGAGCTGGAAGGCTCGGACCGGACCAGTTACCAGGTCTATTCGATGATGAACTACGACGGCAAGAGCTACATGGCGCAGTACCCCACGGGCAATCTGTTCGAATACACACAGGGCCCTCCGCGGCATTTGAAGAACTGGCCGCCGGTCCTGGAGGGAGTTCACACCGGCGCGCGCGAGGTCATGGCGCTGGGGATTTACCAGGGGGACATGATCGCCGGGGTCTGGCCTTGGGCCGAGGTATGGGGTTTCGACAAGAACACGAAAGAATGGACATTCATCACGCGGGGCTTCACGCACCCTCCCTTGACGGACAAGACCGTACATCCCTATGAAGAGCCGGCCGTCGCAAGCGGCCTGGTCATGAATCATTGGGGGCAGCGGATCACTTCCATGGTGGCCCGGGGGCGGCACCTCTACCTGGCCACTTCGTCGAAGTCGACGGATACGTGGAAGCCCGAGTACGACTTCCTCGATGAAGAACAACGCAAGGAGTACGGGATGCTGGTGCGACTGACGGCACCCGGCGTCTATACGACCCACGTGCCGTGGAGCGAGAATCCCGTCAGACTCCGTTTCACGGTCAGCCCGAGGGAATTGAGCATTGAACTGGGCGGCGAAGTGCTGGGAACGGCCCCGATCGACCAGGGGGCGTTTGAACGGCTCAAGACGGCGAAAATTGCGTGGGGACGCGGAGCCTTCGGACCCTCTGGAATGCGACTTACGCCAGGCCACTGACGGGCAGGTCGCGCCGAGAGCAGAGCGAGAACGGAGAGCGAGAAAAAAAGGCATTACTGATCGTCCATTGCCTCGGGCGGTGCGTCGCATGTCGGTAGCTACCCCCCCGCCCGTGAGAGTCGCCAATATCAGTGGAGTCCCGTTTTTTCCGGTCTCGGCTTCCTACTTCACCTTTCTCGCGATGTACACCCCATAACTGACGTGAGCCTTGTAGGTCTCGTAGAGTTCGATTTCCCGTTGTTCCGCGGCCACGATCGCGCGTTGTCCATGGAGCATGCAAGCGTCGAGATACGCTGCGCCACCCCCGTGCGTTGGGCCCTCCTTGCCGTAGAGAGGAAGGGGCCTTGCGCCCCGCTCGGAAAACAACGCCATCCGCCAATTCCCTCGTTTTTTGGACGTGGGTGACCATGTCGGCTTCGGTGCCTCGGGCGCACTCGGGCAGTGTGTGGCATGCCGGTATGCCGGTATGCCGGCACCGCCGCCAGAAGTCGTCAATGCTATCGATGTCCTCTTTTCTTCACCTTTTCTTCGCACGGCCCTTGACCTATATTGGGGCCTTCATTCCGTACAGCAAATTCGGTCCCATCCGGCGGCTGGGTCCTACAGGATCGAAATCCCCATGAGCTTCCATTTTCAATTGAACGGCACCGATGGACTTGCCAGAGCCGGCGCCTTCTCGACGCCTCATGGGGACGTTCAGACGCCCGCGTTCATGCCGGTCGGCACGTTGGGAACGGTCAAAGGGCTCACCATCGATCAGGTTACGGCGACCAGGACGCGGGTTTTGCTGTGCAATACGTATCATCTTTCCCTTCGTCCGGGGGAGGCAATTGTCCGTGACCTGGGAGGTCTTCATGCGATGATGGGGTGGTCGGGCCCAATCCTTACCGACAGTGGGGGGTTTCAGATATTCAGTCTGGCGAAGATTGGGAAGGTGACTGAAGAGCAGGCCGTTTTTCGCTCACACATCGACGGGCGATTGATCGAGCTGACGCCGGAGCGTTCGGTGTCGATTCAGGAAACGCTCGGCAGCGACATCGCCATGGTGTTGGATCATGTCGTGGCCTTACCCAACGAGCCGGAAGTCGTTCGAGATGCGACACTTCGGTCGATCCGCTGGGCCGCGAGGTGCCAAGACGCCGCGACGCGGCCCGACCAGGCCCTTTTTGCCATCGTGCAGGGAGGCCTCGACGAGACGCTTCGCGTCGAGTGCGCGGAGGAACTAGCGAAACTGGGGTTCCCGGGTTATGCGATCGGCGGGCTGAGCGTTGGGGAGCCGCCGGTGGAGATGTACCGAATCCTCGACGCGACGGCTCCAGCCTTGCCACAGGATCGGCCGCGCTACCTCATGGGGGTGGGACGACCCGAGGACATCGTCGAGGGGATCGCCAGGGGGGTGGACCTGTTCGACTGCGTCATGCCGACACGGAACGGCCGCAACGCCCAGGCGTTTACCGATCGCGGCAAGATCCGCATCCGCAATCACAAGTACGAGCGCGAGTCGCGACCGATCGCAGAGGGCTGCCCCTGCCCCGCGTGCCGTCATAGCCTGGGGTATCTCCGGCACCTATTCATGGCGAAGGAGATGCTCGGCCCCATCCTCGTCTCGGCCCACAATATCACCTACTACCAGCGCCTGGTCGCCGACGCCCGAGAGGCCGTGATCGGAGGATGCTTCTCGGCTTTCCGCGAAAAGCGATTTGCCGGATGGACGCTGGACGAGGGGGGCGACGAGGAGTAGTTCCCCCATATGGGCTCCGCAGTCGGTGGAAGTTGCGCAATCGTTAAAGTCGCTTTTTTGCTCCCACTCGGTCTATAACAATTCGATTCCGTCCAGGGTCCGCCTTGTTCCGTGAGAGCTAAGCCTTTATTATATCGGTTTGCGCTATAATTTCGCGGTGCTCCGCCGCCGGCGCTCGAAGGCGGTTGAAATCCGTCCATTCCAAGGCCTCCGGTCGCGGAATCCATTTTTTTCCACGAGAAATCTCATGGACCACTATACTTGGACCGTGCTGTTACCTTTCGCCCAGGGCGAAGCCCCTCCGGGTGGGGGTTATACTTGGCTTCTCCCGATGATCGCGATCGGGTTTTTGTTTTATTTCCTGCTCATCCGCCCTCAACAGCGAGAACAGGGAAAGCGCCGGTCTATGCTCGATGCGCTGAAGAAGAACGACCGAGTCGTGACGATCGGCGGCATTTACGCGACCGTGACGAACGTCCAGCGCGAGTCGGACGAGGTGACGCTCCGGATCGACGAGGCGACGAACACGAAGATCCGTGTCGCGGTCAGCGCGATCGCGAGGGTCTTGGACGATTCAACGTCGGCTGATTCGGTGGCGAAGAAATAGGTGAAATTCCCGGACATGTCGTCATCGGACGGCTTGCCGGTGGACGGTTATAACGCGAAACGGGATGTTTCGCGACGGATGCGGCGGCTCGAGCGACCGCCGGATCGACCAGCGTGACGGCCCCCCGCGGGTCGTGTTGAGCGGAGTTGGAGCCACCCAAGAGGGATGACCTCCACGGAATGTCAGAAAGGATCATTCGTACATGGGATATATCATTCTCCTCATCGTCGCCGCGACATTGATCATACCGTTCGTCGTGGGAAACATCCTGGCCAACGGTCTGCGGATGCCGGACCACGGCTGGAAGATCGGCACCGTCCTGTTCGCCCTGTCCGCGGGGTTGCTGGTATGCATTACCGGATGGCCTCCGAGCCTGGGGATCGACCTCAGCGGCGGCGTCATTCTGATATACGAGATCGGAGAAGTCGAACAACCCGCGGGGGTGGACGACGAGGAGGTGGCGCGACGCGATGACCGGAATCTGACGGAGAAACTCGTCGCCGCCGTTACGCGGCGCGTCAACCCGGGCGGCGTGAAGGAGGTCTCCGTGCGTCCCTACGGCGCCAACCAGATCGAGATCATCATCCCGAGGGCCGACGAAAACGAATTGGAGCGTATGAAACGGATTGTCAGTCAGTCCGGCTCGCTCGAATTCCGCATCATCGCCAACACGACCGACCATAAGGCGACGATCGACGCGGCGATGGAGTCTCCCGACAGGGTCATCCGCGACGCCGACGGCAAGATCAAGGCACGATGGGTACCGATCGAGTCGGGGAGGGAGGAGGAATTCACCGGCGATTCCGCGGTCGCAGTGCGGAAACGCCCGGTCGGACGCGACGGTCAAGACCTGTACGAGGCACTGGTGATACACGATCCGTTCAACGTCACGGGCGAATACCTCCAGCAGGCGCGTCCCAGCGTCGATGAAAGAGGGCAGCCCAGCGTCGCTTTCATTTTCGACAGCACCGGCGGTCGCCTGTTCGGCGGTTTGACCGGAAACAAC
>CAZFQG010000192.1:0-12008 GCA_964520785.1 uncultured Planctomycetaceae bacterium | reverse complement strand
TGAATCATCGGGAATCGCCCTTCATTCGCACGAGCCCGGGCAAGACGTCGATGTCGAGCGGCTCGAAGCGTCCGGCCTTGAAGCGCTCGACCGCGATCGCCCCCATCACGGCATTATCGGTGCACAGATGCAAAGGAGCGATATGGAGCGTCGCGCCACGTCGGCGGGCCATCTCCTCGACGCGATCCCGGAACCGGCGGTTGGCCGCGACCCCGCCTCCGACACAAAGCGTGGAAAGTCCCGTCTTGCTCAATGCCAGATCGGCCTTCGCGACGAGACAATCGACCACCGCCTCTTGAAAACTCGCCGCGATGTCGCTTCGCCGCCCTTCCGGAAGATCGATTCGGGAAAAATCGCTTTGACCGGGGCCGACCAAGGCGTAGCGGACGGCCGTCTTCAAGCCGCTGAAGCTGAACTGGAGCCTGCTTTGATCGTTAATGAACGCGCGGGGAAACCGCAGAGCCTTCGGATTTCCGTTTTCGGCGGCTCTCTGAATCGAGGGACCGCCGGGATAAGGGAGTCGGAGCATCGCCGCCACCTTGTCAAACGCCTCGCCGGCGGCGTCATCGATTGTCGCCCCGAGCAGCTCGAACTCCAACGGCGTTTGGCAACGGTAGAGGTTCGAGTGCCCACCGCTGATAATCATGCCGACGCAGGGGAATACCTCCTTTCCGGAAGCGACGCGGCATGCGTAAACATGCGCCTGAAGATGATCGACGCCGATCAGCGGCAAATCGAGCGCGGCGCATAACGCCTTTGCCGCCGAGAGACCGACCAAGAGCGAACCCGCGAGTCCCGGTGTAACGGTTACGGCAACCGCGTCGAGGGCGGCAAGCGACAAATCGGCCTTTCGGACGGCCTCGTCGATAACCGGCAGGATCCGCTCGACGTGCGCACGCGAGGCGATTTCCGGCACGACGCCGCCGTACCGCTCATGCAACCGGTCCTGCGAGGCCACGACCGACGAGAGAATATCCAAACGATCCGTAACGACCGCGGCGGCCGTTTCGTCGCAACTGGTTTCGAGAACGAGTATCCGCATTCGCCACCATGAATCCGGCGGGTCCGTGGAAATCCTCCAACGGGAGATAATTGGACTCGCCGGTAGGCTGTTCTAAGAAAAAAAGACGTTCACCCAACCCGCGAAGGCGAGTGAACGTCTTGAAGTTTCCAAACCGGGAATATCGCGGGTACTAGTTGTTCCCGTCGTCTTCCGGAGCGGGCATTTCGGGGGTGTCCGCGTCGCCGTTGGGCGGAATGGTCGCATCGTCCACATCCGTTCCATCATCGACCGCCGGAGGGGTCGTCGGCGCGCTCTCGGGCTCCCTGCAACCATAGGAGAACAAACCGATGCTGAGGAAGAGAAGTAGAAAACCGAGTTTCTTCATAGGTCATCCTTTCCAAATCTTGTATAACCTTGCTTGGCCTTAAAGGGTACGAGACCTCCTCGGACCCCGGCAAGCGAGTCTATGGTAAGATACTTGGCGCGGGCCGTTTGTTCCAGAGGTGGGGCGAAAAATCTGAGCCCAACAGGACAAAAACAGTGAAATAATCGTTTCATAACACCCAAATTACGCTTGCAATTCATTTATCGGAAAAATTTTGTTTTATTTGGCGGTTTAACTGACTCATCGTAAACGACTCGCCCCGGGATTTCAGGCGATTCGCCGACGATCTGGGAAGGACTCGCCAACCAACTAGACATTCCCATCCTGCCGGCTTCGGGCCGGGCGAGTTTTTTTCCATCTTTTTCTCCGGGAGCGTGTCGCACGGCCGCGCCCTCTTGCCATGGATTGAGTAGTGCGAGAAAGGAAACGGAGTTTGGCGAAGCCCGAAACGGCTGCGACGAACCACCCGAACCGTCGGAAAATCAAGTGAAAGGAAACATGAATCGCCCTCGATCGCGCCTGATCCTTGCCAGTAGAAGCCCTCGGCGGCGCAGCCTGCTCGCCGAGGCGGGCTATTCATTCGAGGTGGTCTTTCCGTCGAAGGAAGCCGAATGCGGCATTCGAGACGGTGAGTCCCCTCGGAATCTGGTCGCGCGGCTTGCGAGACAGAAGGCGGCCGACGTCGTCGGACGCCTGGACGCAGGCATGGTCCTGGGATGCGACACCGTAGCCGAATGCCGAGATGCCATTCTCGGGAAGCCGGACGACCTGGCGCATGCAAGGGAGATGCTCAGGAGCCTTCGAGGACGGACGCATCGGGTCTTTAGCGGACTTTGCTTATGGCCCGTCGGTAGCGAGCCCGACGTCCGCGTCGCGCGGACGACTCTCGTCATGGACGACATTTCCGACGAAGCGATCGAGGAATACCTCGATTCGCGGCTCTGGGAAGGAAAAGCCGGCGCGTTCGGCTTGCAGGACCGTCAGGGATGGATTCACATCGTCGAGGGAAGCGAATCGAACGTCGTCGGGCTGCCGATGGAATTGCTCGATGCAATGCTTCGCGACTACGAAGGATCGAATTGAGTCGACCCTCAGGCTTCGACCTCCGATACCCGGATTCTCGCGGAATTCACGCATCATTCAATTGTGGCTCCTTTAGCCCACGAGATGTCGGCGAGAGGTCCACGCAAAAATCGCGGAGGACGGTATCATGAATACGACAACGGTTCGAGGCACTCGACTTGCCGGTCTGATCATCGTATTGGGCGCGTTAGTGCTGGTGACCGAAGCAAACGCGCAGCGCGGAAAGGGGGGCCGTTCGGGAGAACCAAGAGGGGCGCCCTCGCAGCGGAGCGAGTTCCGAGGCAGTGGAGGCTCGCCGAGACGGGCGACCCCCCTACCGGCAATGCAGTCGCGGGAACGTTCCGCCGCCCAGACGTTGCGGCAGCGGACGGATCGCTCCGGTGGAATACAACGCAGCACCGGCACGCAGCACGCCGCCGGAGTCCAACGGCCGGTTCAGACACCGTCTCGGCGTCCCAGCAAGGATGTCAATACCGGCAGCCGAACGCGGTCTCCCGTGCAGGTCCAACGGCCGGTTCAAGGACCGGCGAGGAGCCCGCGCCAGGCAGGTGCCTCCAGCGGGCGGCCTCAACTTCCCGCCCAAGTGCGCCGGACGGTACAAACACCGACCCGGCGTCCCGATTCCATCGACGCTTCACGGCCCCGACCGGAGAGGACGGTCGAACGGCGGGACGGATCGCCCATGCGACGCCTAATCGCGGAGAGCCTCAACGTGGAACGCCCCCAAGCCACGCCGTCCAGCCGGGACCGCGGCCCGAGGACCGGTCGGGATGGTGGTCCAGGGAGACCGGGAGGCACCTCGGTGGGGAAACCCGAAACCGAGAGCCCGGGGCGACCCGACTTGAGGAATGGCGACTCCGACCGTCGTCGAGGTGGACTAGGCGACTCAGTCGAGCGGAAACGAGGGGGCGAAGCGCCCAGACGGCCGGACCCGAGGAACGATTCCTCCCGGCAATCCGAACATATTGGGTCCCCTTCGCTACGCCAACCTGATGGCCGCGACGACCCCAGACGGCTGGACCCGAGAAACGGTTCTTCCCTCCGATCCGAACGGATTGGGTCTCCTTCGCTGCGCCGACCTGATGACCGTGACGGATCTAGAAGGCTGAACCCAAGTGAATCGCCGCGGCGTCGGCCCGACGTCGTTGGATCCAGGCCGGGAATGCGCGCCCCAGAGCGTCCATGGCGGGTGGGTCCTCCCGGGGTTCACCATCGCGGCGGACCGGCCGGAAAGGCCGGCATCGGTGGGCGACCGATCCACCCGCGGGTATACTCGCGACCGTGGCATCACCCGCGATCCCTCCCAGTCGCGCATCCGCATCGGAATCACTACCGGCGGTATGCGGGGATTGGAGGGGCGTGGTTCGGCCCGGATTGGCGGTACCGGCCGAGCTACTGGACGCGGTGGCATTTCCACCACCACCCATGGCGGCACTGGTGGTATTGCCCCACCTGGGGCGTACTGACCGGATGGGTGATTTGGGATTGGCCCCAGCCGATCTATTACAATTATGGAACGAACGTCGTATACCAAAACGGCTACGTATATTACGACGGGAGACAAGTCGTGACCGTAGCGGCGTACGCCGCCCGGGCGGAGGCTCTAGCCGAGAAAGGGCAGCAGGCCCTTGCCGAAGATGCGGCCCTCGCCGAGGATTCGTGGCAGCCCTTGGGGGTGTTCGCCCTGCTGAACCCAGAAGAGGAAGTACCCCAGGCGTTCTTGCAGCTTGCCGTGACGAAGGACGGCATCATAGGGGGGACTTATTATCTCCCGGACGACGAGAATAAGACCGAACCCATCACCGGCTCGGTCGACCCTGAAACGCAGCGGGCCGCCTGGTTCATCGGCGAAGATCGCGACGAAATCATGGAAGCTGGAATCGCGAACTTGACGCAGGACGAAACTCCCGTTCTAATCCACCTGAAAGATGGAGAGACGCTGACCTGGCGGCTCGTCCGGCAGGCGGAACCGGAAGAATAGACCGAGAAAGCCCTGAACCAGCCGTAATAGCGGTTCACGGACCGCCAATGCGTGAACCCATGGGGGATCGAGGCCCAATGGAATGGTCTCGTCCCCCTTTTTGTATAGTTCGACGACTCATTTTTGAGAAAGTCGCGCCGTGCGCGTACCCAGCCTTCTACCTTATTCCTTCTCGGACAGCCTCGCGAAGGCGGCCCGCCTTCTCCGCCGGTCGCGCCAAGTCGTCGTGTTCACGGGGGCCGGAATCTCCGCCGAGAGTGGAATCCCCACGTTTCGCGATGCCGGTGGGCTGTGGGAGGCCTTTCCTCCTAATCAGTTTGCCACTCCGGAGGGGCTCGCGGAGGTTGCAATGGCTTCGCCGCGAAGGCTGGCGGACTTCCTCACGGCCGCGTTTGGGCCTTTATTGGCGGCGCGGCCGAACCCGGGTCACCTGGCCATCGCCGCGCTCGAGAAGCGGGTCAACGTCACGGTGATCACGCAGAACATCGATAATCTGCACACGGCGGCGGGAAGCTCCAATGTCCACGAGGTCCACGGCTCCTTGTTTCGCCGGATGAGCGATTCCGGCAAGGTATTGGGTCCAATTTCGACGGAATCGCTCGCCAAAATGGTCGGGAAGCTGAAGGATACGGAAGACGTTTCATTCGCCCGGCTTGCCCGCGCGCTGCGCCCCTTGTGGGGGATTACACGGCGCGGCTCCTACCGGCCGACGATCGTCCTCTTTGGCGAGCCGCTGGCCGAGCCGGATTGGACCTTGGCGCGCAACGCGGCGACCACGTGCGACTGTTTTTTGTCGGTCGGGACGTCCGGCGAGGTCATGCCGGCCGCGATGCTCCCGAGCGTGGCCAGGTCGGCCGGGGCACCGGTCATCGGGATCAATCCCAGGCGGGGAGACTGTGACGTCTTCCTTCAGGGACCCGCCGGCAAGGTCCTGCCGAACCTTCTGGAGGCGGCATTCGGAGAATCTCCATTGGTGTAACTTCGGTGCGCTGCCGGCGCCGCGATTCCATCCCTGGTGAGGCGGCAGGGCGCGCGAAACGGGGTCTTGTCGAGGAGTGTTCCATCAGTAGCGGTGAAAGCACGGATCGATCGAACTCGGTGCCGACCTCCACGCCGGCATCGGTCAAGGTGCGCTCGTTTCCGCACGCGCCAGGGGTCTATCTGATGAAAGACTCCGCGGGGCTGGTCATCTACGTCGGCAAGGCGAAGGACCTCCGCAGCCGGGCCGGGAGTTACTTCCTCAAGGCGGCGGCGGAGGAACCCCGGACGGCGAAGCTCGTCCGTGAGATATGGGATATCGACTATATCGAGGCGGAAAGCGAGGTCGACGCGCTCTTGCTCGAGGCGCGGCTCATCAAGGACATCCTGCCGAAGTACAACAAGGAACTCCGCGACGATAAGACGTTTCCGTACTTGGAGATCACCACCCGGGAGGACTTCCCGAGGGTCCGCGTTACGCGAACGCCCAAGCCGCGCGGGACGAAGCTCTACGGCCCCTTCGCCAATTCGCGCGGTCTGCGGGGTGCGATTGGGGTCCTGCAGAAGATATTCAAGTTCCGCACCTGCACGCTCGATATTCGCGAGGACGATCCGCGGTGGAAATGGTACCGCCCCTGTATCCTCGGCGCAATCAAGCAGTGTACGGCCCCGTGCAACCGGCGGATCACGAAGGAGGAATACCGCGGCTCGATCCGGCGCTTGCAGCGGCTTCTGGAAGGAAACCGCAAATCGCTCTTGAAGGAAATGCAGGAGGAAATGCGGCAGGCCTCGGCGGAACTGCGGTTCGAACTGGCCGCCGAGTTGCGCGATGAGATACACGCCTTGGAAACGCTCGACCAACGGGGCGAGATCGACACGCATGTCCAGCCGGAGGTCTTTCAGGTCGACCCGAAAAAGGGTCTCCACGGCCTTCGAAAGGTCCTCCACCTGGAGAAGACCCCGCGGACCATCGAAGGGATCGACATCGCCCACATCGCCGGGCAGGACACCGTCGCGAGCCTCGTGCGATTCATCGACGGCCTCCCCTTCCGCCCCGGCTACCGCCGATTCCGGATCCGCACCGTCGAGGGCGTCAACGATTTCGGCAGCATCTTTGAGGTCGTCGCGCGGCGGTTCAAACGGCTCGACGACGCGGGGGAGGCCTTTCCCGACATTCTGCTCATCGACGGCGGCCGGGGACAACTCAACGCGGCCCTTTCCGCCTTTTCGATGGTGGGGCTGGAACCTCCCACGGTCATTGGCCTGGCCAAGCGGGACGAGGAGATCTACGTCCCGAATCTGGAAGAACCCCTCCGCCTGAGCCGCCACGCCTTCGCGCTGCGCCTGCTGCAATACGTTCGCGACGAAGCCCACCGCTTCGCCCAACACTACCACCACATTCTGCGCAGAAAACGGCAGACGGAAGATTTGCTTTAGGGAAAAGCAAATCGCGGATTTGCCTCTCTTCGGCCGGCCGCGTACGCGAACCTGGTTTCCCGCGATTGGCATTCGGTGGCCGATTCGCTATGATTGGCGCATGCTTGGTCCGTTTCGTCCCTGCCCGCTCGGAAAAGAACCATGCACTGCTTCCGATATGCCGCGATCGTTCCGGTCTTTTTTGATCGAAAGACTTGAAGACCTGGCAATCTCAGGCCGCGGTGAAGACTCCCGACTGGGGATTATTCAACTCGAGCGTTTGCAGGGATGACGAAGGCTACATACTGGCGTTCGAGGTGGGAAAGCCGCCGGAAGTAGTCGGTCAGCGTTTTACCACCCGATTCGCCCGGTCGAAGAATCTCGTCGATTGGACGATACTCACGAACCAGCCGTCTATTCCAAGGAATTCTACACCGCCTGCCCGGCTATCGAGTACCTCGACGACGCTTACTACATGTTCCATCTCGCCGCGCGCGGGGCCGACCTGGGAGACGGTGCTGGTCCGCAGCCGCGACCTCGTTCACTGGGAAAAAAAGGCCCTCCGAACCCGGTTCTTGCCTTCTCCGAGGAGGACAAGCAGATCGCCAACTCCCGATTAACGGATTCCGAGCGCGATGAAATCGCGAAAGCCCTGAACCGCAATGACTCCGATTTCGACCGTTGCGAGTACCATGGAAAAGTGATCATCAACTGCTCCTGGGGAGACCAGCACGGCACCGAATTCCTCGCCGAGGCATATTATGGCGGGACGCTGGACGCGTTCCTCAAAGGGTCGTTTCCCGAATAGGGGGGGTCCGTCCGGCGGACGCACGGTACCCGCAGTCGCCCCGTTCGCCGCCGGACACGGCTCCTCCACCATGTCCGCGACGAAGTCTCGCCAGTGGCATTTGGTCGGCTCAACCCCAGTCAGCTTGTCGTACGTCGCGTTCGGCGAACAGTCATGTCGCGAATTCCGACCCATCGCCAAGATGAACCAGTCCGCCGACCAATGATGCACGACGCTCCAACCAGTCTAATGGGGGGAATCAGAATGGAAAAAGACCACGCCAGAGAACTGGCTCCGCTTGTGGTTCTCAGCCAATCCACTACAATGCAAGGGTTCTTTGACGGGTGGCCGATGAACGCATTTGCGTCGAAAAACGCCCCGATAGAGGGGATTTCGGTGCGTGCGACAGCCGGCAACACGGGGTGTGTAGATGCCCCATATCCGTAGTGGACACGACACGTTTTATCAGAAAAAAAGAAGGGATGCTCCTTGGCAACTGACGATACACTTCCCCCTGAAGAGGGTGATTCCCCGGTCGGTGACGGGGTTCCGAACCAGGATCAGAAGGAAAAGAACCTGGTCATGCTGGCGATTGAGGACGAGCTTAAGGAAAGCTACCTCACCTACGCGATGAGCGTTATCGTCAGCCGCGCCCTTCCGGACGTCCGTGATGGGCTCAAGCCGTCTCAGCGGCGGATCCTGGTGGCGATGGACGATCTGAATCTCGGTCCCACGGCCTCTACCACCAAGTGCGCGGCCATCGTCGGCGAGACGATGAAACGCTACCATCCCCACGGCGACATGGCGATCTACCCGACGTTGGTCCGTCTGGCCCAAGACTGGAACACGCGGTACCTGCTTATCAAGGGTCAGGGGAACTTCGGCTGCATCGCCGGATTGCCTCCCGCGGCCATGCGTTACACCGAGGCCCGGATGACGCCGGTGGCGTCGCTGATGCTCGAAGATTACAAGATGGACACGGTCGATTTCGTGCCCACGTACGATTCGAAGGACACGGAGCCGACCGTACTTCCTTCGAAGTTTCCCAATTTGCTCGTCAACGGTTCGCAGGGTATCGCCGTAGGGATGGCAACCTCCATCCCCCCGCACAATTTGGGCGAGGTTTGCGACTCGCTGATCCGGGTGTTGGACGATCCGGACGTCTCGGTCGACGAACTGCTGGAGCTTTGCCCCGGTCCCGACTTCCCTACCGGCGGCATCATCTGCGGGCGCAGCGGCATCCGCCGCGGGTATCACACGGGCCGCGGCACGGTCGTCATCCGCGCGCGGGCCGACATCGAGGAGATGCCGAAGAACCGCAGCCGGATCGTGGTCCACGAGATCCCGTACATGCAGGCGCGTGACCGCGTGGAGACGCGGATCGCGGCACTGGTGAACGAAGGCCGCCTCGAGGGAATTTCGGCGATCCGTAACGAGAGCGATTTGAAGGAACCGGTCCGGCTCATTCTCGACTTGAAGCGGGACGCCGATCCGGACGTCGTGTTGAACCAGCTCTACCAGTTTTCCCCTCTGCAAGATACCTTCTCGATCATCTTCCTGGCGCTAGTCGACGGGAAGCCGCGGACGCTCACGTTCAAGGGGATGCTGGAGGAATTCCTGCGGCACCGGGTGACGGTCATCCGCCGACGGACCCAGCACTTGCTGGCCAGGGCGCGGCAGCGCAAGCACACGGTCGAGGGACTGCTGCTGGCGCACGCGAACATCGAGGAAGTCATCCGGGTGATCCGCACGTCGAGCACCCAGGCGGAGGCGAAGGGCCGGTTGATGGAAATCGAGTGCCCCGCCGCGATGCTTCACCGCGCACTGGGGGACGACGGGTTCGCCATCTATCAAGAAGAGCGCGGCGTCGCCGAGAACTACACGCTCACGCCGATCCAGGCGGACGCCATTCTCCGCATGACGCTGGGTCAGCTCGTCAATCTCGAGCAGGAACGGCTCGGCGGCGAGCACCGCGAATTGATCGAGAAGATACGCGAGTACAACCGCATCCTGTCGGACGTGTCGAACATCCACGACATCATTCGGGAAGACCTCCGCGAGATGAAGCGCAAGTTCGGCGATGCGCGGCGGACGGAGATTTCCGGCGAGGAGATCGGCGAACTCGACATGGACGACTTGATCGCCGAAGAAACGATGGTCGTTTCGATCAGTTCCTTGGGATACATCAAACGGACTCCGGTGAGTGTCTACCGCACGCAGCGCCGCGGCGGCAAGGGCCTGAAGGGGGCCAAGACCGAGGACGAAGACCCCATCCAGCACCTCTTCGTCGCCAGCACGCACGACTATCTCCTGTTCTTTACGAACCTTGGAAAGGTCTACTGGCGGAAGGTTTACGGCCTGCCCCAGTTGCCGCGGGACCGGCGCGGCCGCGCCATCGTTAACCTGCTCGAGTTGGCCGAGGGAGAGTACGTCGCCGACTGCCGCGCCGTCCGCGATTTCGACCGCCCTGAACATTACCTCATGACCGTCTCGCGGAAAGGGCTTGTCAAGAAGACCGAGCTGTCCGCGTACAGCCGGCCCCTTTCCCGCGGTTTGATCGCCGTGAGACTCCGTGAAGATGACGAGCTGGTCGACGTCGTCGTCACGAAGCCGGGGGACGAAGTGGTCCTAGTCACGGCCAGGGGGATGGCAATCCGATTCCGTGAGTCGGATATTCGCCCCATGGGCCGCGCCGCGGCGGGAAACAAGGGAGTCACGTTGGTTGGAGACGACGTCGTCGTCGGCATGGTCACCGCCGATCCAGACGCCTATCTCCTCACCGTCTGCGCCAATGGCTACGGCAAGCGGACCCCCTTTGGGGCGAATGCCCCGGCCGAGGAGGTCGACGAAACGGAAGAGGCCGCCCTGGCGCCGGAAAATGAAAACGGGGCCGCCGAGGCACCCCAATCGGAGCCGGAAGACGCGGCGTCCGAAGAAGAACAACCGGAAGAGACCGAGTCCTCGTCCCGGAGTTACCGCACGCAGAAACGCGGCGGAAAAGGACTCCGCGACATCAAGACGACCAATCGCAACGGTCCCGTCATCGGGTGCGTCCGCGTGACCGAGGACGACGAACTGCTGATGATCTCCGCGCGCGGCCAGCTCCAACGGATCCGCGCGGCCGACATCAGCGTCGTCGGCCGCAATACGCAGGGAGTGCGAATCATGAACCTCGACGAAGACGACACCCTCGTCGCCGTCAAACGCGTTCCGCGAAGCGATGTCGAACCAGAAGAAGTTGAAGAGTAGCCCCCCGTAGTGATGGCATTTGACGCCACCTCGCGGTCGGCCGATATCGTGAGTTTGCCCGGTCTCTTCGTGCCCGCGGCGGACGGAGGGGATCCCCATCCGGCTCGATTTGATGGCGAATCCGTCTTCCGCTTGAATCGCCCCCAAAAACCTGGAACTCGCTGAAGTGGACGGAAGGTTTTGGGTCTCAAATTCCCTTCCATTTACCGCATCCGATCCCTCTTTTCTGTTTTGCCAACTGGCCCACATTAAGGCCGGCTGGTTCCAAAGCAGCGGCACGAGATGCATTGCATGACCCCAAAAGGCGGCTTGGGTCAGAGCCACCGGGTTTTGGCGGGTGCCGTCCGATCTTAGTTTAACGGGACAAGGCCGAGCCGCGTTTGCTTCTTCCCGTGGAACCTCATCAATAGGGGTTTACTCTTGACGTCAAGGGTGAAAACAACTAGTTTATAATAATAGTCCCACCAGTTTTCGAAGAAGCAACCCCCCCCAATGGCCCAGGAAACCAGCGTGCGTCCCGCATTGAGATTCGCATCTCGAATGGAGGACTGCGAAGCCAAGATCGGATACGTATTTCAGGACAAGCGGCTTTTGGAGGCGGCACTGACGCACGCTTCCGGGGCGGCGACTCGGCTTACTTCGAACGAGCGTCTGGAGTTCTTGGGAGACGCCATTCTCGGAATGGTCGTGTGCGAGAAGATTTTTCGCGAGTACCCCGACTATCTCGAGGGGGAATTGACTCGGATCAAGTCTATCGTCGTCAGCCGCCGGACCTGTGCGCGGATTAGCGAGCGTCTGGGGTTGGAGGAGTGCCTCATTCTCGGCAAGGGAATGACGACCCATCCGGCGGTTCCCCCCTCGGTGCTAGCCGACGTGTTCGAGTCGCTGATCGCCGCCATCTACTTGGACGGGGGGCGCGATGCGGCGTCCGACTTCGTCGAAACACACGTATCGGACGAAATCGACTCGGCGGTCGAACGGTCCATCGGCGAGAACTACAAATCGTCATTGCAGCAGCTCGCCCAACGGGAGTTCAACACGACGCCCTCTTACCGGCTCCTCGACGAAAAGGGCCCTGATCACAGCAAGTGCTTCAAGATCGCCGCCTACGTGGCCAACCGTAACT
>CAZFQG010000191.1:0-12199 GCA_964520785.1 uncultured Planctomycetaceae bacterium | reverse complement strand
GTGGCTTGGAAGACGTCGAGGAATCCTTGTTCGCCTTGGCCAACTTCAGCTTGAGGCCTTCGACCTCGCGTTCCAGCTTTTCAATGAGTTGACGTTGCTCCTCAATGAGCCGTCTTTGCTCTTCAATGATCCGCTCTTTGGCGTCCATGCCGACGATTATGCTAATTCGGCGTCCCGGCGCAATACCACTTGCGCGGGGGGTTTTCCGTGGGCAAGCGGTGCTTGCCGTACGAAGAGTGCTTCGGCCAAGATAGAAACTACGCCGTTGCGGTTTCGATACATGCTTCAGATTGTTTCCGAAGGCCGTGAACGGTTACAGATTGGCCGGACGAGTGCCTCTTGCGGAATCGATCTTGATCGGAGAGAATCGTCTGGTAGAGAGACCCCTGCCTCGCCCCCCTCCTGAAGGGGTTTGCGAGCGGCATCCCCGACATCCCCTTTTGGAGACCAGAGCAGATGGCCCACCGGAATACCAGACGTGACTTTTTGAGGAAGACGGCCGCCGCCGGCGCGGTAACCCCCTATTTCGCGTGGAACCGCGGCGCCTTCGCCGCCGAGGACAAGAACGACCGGCACGTCATCGGGTGCATCGGCGTCGGCAGCATGGGCACCGGCGACGCACACGACATTGGGCGTTTCGGCGACATCGTAGCGGTTTGCGACGTCGACGCGAACCACTCCGAGCGCGCCAAGCACGATGGAAACATCGGCAAAGGAAAGGCCGACGCGTACAAGGATTATCGCAAGGTCCTCGACCGCCCCGAGATCGACGTCGTCAGCATCGTGACCCCCGACCACTGGCACACGCGGATCGCGATTGAGGCGCTCCAGGCCGGGAAGCACGTCTTCTGCCAGAAACCGCTGACGCTTACCGTAGAGGAGAACATTCTCATCCGCGAGGCGTGCAAGAAATACGACAAGCAGGTTTTCCAGGTCGGCACTCAACAGCGGAGCCAGACCAACCTGTTCCTGTTGGCCATCACCATGATCCGGGAAGGGCGATTGGGCGAGATCAAGAGAGCCGTGGCCGCCATTGGCGGCGCGCCGACCGGTGGACCGTTCCCAATTGAAGATCCCCCGGCCCATCTCGATTGGGACATGTGGCTCGGACAGGCGCCGAAGGTGCCTTACCGCAACCGGCGCTGCCACTACGAATTCCGGTGGTGGTACGAGTACTCCGGTGGAAAGCTCACCGACTGGGGCGCCCACCACGTCGATATTGCCGCCTGGGGAATGGGCCAGGACGGACCCGGCCAAGGTCCGGTGGAGATCGACGGAACGGATGCCACCCACCCGGTGCCGTTCGAAAAGGGCTACCCGACCTTGGACGACCAGTACAACACGGCCACGGCCTTCAAGATCAACTGCAAGTATGCCAACGGGATGGAAATGCTGATCCGCCACGACACCGACAACGGCGTGCTCTTCGAGGGGACGAAGGGGCGTCTCTTCGTCAACCGGGGAAGGATCACCGGCGCGCCGGTCGAGGAACTCAAGGACAACCCCATTCCCCGCGAAGCGCTCGTCAAGGCTTACAAGGGGAAGGAACCGCACGGCGACCACAAGCGGAATTTCTTCGAGTGCATCCGCGACGGCGGGTCGCCGGTCTCCGACGTCTTCACGCACGTTCAGGCGTTGAACACGTGTCACCTCGCGGGAATCGCCGCGCGGTTGGGCCGCGTGATCAAGTGGGATCCCCGGGCGGAGAAGATCGTCGGCGACGACGAGGCGGCGGCGTTCCTCTCTCGCGAGCCACGTAAGGGATACGAACTACCGACGGTTTAGCCGCGCATGAAGGATCGCCCCATTCAGACGATGACGGTCGGCGTCGGAGTACTCAATCTCGGCCTCATCCTCCCCACGATTCAAGACGCGGCCCAACGCGACGCGAGCGTCGGTCGCGTCGTTCTGTTGCAGACCTCCACGCGGCCGGAGGGACCGCGGATCGTCGACGCACTGAACGCACACGGCGGAGTCTACTCCGTCCGGGTCGAGGGAGTGCGGGATGGGAAAACCGTCCAACGGACGGAGACGATTGAGATCGCCGCCGGCGCCTTCTCCGCGGAACGCGACTGGAACGCCGCGGCGGACGCGTTCTTGAAGGTCGACGCGGTGACGAGCAACACGGCCGAGAGAGGGTTCGATCTCGTCGAGGGAGATGCGTCGCTCGGCGGGGTTCCCCGGTCGTTCCCGGCGAAACTCGTCCGGCTGTTGTTGGCGAGGTTCGAGGCGGGCCGCGGCGGCGTGACGTTCTACCCTTGCGAATTGGTCTCCGGAAACGGGGCACTTCTCCGCGAGGCCGTCCTATCCCAGGCCGAGCGGATGAAGGGCCTTTTGCCCGCCGGCTTTTCCGAGTGGGTCGTGAGCGAATGCCGGTTCGTCGGCACGCTCGTCGACCGGATCGTCTCGAAGAAGACGGACCCCGCCTCGCCGATCCCCCTTCCCGTTTGCGAGCCGTTCGCGATGTGGGCGGTCGAGCGCGCGCCGGGCGCGGCGGTTCCGTGGAAGGCTGCCTCCGCCGTCCGCGAAGTGGACGACCTGGCGACGATCGAACGGCTCAAGCTCGGCGTGCTCAATTGCGCCCACACGTTTTGGACCGACCGGTGGCTCCGCGAAGGGAGGCCGGAATCGGTCGCGACGGTCTTCGCCGCGGCGAAGACCGCCGCCTACCGCGCCGCCTGGGGGACTCTGTTTGAAAATGAGATTCTACCGGTGTTGAACGCGCTCGCCCCGAGAGAGGACGTTCGCGGTTACGCGGCGGAGGTGTTCGAGCGGTTTGAGAATCCGTTCCTGAACCACCGGCTCGAGTCGATCGCCATGAACCATCGGCAGAAGGTGCAAGTGCGATTAGGCACGGTCCGCGCGTGGGCGCGAGAAGTCCTACCCGGATTACCGACTCCCGGGCTGGACGCCTTGGTGAACCGGTAGCCCCCGCGGAGCGTCTTCGAGGAACGGCCCGGAGGGGAGGCCTCGGCTGGGCGCGAGAGGGGGCCCGGCGGCACCACGGCGGCTTTTTGTTGGACTGAACCATTGAATTGAAACAGGTCCCTTGAAGAGGGGGGCCGTAAAGAGGACCCATTTTGCATGGGATGGATCGAGGGAATTTCGGAGGAAACTCGGCCTTTACCGGTGCCGCGCGCGCCGCGCGCGCCGCGGCGCCGTTTCGCGTCGTTTCTCCGCCACGTCCGCGGGCGGCGCCGCACCCTGCGCCCCGTCACGGAGGAACAGGGCAATCTACGTCCTTTGTTTCGTCTGGCGATCCCGGTCCTCTGTGAACAGTTGCTGGTCCTCGCGGTCTCGATGTCGGACCACATCATTACCGGCAAATACCTCGACACGCCCCATTTGGCCGCGATCAATTCGGCGGCGTACCTGCTTTGGCTTTCGTACGGGATTTTCAGCTTCATCGCGATCGGTTCGACGGCGATGGTGGCCAGGTTCGTCGGCGCCGGCCGCGAGGCGTCCGCCCGGCGTGTCGTGAATCAGTCGATGGTCGTCGGCGGCGGGCTGGCCGTCTTCGCGGCCGTCTTCTGGTGGCTCGGAGCGGATGCGATTATCGGGCTGCTGCGACTTGAGGGAGAAACGGCCGAACTGGCGGGGCAATACATGCGCATCGTCATGGCCGGCGTTCCGTTTATCATGCTCGCCGCCGTCGGAATCGCCTGTTTTCGCGGCGCCGGAGACATGGTCATCGGCATGGTGATCATGGGCCTGGTCAACACGGTCAACTGCCTCGTAAGCTGGTCTCTCGTTCTGGGACTCGGTCCCCTTCCCCAACTCGGCTGGCGCGGAATCGCCTGGGGGACCTTTGCCGGATACGTCGTCGGAGGTCTTCTGGTCGTCGCGCTTCTGATGGCCGGACGGTCGGGGCTGCATCTGGAATTCCGGCGAATGAAACCAGACTTCCCGATGATCCGACGGCTCCTCCGCGTGGGAATTCCCGGCGGGCTCGACATGATGACCGTCATCGGTTGCCAGCTCTGGTTCCTCTCGCTGGTCAACCACCTGGGAACGCTCGCCGCGGCCGCCCACGGGCTGACCCTTCGGATCGAATCGACCGGCTACATCCCGGGCGCCGCGTTCCAACTGGCCGCCACGACGCTCGCCGGGCAATTCCTCGGCGCGAAGGACCCGAAACGGGCCGCCTCCAGCGTCCTGACGGCACTGTTCTTCGGCGGCGGGTTCATGACATTCATGGGCGTTCTGTACTTCGTCTTCGCCTCGGAATTGCCGTACGTGTTCCTCAAGTCTTCCCAAACCGAGGTCGCCGCGACCGCGGCCCCCCTGTTGAGAATCGTTTCCCTCGCGATGCCCTCCCTCGCCGTGATGATGATCGTCGCCGGAGGCCTCCGCGGAGCGGGAGACACCCGCTGGCCGATGGCGATCTCCCTGGTCGGATTCCTCGGCGTCCGTATTCCCGGGACCTACATCCTGGCCTTTTCCGAAGTCGCGATCCCGGGTACCTCCATCGTCTTTCCCGGCTTCGGAATGGGAATCGTCGGCGCTTGGATCGCCCTCGTCGTCGACGTCAACCTCCGCGCTCTCCTCCTGGGGGCCCGGTTCTGGCACGGCGGCTGGAAACGGGTACAGGTGTGACCGGGGTCCGGCGGGAAGTTCCGGCGGCGCCCTTTTCCGGTTCGCCGGGGAGCCACGAACGGGAGCCCCGATTCGTCCGGCCGGGTCACCTCCGCGTCCCTCTGCACGCATCGACGAACGCCATGATGTTTTCCCACGGCGTTTCGGGCTGAACACGGTTCGACGGCAATAGAATTGCGCGGCGGCTTTCTCCGGCGACGCGTTTCAGACGTTCGACCTCGCGTCCGACGTCCTCGGGCGAACCGAACGGCAATACCCGCTGGGCCGAGATGCAGGCGGCGAGAACCACGTGTTTGCCGTATTGCCGCCATATGGAGGGATAGTCCATGCACTCCGGCTGAACCGGATGCAGCACGTGGAAACCCAATTCAATGATGTCCGGGATGATCGGATCGATGCGGCCGCAGGAATGAAGGAAGAAGCAGACTCGAGGATGCTCCGCGCGTACCGCTTCGAGCACCCGGTGCCAAGCCGGCTTGATGTACCGCCGCCACATCTCGGGGGATATCTGCATTCCGCGCTGGGTGCCGGCGTCGTCGTAGAAACACAGGACGTCGGCCCCCGCGGCGGCCGAGGCCAGCGCCAAATTCGTCGTGTGCTCCTCTACCTTGTGAAGCACTGCCTCGGCCAGGACGGGGTTGACGGCCAGGTCCATCAGGAACTGCTCCATCCCCCGCAGCCACCAGCTCCATTCGTAGATGCTCCCCGCATACGCGAAGGCCGGATAGCCCCGCCGGTGGAAGTCGTGAATCGGCGAGAGATCGACGCCGCGCTCGACGATCGGGGATGGCAACGCCTCGACGTCGTGAAGCGATACCGCCTGCGCGAGGGGCGGAAACTGCTTGTCCACCGTAGCCTCCGTCTGGCCGCCGTAATGCCCGATCCCCCACTCGTCGCAGATCGTCCCGGGGGGGAGTGAATCGTGCATCGACATCGGGTCCTCGCCGCCGAATCGGCACCGCAGGGAGAAACAACGGTAATCGGTATCGAAATGCTCGGCCGGATCGGTCGCTCCGGTTCTACGGATGAACTCCCTCTGAATCGGATCAGTGAGGCCGGCACAAGCGCCGACGTCGATGGAGAACGGGATCCAATCGGGCGAACCGCCTTCGAGAAGTATACGCAGATTTTCGAGTGGGGTGATCATGGCGCACTTGATTTTCCGAAACGGGGGGCATAAAACAGACTGGTAGAATAACCGCCCGGCCGCGCCGTCGTCAACCGCTCACCGAGTGGGGGGCTTCCAAGAGCAGGCCGATCACGGTACCATGGTGGGCCGAATGTCGCGAGTCTTTCCCGAATCGCGAATGAATGCAATCGCCCCTCTCTCCCCAAGGCCGCGCCTTATGTCGGAAACCGTCAACCCCGTCGTCCTCAGCCTGCTTGTGTGTGATACCGTTAGCCGAGACCTGGTGACGAGGAAGGATTCCGTGATGGGGGTGTTCTCGATGATTACCAGCGCCGAACTCCCGGTGATGTTGCCGTCGGCAGCGGTGTTTTTTCAGATCACCGACGTGCACAACGTGTGTGAATTCGAAATCCGCATCACGGACGTCAGCGGAGAACGGGAACCGGTCTTTTCTTCGGGACCGGTCCGCTGCTCGAGTCCCAGCCCTTTGGACGTGATTACCGGGACGGTCGGCATTCGTAACCTCGCGTTCGCACACTCCGGCGAGTACCGCGTCCAGTTCTGGTCCCAAAGCGCGATTCTTTCGGAGGCCCGATTCGTCGTCAAGGCACAACCGGCCGAGCCGCGCGAGTTCGGTGGATTCGACCGTTTTTGACCCGCCGATCCGAATAGAAACGCCTCAAAAGGGGCGAAAACACCTCTTGCGATTGCCGTCAGCCCCCCATACAGACCGATCTTCTGCCGCATAACCGCTCTTGGTCTTTTCGGTGTGTTTTGGTAGAAAACCGGCTTAGTTTTGGGAATGCCGTCGGCGATCCAACGATCCGCGTCCAATTGGCACCCCTTACCGACCCCTTTGCCGGCTTATTTAGTAGTGAAGTAATCGTCAAAACACATAATACGTTTTGGCGCAGGCGCTGTAGGGTGGGCCAGGCGGTAGTTTCCGAATTCCTTCGACGTAGATCCGCCACCGCCCATCGAGGACGCGATGAAGAATTTCGGTCGGGTAGTCCGATTCACCCTGCGATACAAGTTCACCTTCTTCTTGTCCGTCGTGTGCGCCATCCTGGTCGGGGTGCTTTGGGGCGCGAATATCGGCACGGCGTATCCGTTCATGGAGGTCGCCTTTAAGGGAGAACCTCTGCAGAACTGGGTGAACCGGCGGATCGCCGAGGCCCAGGCCGTGATCGAGAAGGCGGATCACGAAATCGCCGCGATCGCCGCGCGACAGACGACGGCTCCGGAAGCGGAACAATCGGAACTGGCCGCCGAACGCCGCCGGTGGACCGTCCGCGCCGACGCCGAGCGGGATGCGCTTTCGCGGTACCGGTTTCTCAAGCCGTACATCGACGCCTATCTGCCCGAGAGCCCCTTCCAGACGCTTGCCCTGCTTACCGGCATTCTCCTAGTGGGCACCATCGTGAAGGACTTCTTCCTGATGGCGAACATGGTTCTCATTGCGCGGTTGGCGGAACTGGGAACGTTCAACCTGCGAAAACTCTTCTACCGGCGGACGCTCCGGATGGACTTAAACGCCTTTGGAGATGAAGGGACCGGCGACCTGATGAGCCGGTTCACGAACGACACGACGCGGATCGGCGAGGGGCTGACCACCCTCTTCGGCAGGCTCATTCGTGAACCGATCAAGGCGGTCGCCTGCCTCGTCGGGGCCGCTTTCGTTTGCTGGCGGCTCTTGCTTCTTTCGCTCGTCGTCGCGCCGATCGCCGGGTTGCTCATCCACTGGCTGGCCAAGCTCATCAAGAAGGCGAACCGCCGCGCAATGGAGGAAATGGCTCAGCTCTACCGCGTTCTGGAAGAGACTTTCCGCGGGATCAAGGTCGTCAAGGCGTTCACGATGGAACGCCGCGAACGCCGCCGCTTCCACGACACCAGCAAGAAGTACTACGGCTGGGCGATGAAGATCGTCTATTACGATTCGCTCATGCGGCCCTTGAACGAGGTGATGGGGATGCTGACCATCTGCCTGGCGATTCTCGCCGGCGCCTACCTGGTGCTCAATCA
Source organism: uncultured Planctomycetaceae bacterium (assembly GCA_964520785.1). Classification (GTDB taxonomy): domain Bacteria; phylum Planctomycetota; class Planctomycetia; order Pirellulales; family Thermoguttaceae; genus CAZFQG01. The sequence continues at coordinate 4,452 of CAZFQG010000191.1, read as the reverse complement.
GAGCACCCACCTGATGGGCATCCGTATGTGCAACCGGCCACTCGACGTCAACGCGCTTCTGGTGTTTTACGGTTTTCTCGCCGGCGTCGCCGATCCGATGCGAAAACTCTCCGACGTCTTCGGCAATTTGCAGCGCGCCGCCGCCGCCAGCGACCGCGTCTTCGAAATGCTCGACCGCGAACCCAAGGTCCAGGACCCCGTCGAGCCGAAGCCCCTCCATCGGCATCACCTCGACCTGACGTTCGACCACGTCGATTTCGCCTACCAGCCGGGAAAACCGGTCCTCCGGGAAATCAACCTCCGTGTCCGCTACGGCGAGACGATCGCCCTGGTCGGACCCAACGGGTGCGGCAAGAGCACCCTGGCCAACCTCATCCCGCGATTCTCCGATCCCACTTACGGCGAAATCCGCATCGACGGAATCCCCCTCACGGAAGTCCGGATTCAGGAGCTACGGGGGCAGATCGGGCTCGTCGCGCAGGAGACCCTGCTGTTCGACGACACGGTCTTCGAGAACATCCGCTACGGTTCCCCCCAGGCAACCTTCGAGGAGGTAGTCCTGGCCGCGAAGAAGGCCCACGCCCACGATTTCATCGAGAACGTCCTCTCCGAAGGATACGATACGATGGTCGGTCCGATGGGTGGTCGGCTCAGCGGCGGCCAGCGTCAGCGGATCTCGCTGGCCAGGGCGATTCTGCACGATCCGAGTATTCTCATCCTCGACGAGGCGACCAGTCAGGTCGACCTCGAGAGCGAGCAGGTTATCCAGAAGGTCCTTGAGGAATTCACCAAGGACCGGACGACGATCATCATCACGCACCGCCTCGCCGCTCTGACCCTGGCCGACCGGATCGTCGTCATGGAACAGGGCCGCATTCTGGACGTCGGTACCCACGAGACACTCCTGGCGAAATGCGAATTGTACCGCCGGCTCCACCAAATCCACTTCGAGGATCTCCGCGAATCGGCGTGAATAGGCGAGTGGGGAGTAACGCGGCGCATGATTCGGGCAATCGCGGTACTTCGGCGTCCGCCAAACCAAAACCTCAGTGTCGACGGAGCACTAGGCATGGACACCCAAATCCGACCCTCTCGGACCCTTGCGTAGATACATCCGATCCCGCGCGACTACGACCGCCGGACGCGACGGTATTCGGCCGGGGTCTGGCCCGTGTGATGTCGAAAGACGGTCGTGAAATACTGTAGATAATCGAAGCCGCAGCGCGCGGCGACGTCTTTGACTGGAATGCCGGTCGTCGTCAATAGTCGTTTCGCGCGTTCAATCTTGACTCGTTGCATTTCCGCGTGAATCGTGCGGCCCAGCGTGGCTCGGAAACGATTGTCGAGCGTGGAACGCGAGACGTCGACAAGTTTCAACACGTCGGACACCTGAATGCCCTCGCAGGCGCGGGCACGAATGAAAGCCACCGCCCGGGCGACCGTTTCATCCTCAACTGCCAGAGTATCGGTCGACTGCCGGATGACGATGTTCTCGGGTCCGATCAACACTCGCTTGCGCGGCACTTTCTTGCCCGCCATGAGGCGCTCCAGGATCAGCGCGGCTTGATAGCCGATTTGGAGGGACCCCTGCTCGATGCTCGTCAGAGATGGAGAGATCAGCTCGCACATAACCTCGTCGTTGTCGACGCTGACCATGGCCATATCGTCGGGAACGCGGATTTGGAGATTTCGGCACGCCTCCAGGACGTGGCGCGCTCGGATATCGTTGCAGGTCATCAGACCGATCGGCTTCGGCAACGAAACGAGCCACTCGGACAATTCGCTCTGCAATTTACCCCACTGTCTCGCGGTTCTCTTCCTGCCCGTGAATGTGGAACAGGAAAAACCGGCTTCCCCGATCCGACGCCGAAACGCCGCGGCGCGCTCGGTCGACCAACCGTTGATCCGCGTGCGCGGGAAGCCGCAGTACGCGAATCGCCTCAGCCCGCAATTCAGCAGGTGCTCCGCGCCGAGTTCTCCGATCGCCCGATTGTCCGTGGTCACGTAAGGAATCGCTGATTCGGCATCGTACCAGCCGTATCCGCCTCCGATCCCGACGACGGGTATTCTCAGTCGGCCGACCGTTTGCGCCGTTTCACGGTCGTCTAAGTCGGCGATGATGCCGTCCCAGCGCCAATCCCTCAGTTCCGGAATCCGCAGCTCCGGGTCCTCTTCCACATAGAGGCTCCAGTTTCCCGTCTCGCGAACGCGCGTCGCGACGCCGCGGACGATGCGACGGTCGTAACGCTGTGACGACTTCATAATCAGAGCAACTTGCCAGGTTCCGCGCATAAGGCCGCAATCTTCGAAACGTCTCGATTTCGCTGCCTGTGGAAGAGCGCACCGCAACATCCGATGCTCATCGCGGATTCGTAATCGCGATGCTCTCTTTGTTCGGGCCAAATTGAAGTGAGATACGATATTTTGTAAATAATTTGTATAAAATTATAATTGAGAACACCATGCTCGAAGTGAGAACACCATGCTCGAAGTGTTAGGTATAGACTCCCGAGCCATTTATATGGGTAAGATTTCGGGTGATTTCCAGAAAGGAGCCATTTCATGAACCAGAGAAACTTCATCGCGGTGGGCCTCGTCTTGGGCCTGTTCTTGTCGAATGCTTCAATTGCTCGCGCGGCGGTGGTCGGCCACTGGCGGTTCGAGGATGACCCCGGTTTCCTCGCCGACTCTAGCGGCAACGGTTTCACGCTCAACTCGGCCAACGGCTATGTCATGCAGTACGCGCTGCCTGCCGGCGGCGAGGGCCAGTATTTTGACGACCCGATCCCCTTAAGCGGCGAGAGTAACGCCCAGGCGGCCCTCTTCGACGGGAGTGATTGGCTCACGCTTTCGGATCAACCCGAATTCTCGTTGAACGCCTTCACCGTCGAGGCGTACATTCACCGAAACGCCGAGAATATGCGTCATGTGATCGCCGGGCAGTGGGACGGCGTGGATAATCAGCGGAGTTGGGGGTTCCTGGTCATGGAAAACAACGCGCTTTCGATGTTTCTGAGTCCCGACGGGGAGGACTTCGGGGGCGTCAATCACCAAGCCGCCTTCCGGATCCGTTCCGGCGTGGACTATTACGTCGCGGCTTCCTACGACCCGACGGATCTCGAAGCGGGCGTGAAATTCTACGCCAAGAATCTGGAAACGGGCATCTGGTCGCGGTCGCGTACCGATCTCAATTTCGAGCCGCCCATGCACGACTCCTCGGCGAATCTCAACATTGGCGGCTATGCCGACGGCGCCCGGCTTTTCGAGGGCATGATCGACGAAGTGCGGATCTCCGACACGGTTCTCTCGGGCAATGAGCTGCTGGCCGGTCCGGTTCCCGAGATTGACCCAACCATCGGCCATTGGCGGTTTGAAGACGGATCCGGCTTTTTGGCCGATTCGAGCGACAACGGTTTCACCCTCGTCAACAATGGCGCGACGCAATACACGCTGCCGGCCAGTGGTAACGGCCAGTTCTTTGACGATCCAATCCCGCAGACCGGACAGAGCAACGGCACGGCGGCCAGCTTCGACGGTGGGGGATGGCTCAGTCATCCGGATGAACCGGAATTCTCCGTGGACGGCTTCACGATCGAGGCGTACATCCATCGAGATAGCTTGGGCGCGCGCCACGTGATCGCCGCGCAATACGACAGCGTGGATAATCAACGCAGTTGGGCGTTCTTCGTCGAAGACAACAGCGAGCTTCGGATGTTTCTAAGTGGAAACGGGGGCTCCATCGCGCAAGTTTCATCGGGTCTCCAAATCGATGCGGGCCTTGACTACTTCGTGGCGGCATCCTATAACCCGGCGGGAGGCGTGAATTTCTATGTCAAGGACCTTGCCTCGGGCACCTGGTCGGAGTCATCAGCGAGTCGCGGGGTTACTTTCGTTCACGATTCCATGGGGGATTTCAACATCGGCGGTTACGCCAACGGCGCCCGGCTTTTTGACGGGCTGATCGACGAAGTGCGGTGGTCCCGCGTGGTCCTGTCGAAGGAGGAACTGCTGGCGTACGTTGAAGAGAGCACGTTGCCGGGCGACCTTGACGGCGACGGCTTCGTCGGTAGTTCCGACCTGGATATCGTCCGCGCGAACTGGGGGCAGTCTGTATCGGCCGGCGACCTCGCCATGGGCGATCCGTCGGGTGACGGAACGGTCGGCAGCGCCGATCTCGACATCGTCCGCGCGAATTGGGGACTGTCGACAGCCGCGGCCGTGCCGGAGCCGGGAGTGCTTCTGTTCCTGGCAATTGGCCTTGTCGCGGTCGCCCTGCGTCGGACGAGATGACGCGAGATGGAGGTGAAGTGAGAAAGCAGATTGCGATCCGGTCCGCTTCGTGATGACCGGATCGCGATCCGGCCTACGTTATTGGAGGAAAGACGATGGTGAAGAAGGCATTTACCTCTGTAGGGGCCGTTTGTCAACCGTTTTTTGGTGTTGGCATTAAAT
>CAZFQG010000190.1:0-12227 GCA_964520785.1 uncultured Planctomycetaceae bacterium | reverse complement strand
GGATCCCGAGGCAGAACGGATCGTCGGCGATGCGGAGGCGGACGCGATGCGAAGCCGCCGGCAGCGGGAACCTTATACGATCGGCTAATCGAGGTCCGACCGCTCGCGGGCCCGGTGGGGGATGATCATTCCGGAGAGCGTGGACCGCGGCGGCGCATGCGGAGGAGGAATGACGTTCTCGGTTTGAGATGCCGGTGTCCGACGACCGATGTCCATGTCTTCGCCGAAGTAGTACTTCCGGGCTTCCGGGTTGGCGAGTACTTCGTCGGGGCTGCCGTGGCACAGAACCCGGCCGGCGCGGATGACATAGCTGCGGTCCGTAATCTGCAACGTCTCGCGGACTTGGTGATCCGTGATGAGAATGGCGATGTTCTGTTCGTCGCGGAGCCGTTGGATGATCTTCTGGATGCTGGCGATCGTCACGGGATCGATCCCCGTGAACGGCTCGTCCAGAAGCATGATATGGGGGTCGGAGACGAGGGCCCGGGCGATTTCCCGACGCCGGCGTTCGCCGCCGGAGAGGGACATGGCGGTCGCCTTGCGGAGGCGCGCGATGTCGAAGTGTTCGAGCAGTTCGTCGCACCGCCGCCGGCGCTCCTTGCGGGAGACGCCGAGGAGTTCCATCACGCCCAACAAGTTCTTTTCGACGGTGAGCTTGCGGAAGACGCTCGACTCCTGGGCGAGGTAGCCCATGTGCCCGTCCCGTGCCCGGCGGTACATGGGCCAGTTCGTCACGTCCTGCTCCCCCATGAAGACCTTGCCGGCGTTCGGCTCGATCATTCCGCAGGTCATGCGGAAGCTGGTCGTCTTTCCGGCCCCGTTGGGGCCGAGAAGGCCGACGATTTCACCCCGTTGGACTTCGAAGTTGACGCCGTCGACGACGTGGCGCTTGCCATATATCTTAACCAATCCTTCGGTCCTGAGCATCGTCATGATGAGATGATCCTTCGTTTAACGCACGATTTCCATTCGCGCGAAATTGGGGAAGAAAGGAAACGGAATGTTGAGTCCGGGGATGCGGTGCCAACTATGGGGCCAATAGATGAAGACCGCTTTGCCGATGAGCAGGTCGCGGTCGACGAAGTACTCGTCTCCCCACAGCCGGCTGTCCTTGCTGGCGGCGCTGTTGTCACCAAGCATGAAGAACTGATCCTCCTGAAGCGGGAACTCCTCCGAATTGTACTCGACCTTCCGCCATAGACCGGGGTCTTGCATGAAAGCGGCCAGCGCCCGTTCGTCTTCGAGGTTCAAAGGGCGCGGGTCGTAGTCGAGCAACATCATACCGTTATTACCCCTCGCGGAGATGTAGTAAATATCGCGACGGATGCGGAGCTGACTAACTTGAATCGCGGCACCCTCCGATGCGATTCCGGCCGGCGACAAATCGGCTTCGGTGGGCTTCGTGTTTTCCAACGGAGGATAAGTGGTCGCCGAATCGAACACGACCTTCCGGCCGTCCACCCAGAGGCGGAGTTCGTCGTCAATGTTGGAAAACATGATTCGGTATTTTCCAGGTCCGCGGACCGCGGTCTTCGCCGTCGGCCGATATCCCGTCTCACCGTCGATTGAGAGAGTGGCCTCTCCGGTAGTGACATCCAAGACGCACTCGAAAACGCGTCCTCCTTCAACCAACTGGACAACGGCCGTGCCGCCGTCCTCGAGAACCTCCAGCGTGAAATCCAGAGCGAGGTCGCCGACCCAGTGATACCCCAGCCCCAAGGTGGCCGGTGGAGCGCGGTTCGGATAGGCCAAAACACCGTGCCGAGAATAGTCGGACGTGTTGTAAGCGCAGTAATCGGAAATCAATTGAGGCCGATGCGGCCGATCCGCCAGAGACCCGCCGTCTTCCGCCTCCTGCCAATCCGACGAAGTAGGAACGAAATGCCTATAGCGCAACCACGCCGGACTCGCGGAGGTCCCATCCGTCCTGAAAGCACGCCCTTCGTCTCCCGGCGTCCATCCCTCCGGCGGTTCACTCGTCCATCTCTGGGGCCAACCACCCTCCGCTACGAGCGGACCGATGTAGGCGTCGTCATAAACCGGCTGCAATACCGCCTCCAATTGCCGGTCCGCTTTTCGAGCGATCGTAAAAGAATCCTCACCGGGCTTCTTGATGTAAATATCGCCCCGAAAAACCTTAACTGTTTCCCCCGGTAATCCAACCAGCCGCTTGATGTAGTTCGTTCTCGCTTGTTCGGGATACTTGAAGACGACGACGTCCCATCTTCGCGGCTCCGTAAATCGGTACGGAAATTTGGCGACGAGAATCCGGTCACCGTTGTACGATGCATAATTCTCGTGTTGCGGATTGGGAGGGCTGACACGAATCGGATAACGGCACATCGGGCACCGGCATTGGTCTACCATGCTATTGGTCCGCCTACCGGTGTCCGGGTCGACTTCACTGCTGGCACTCGCCTGAAAGGCGTATCCACACTTCGGACAGGTCAAATCCTTGTGCCGCCCCATAAGCGTGGGCGCCATTGAACCCGTAGGAATCACGAACGCCTCCGCTTCGAACGTTCGGAATACGAACGCCAGGATCAACGCAATGGCGATCGACTCGATCGTCTCGCGGATTCCGGCCTGTGTCAACCAGCCATCCGATTGCCCCCCGGTCCGCGAAGAGGTCGAGGTGTTCTTCGGCCCGGACGAATCCCCGGTCGGCCCGAAGGCGGTCGCGGTAGACACGGGCGTTCTCTTTTTTCGTTTTGACATTACAAACCTTCAGGACCCGGCGATCGAGTCCGAGCAACTCCAGCGATTGACGCAATTCTTTTAGGCGAAGCCTTGGTTTCCGGAACGATCCGGCACCTGTATTGTTGTTGCGGAAAACCACGGAATCTTGTCCACCAAAGCGCATATGCCACCACTGGGTGGCGCAAAACCGGGCCCTCCGTCAAATTGTTCTAGTAAATATAGCGGACGAAGGGAATTCTAGGAACAGGGATAAGACGGCTTCGCGCGACGGACCGATGCCATGTCACGGCCGCCACCGGGCGGCCTAGTATCAGCGATGCCGGGATTGCGGGCCCGCCACTCCAGGACCGGCTATCTTCGGAGACGATTCCGTTGTCCCCCAAACAGTAATACGAATCCGGACTCAAAAAGGTTGGACTTCCAAACCCCCAAGCGGTTTGGGTAAATGGGGGGGAAGTGTAAAAAAGGTCACGGAAGACTCGGACGTCCCTTAGCAAACACGTCAGAGATTCTCCGCCAAAACCGACCGCGAACCGGGGTCTGATGCCGGACTCATGAAGGGGAACGTAGCGGTGCTTAAACAATATTCGGCCATTCAACGAAAAGAATACCTGGTGGTCGCAAACCGCTAACACCATCCTTAGTGGGGGTTGGCTCTCTCCGCCAATCGCCATGCGATCAACCACATTTCCCGAATGGAGAAGACGAATTTCACGAAAGGTCCAATCCACCTGAAGCTCGAAACGGTCATGTCGAGAATTGAGCTGAACAAGAAACATACCTGTATTTGAAGTTTCGGATATCGTCCAGTTGACTCCAAAATCGGGAACTTCATTGATTGTTTCGATTCGCCGGGGAATCCCGAGGTTGTAATGCAACAAATCAGGAATTCTCGGCGTATTTCCGCAGTCAATGCCGAATGCAATCCAGTCGGTTCCAAGCGAGGCGTGCCCGGCCGCCTGAACGAGGCGAAGGACCCGGCTGCCTTCCGCTATCCAGCGACTTGTCTCTCTCATAGGTGCCCATCCTCCGGGCGAGGGACAGCATGGGGTCTCTACCGGTACGGACATCGCCAAAAACTGCCGCAGCGATTTTTGAACAATCCGGCCGTTCGCGAAGACATCCCCGTCCTGGATTCGAATTTGCTCCCCCGGTAGTCCTACGATCCTTTTGATCACGAGTTCTCGAGACCGTTCCGGATGCCGAAACACCATCAGATCCCATCGCTTTAGTGAGTCGACGCCGTCAACCCCAGGGATTCGGGCCAGAAAAACGCGGTCTCCGGGTAGTCGTTCCGAAATGGCGTTCGTTTGTCCCTCCGCGCTGGGGATGGGCCGTTCGCAGCCTGGGCAGAAGAGCCGACGGCCCTGGGAGACGACCTCGAAGTCTACCAAGAACCGAGAGTCGCAGTGAGGGCAAACGACTTCATGGTGGGGCCCGAGCAACGCATTCGCCATAGAACCCCCAACTACTCTATAAGGGTAAATAATTCCCCCCACAAGCCAAGTTTCACATAGAAGCCCCAGAATAAGTAGAAGCGACAAAACATCCGCGACGCGACGGAAGAAATCCACGGTTCAAATGTCCTGGGGAGAACGCAATGCTGAAAATCTCCTGCAATTATACGCAAAAATGATTGGAAGGCGAAACGTGGAAAGAGTCGGACCTCCCCTTGAAGATTGCCGCCGCGAAATGGGGTCAAACAAGCTCAGCGGACCGTGAAGAAGCGCGCGTCCGTTCCCCCCTCGCCGACACGGAATGTCGTGAGGCGCATGCACTTGGGGCAGCGAGCCTCGTAGGCAGTCCCCTGGCGGTTGAGGTATGCCCGCCCGTAGACGCCGCAGCAATCGAATCGGATTCCCAAGAATCGTTTCAATCTCCGGGCCTTCGCCGCCGCGGCGCGTTCCCGGTCTTCCTGTCCTTCGACAATGTCGAGGTTTTCCCCTATACGCACGTTCACGGCCGATCCTCCTAAGACGCCGATTCGCTGGGGCGGGCATGGTTCGATCACTCGTAACCGGTTGGGAAAAGTTCACCTTGACACAAAGGGTCAACTTTTCCGATAATCCACCCGCGATAATGCTTGAACGAATCCCCCTTTGGTACTATCGGCAACCGTTCGGGACATTCTTGCGGCACGGACTCGGTTACCATTCAACCTCTTTAGTAACGTAGCATCCATGGCGGCGCAAGGCCGAACGTTGAGAATGCCCGGACCACGCCACCGCGACTCGATTCGCGGCGACGCCGTTGGGCGCTGGGTTGCCGTCGCTGTAACGGTTTTCACCGCAGCGTGGCCCTATTCTACCTGCGCGACGCCAGCCGTGGAATCCGAAATTGGACGTTTTCGGCCGTTGCTGGAGGAGGAGACTCCATACGCCGGCCCACTGTTGGACTCCACGGACGTCCAGTTCGAGCGGATCGGCCGTGGGAACGATGCGACCGGCGCTGCCACTTCGTACCCCCGGGAGGAGGCGTTCTGCCGACCGGAGGACTGCATTGGAACGACGCCAAGTGAGACGATCGGTGGGCGATTCTACGGTGATCCGGTCCAACGTGAATGGGCGCGTCTGGCTCCGCATCAGAAGTTGGCGCGAATCTTGACTTCACCCGTCTACCGGCAACGATTCGCGAAGATCCGGATGCCGCTTGTTGGGGAGAGCTGGCGGTACCGGCCCTTCAGCGCGGGTTGGTTTATGGGCGGAATGGCGGGGTCTCCACTGATTACCGACTGGATGGGAACCGGTCATGGATTTTTCGGAGGATACCGGTTCGGCTGGGACTTCGACCACTATTGGGGCACGGAAGTCCGGTTTTCGTTCGCCTCGTTAAGTGTCTGGGACAGTTTGCTCGCTCAACGAGCCCAGCGGGCGGCGAATGACGAGGCCGGCTTGGCTCCCGATGACCCTTGGCGGCGCCGATACGACTGCCGCCGCGATGCGAATTTGACCATGTTCGATCTGAACCTGCTCTACTACCCCTGGGGAGATGACGCATGGCGGCCCTATTTCCGTTTGGGCCTCGGCACGGCGCGCATTCAGTGCGAGGATCGCCTCGCCGTCGACTACGACTCAACGGTAATAGGAATTCCCTTCGGGATCGGCTTGAAGTACCGGGTAAACAACTGGCTTGTCCTTCGGGGCGAACTGGCCGACAATGTCGCGATCCACGCCGGGAGCGCATTCAACACTCAAAACAACTTCTCTTTCACGATGGGCATGGAAGTCCGTTTCGGTGGGAGCCGCACCGCCTACTGGCCTTGGAATCCCGGAATCCACTACTGGTGATTCGACTGACCGAGGTCGTCCGGGCTGTTGGGGTCGGACCGCTTCGCGTTACACGATGTGCCGGCTCGGCGGAACAGGAACAGACTCTTCCCGCGGGACCTCGAGACAATCGGCTTCGTGAAGATGGTATCCGGCTGACCGGCCTAAGGCGCGTCCACCAGTTGCGTCAGCCAAAGCGCTTTTTCGACCAGTGCCGAGAGGACGTCCGGATCGAAGGGCTTGCGAAGATAATACGCGCCACCCACGGAGTGACTGCGGCGGATAATGTCGGGGATTTGCGAGCCGCTCAAGAACATGACCGGAATGTCCGCCAGCCCCTTCTCAACCTTGATGTGTTCACACATCTCCAGCCCGCTCATGCCGCCGAAATGCACGTCGGAGATGATCAGGTCCGGGTGCCGACCGCGGCAGAACTCGATGGCGTCCTCGGCCGTTTCGCAGCAGTGGCACCGGTGGCCGCGTCTTCGTAGAACCTCGCGGACACAACCCAATACGCTGTTTTCGTCGTCGACCACGAGAATAAGAGGTTCGGAGGTTCGCATCCACCAATCCCGGCTGCAAAAACGATCTATTTGGTTGCCAGGGAATACTTCGTCATGGTTCGCGAGGGTGCTCCATTTATTTCACTTCTCTCGCGTGAACCGGAGAACACGAACATTCGGAACCACGAGGCCGCCTGAATAATGGGACCAGCCAGCCGCCGTGTCGGTGGCGAAAAAAGAACGACCGCCGATTGCCGTTTCGGCGGCCGTCCTGGAATTCGATGAACGGGGAATGCGTGCTCGGCGCGGTTACCGGCTCCGGCGGCGGATTACGAGGCTGCCCGCTAAGAGGAGGACGCCGACGAACGCCGACGGCTCCGGAATCAACGCCTCGATGGTCTTGTTCAGATTTTTGCGCACGACGTCCAGGTCGTCGCCGCCGACGAACCCGTCTCCGCTGGCGTCCGTGTCGGTAAAGGGCAACACGAAAGCGCCCCAGGAGGGAAGAAGCATGTCCTGGTCCGCCAACGTGATCGTTCCGTCCAGGTCAAAGTCGCCCTGCGAAATGGAAAACGTCTCGCTGATCTCGTAGGAGTTCTTGGCCACCTTCGGATCGACCGAGACCACCGCGAATTCCATGATGTTTCCACCATTTTGCAGCAAGGCCGTTCCGAGAACCGAAGCGGACGGTTCCAACTCGAGGAACAAATCACGGGCCGCTCCGTCGACGCAAATAATCACGACGGCGTCGTTCGCGATGACGATCGATCCGAAACCGACGGGAATTCCCGTCTCGATTCCAACGTCACTCGTCCCGCTTTCGATCAATCCGGCGGAGACCAACGAGCTAGCAAGAATCAACGCGGCCCCAAAAGCCGCTGATAGAATACTGTTTTTGAACATTGACGGCTCTTCCCTTCGAAAGTATGCGAAATCGATGCGACTCGGCGGTTGCTCAATTAGACCATCAGCCCACCCGATGGTCATTCAAGCTTGAATATAGGCAATCGGTAAAAGTAACGCAAGCGGTTCGGTCGTTAAATTCCAAGAATTCGCGATTCCCTAACGGCGGGGAAAAACCCCCATTTTTGCGGGTTCCGGTTCAGTCAGTTATTCCAAAGGAAAGTAAATACGGCTTGGCGCTCGGGCGTGCCGATGGTTTTCCAAGGTCGGACAATATGCGCCCCTCTGTAGGGTTATTTTTTTCTAGAACTTAATCGACAGGCCGATCGAGCCACCGTGGACGTTGTATCTATCGCGGATGAGGCCGTCGTACCGAGCATGGATGGACGTGCGGCTGCCGAGGTCGCCGGTGATCGCGGCGCCCACGCGACAGGCGCTACGCTCGATCTCGGCGCCGGCGACTTCCATGTTCGAATCCATGAATCGGGCACTCACGAAGCTGATGTCGTCGCCTCCCTCATAAGAGTAGAAACCCTGCAAATCGAGACGGAGATTCGGCTGGATGAACCACGAGAATCGCGTACCGATTTCCGCGACCGCCGAGTTGCGGTGGTAACTGGAGACGACCAGGTTCAGACTATCCGCCCCGGACTCCGCGAAACCGTCAACGTTTCCGGTCGCGGCACGAACGCCGAGCATCGGCGTCAGGCGGCAGTTGCCCATGATGTACCGGCGTCCACCGTAGAGGAACCCGGAGGCGATCGGTGTATCGGGGTTCCCGTCGGCCGTCCGGCTAATGTCGCCGAACCTGATTCTCCGATGCATGTGGTTCCAGGCATAAGTGAAACCGGCTCCACCGGTGGCGAACCAACCGCAAGACTCGTAACCGCCATAAAGATTCAAATTGAAGTAGTCGTTATGGCTGTATGCATCGACCTCCTTGAAGTTCACCGTCTGACTGACGTAGCCGGCACTGAGTCCGTAAAAGACGTCTCCGTAGCAGGCATCCAACCCCATGACGGTACCGTAGAAATCGCTATCCCAGCCCATCGTGTCGGCGTTGCCGTCGTACTGGTCCCACGCTCCGATTCCGTGCCCCCACAAATAGGTGCCGTTCGTATAGTGGCGACTTTGGCTACCGCAACCGTACGGATCACAGAAGGCGTCGGCCGCCTCGATCAACTCACTCAGGTGGCTCAGCGCGACGTCGGTGAACCGGTCCGCGACCGTCAGATTGATCAGGCCGAGATTCGCGTACGGCTCCGGGCTCATCTGATTCAATGCCGCCGCGATAGACCGCGTGCTGGAGAGCCGGTCCAGGTTGTTGATCACCACGGCCTGGTCGCCGGTCCACGCTCCGGAGGCGATAACGCCGTCGACGGTGCCCCCGAGTGCCTTCTGGTTCGCGGACGCCACCAGGCTTTGATATGTGTTCCGCTGAACGGTCAGCCGGTAGTACGCCGCCGGACCAACGCCATCGTTGTAGGCGAGGCCGTACGTGAAGACCGGCGTATTCGCTTGCACGGTCGGATCGATTTGAAGCGGATTGTTAACGCCCAGTATACCGGTGTTCGCCCCGGCGACGAAGTCGTATTGGGTGCCGGTCGAGGGGACGATGAAGTTCGGATTGTTCGGATCGACCGCGGGGCGGACGGTTCCGCCGCTAATCACGAGTACGCCGCCGGTGTCGACGATCGTCTGGTCGCTTATGCCGTCGCCGTATTCGACGGTGATGATGGGGCTGTTCCATCCGGTCGGGGAGAAGAGGGTCTGCGTTCCGATCGAAGTCCCCGGCGAGACTTGGCCGCCGTTTACCGTAATCGGCATTTGGATATCGAGGTTGCCGCCGAGGACCGCGCCGGCGTCGACGGTCATCATCGCGCCGCCAACGGTGCTCTGGAAGGTGATTTTGCCGATGGTTTGCGATCCGGCTTCCAAGGTAATGTGGTCGTATTCGTTGACGGTCATTGCGGCGCCGGTTCCGATAAGGGTGCCTCCGGACTTGACGTCGAGAGCGCTGCCGGCCCCACCGCCGTCGAGCGTGCCGCTCCCGCCGATGATTCCGCCCGAATTGACCGTGACGTCGGCGGCATTCACGGTGGCGCCGGTGTTCATGCTCAGCACGGAGTTCGTGACGGAAATCGGGCTGGCGTTGAGTGTCGCGTTGTCGAGGACGTTGAACGCTCCCCCGGTCATGTTCAGCGTACTCCCGAGGGTGAGCGTCTGGGAGGCGTTGACGTTGACCGTCCCGCCGGTCACGGCGATCGGTCCGCCGGTGTTGCCGTAGGCGCCGCTCGCGACAACGTTGGTCGTGCCGCCGGAGAAGGTCATCGAATTCGAGGCCGTGACGTTGCCCTGCGTGTTGAACGTCCCGCCGGAAACGGTCAAATCGGCGGCGGCGACGTTCGCTTCGGCGTTCATGGTGCCGCCGGAAACCCTCAACGTGTCGGTCGCGGTGACGTTTCCTTTCGCCGTGTACGTCCCGCCGGAAACGACCACGTCCTTCGCCGCGGTCGTCTGTTCCGCGGCGAGAAGACCTCGCGAGACGCGAACGGTATCGGCCGCGGTGATCGTCCCTTCCGCTTTCAACGAGCCGCCGGAGACGGCGACGTTGTCCGCGACAATGTTTTGCTTGGCGGTGAGGGCATACCCCTGGGGAATGCTCCCGTTCGGCCCGCCGGTCACGTTCACGTTCGAACTGGTCAAGTCACCGCCGTCGACGGTGACCCTGGCGGTTCCTCCGACGGTGAATGCCCCGTCGACCGTCACGCCGGCTTGCGCTTCGAACGTCCCGCCGGTGATTATCGCGTTGCCGCGGGTGACGTACCCGGACGGCGTGAGCGTCTGCTGCGAAACGAACGCGTCGCCGACCGTCACGTCGCCGCCGGATTGGCTATAGCTTCCGGTCGTGACGGTGCCCTGCAAATCGGCCGTACCGTTACAAAACGAAAGATTCACGGCGTTTACCGTCCCCGAGACGACGACGTTTCCGTAGGACTCCAGTTTGTTGACGGTAAGGTTCTTGGGAGACGCGGTAACGATCAGAGTGCCGTTCGGGGCGATGAAAATGTAGTTGGCGTCGAGGTTCGTCTTGACGTGCAGTGTACCCTCTTCATAAATCTGGATATTATTCGTCACCTTGAGGTCCGCCTTGGGGGGGCCGGCCGAGGTTTCTAGCGTCAGCTTTCCCCCGGCGCGCAGGACCTTGAGGTCGATGAGGGTTACGGGGTTCCCGTCCGTGGGAGAGGGGAACTCAATCGTCCATTCCCCGCCACCGCGTTTGATCACCCGCTCGAAGGAGCTCGCGTTGATGGCCGTCCCGTTGATATCTCGACCTTCCAGAATGAGCGTATCGACGCCCTCGCCACCGTCGACCGTACCGGCGATGCTCGCGGAACCACCGATGATGATGACGTCATTTCCCTGCTCACCCCAAACGTTCCCGTCCAAGGTCACCCCCTCCACCGTCGTATAGGCGGCGACCTCGGCGTTGTCCAGAACGCTGATGACGTCATTTCCCCAACCGCCTTCGATATTCCCGAAGACCTTCGCGTTACCGGAGACGAAAATCTGGTCATTACCAAGCTTGTCGGGAATGGACGCGACCTGGTTCTGGAGAATCCGGCCGTTGACGTTACCAAAGACGACCGCGTAGTCATATATCTTGATGATGTCGTTTCCCTCACCCCCGATGATTGAACCATGCACGACGGCGCCGCGTTCGTCGACGGCGTCGCTGATTCCGCCGTAGAGGCTGAAGCGATCATTTCCACTGCCCAAATCGACTCCGATCCACTCGGCTGCACCGTTGGAGTAGATGTATCGGGAACCGTCAACGTACGTGTCGTCTCGCGCAAGGATCGTATCGTCTCCGCTGCCGCCGGAAAGCCGGCCATAAACGACCGGCCCGCGGTGTTGGACATTGTTGGCGTCCAGGTAGCTGCGATTATAGAGTTCCATCCGGTCGTTGCCCGATCCGCCGAAAATGCTACCGAGAAAGGTCCCCCCTTCAATATCAATGATGTCGTTTCCCGGCCCGGCGGTAATATCCGGAGTCCTACCCTTCGAGAATGGAGTTTCACCCCCTACCAGGGCGTTATAGAACCGCAGAGTGTCGTCTCCCGCCCCGGCATTGATCGCGTAGGCGACGTTGGAATTGTTCGGCGTTCCGGTCACGGTCCCCCATTCGATGGAAATCCGGTCGTTTCCATCCAACATCGAGAGGGAATAGATGACGGAACTCTGCTTCTCCATGAACGCAGAGTCGGGGAACTCGGTCCCGAAGGCGTCCTTCCGCTGGCGGCTCTGGAGATCGAGCAGGAGTATTTCGGCATTCGCTGCGACCGGAAGGCCCAAGCAGAAACAAATGGATGCGAATATGGGAAAGCGGGGTAATCGCGGGAAACGCATTTAGTATTCCTCCGACGAGTTCGTAGGTTCTTCATACCCTCAATCGTCCTACAAGCAGTAAATCTTGACTGATTCGGAGGAACAATGTGATTGTTATAATCAAAATACTCTTGCTAAACCCTGCATATTATTCGATCCAGATTGGAGGGCGATGTGTCAACGAATAACTGGCGAGCGATGGAGTTATGTTCCGCCAGCCGTGGTTCGATTTGCCCGGCTACCTGCTTTCAGGTGTCGCCAACCGAGTTACCCCGGGAATCCGTATCAGCAAGCCCGCGATGAAGATGGGGATTACCGGCAGTGCGCTCAAAAAGACCGCCGCGGCAAACCCCTGGATGAGATTCGTGGCCGCGAGGCTGTACCCGTAGGGGCCCAGGACGCTTCCAAAGACTATTGCTTTGTCAAACGTAAATGTTCGGGTTGCCGTTTTGGATTCACTCGGGAG
>CAZFQG010000189.1:0-12278 GCA_964520785.1 uncultured Planctomycetaceae bacterium | reverse complement strand
AAAACTACCGAAAGCTAATGCGCGGAAGAGGTTAGGGATGCGCAAGTGCCATTCCTCTCGCGGACCCATTTCGAATGTTCCCCCCGCGTAGATACCGCCGAACGTGAAGATCGTGGCCAGTCCGTTGGCATAAAGCATCCGGGCGACCAAGAAACGGGCGATCGGGAGATAATCGCGAATTCCTCGGAGCGACTCTTCTAACTGGGCAAATGCGTCGCCGACGGCGCGGCGAAGGGACTTGCCGGTACTTGGGACATCCGGCGTCCAGAAGAATAATGGCAGACTGAAGACAAAGAACCAAATCCCGGTCATGGGAAACGTTGCACGAACGTGTTGCCAGCGTACCGCATCCAGCCCAAGCCAGGCGCCTTCGGGTCGCACGAAGACGAACAAGGCCAAAGCCAGGCAGGCGAGCCCGCCGAGATAGCCCGCTCCCCAACCCCATCCCGACCATCGACCGATGCGATCGGGCCGGACCAGCGTGGGTAGCATCGCGTTATAGAGCACCAGCGCCAGCTCCGATCCGATGACGCCTATGAATACCAGAACGAGGGCGGGAACGACGTAGGCGGAGGATGGCTCGATGAACCACATCAGGGCGGCAACGGCGGCGGCGAGCCAGGTGAATCCGGCGATCCAGGGCTTGCGACGACCAAGTTGGTCGCACAACGCCCCGAGAATTGGTCCGCCAAGTGCCACTACAACTCCCGCGGCTCCAACGGCGATCCCCCACCATGAGGTGCCGGCCGTTTCAGTCCCGGCGACCTGACCGGTGAAATAGCTGGCGAAGAGGAACGTTTGGATGATCGTGGGAAACGCATTGCTCGCCCAGTCGTACATCAACCAAGCGATCATCGCGTGTCGCGAAGGGCCTTCGGGAGCCTCGGCAGTTCCTCCCAGCCTGGGAGCCACGGCATTACATGCGGGCTTGGCTCGTGAGGCTTTGGGACACGGCACGCCGTCAATCGGCTGACACTGTCGTGACAGAAGCGCGCTCAAACTCCAAAGGCTAAAACCGATGGTCGCCGCGGCCAGTGATGTCAGAAGTAGAGAGTCGTTGAATTGGGATGCACCAATAACGGCCGTCGTCAGATTCACAACCGCGTCACCCACTGTTGATGGCTTCAGCATCGTCGAGTCCTCCGTACATCATAATTCCTGTTCATGCGAACGCGTTGTCCAAGCCAACGATTTCGCCTCGGTTTGCGCCGAAGTATGGTGCAACTAGCGTGCCATCGCAGACGTTTTTTCGCGAACACGGCAAGATCAGCCTGGTCGTCCCCAGAGACGTCGCGTTCTTCAACAGGTAGGACGCGGGCCGACCCAAGCCGGCTTGCGGCGCAGTGCTACCGCGGCGGCCTGCGTACCGCGGCGGCGAGTGCCTGTACCTCGGCCGACGTCAGGCGGCGGGATTCGCCGGGGAGCAGCTTGCCCAGACGAAGCGGGCCGATGGATATCCGCATCAGACGCAAGACCTTGTGTCCGACGCGGGCCAGAACACGGCGGATCTCCCGGTTGCGGCCTTCGCGGAGCGTCATTTCAAGAATGGCATTCTTCTTGTAGGTCGACTTCACGATGATCCGCTCCGGCTGGACGAGGCCCTCGGCCAGATAGACCCCCTCGCGGATACGCTTCAATTCCTCCGGTTCCGGAATGCCCGCCACCATCACGCGATAGACTTTCTCCACGCCGTAGCGGGGGTGCGTCAGTTGATTCGCCAATTCGCCGTCGTTGGTCAACAGGATGAGCCCCTCGCTGTGCAAGTCCAATCGCCCCACGGTAAAGAGGCGGACGTCCTTGTTGGGGATTAGGTCGATTACCCGCTGGCGTCCCCCGGGGTCGCGGTTGGTGCAGATCACGCCGTCCGGTTTGTTCAGGGCGTAGTACTCGTGCCTCGGGCGTTTGAGAACCTGGCCGTCGACACGGATTTCCTGGGTAAAGGGGCTCACTTTCGTGCCGAGTTTGGTAACGACCTCCTTGTCGACTTCCACGCGGCCGGCGAGGATGAGTTCCTCGCATTGGCGCCGGCTGCCGAGCCCCGCCCCGGCGAGGACCTTTTGGAGTCGCTCCGCGTGGGCAAACCGGTCCTGCTTTCCGGTTGCGTCGGGAGCCGATTCGCGGCGTATTGCCTTTTTTATGCGAAGACGCCGCTTGGGAGTCCTCTTGGCGGTAGGACCCTTCGGCGGCTTGCGGCGGGGAGATCGTTTGGGCATGGGTAGGTGGCCAGGTGCGCTTTCGGCCAGACCATCTATTGCTGGAACCAGTTCCAGGGACACCATCGGGCGGTTGTCCAACTGGGAGGGTTCCGCTGAATACGCTCTACCTCCGGAGTGGGATTCTGATACTCCAAAGGCCGAGTTCCAACCATTTCCGGCCCGGCATCCGTGCTCGGGTAGGGATCGAAATACTCCGCCCTGGACTGCTGGTATTTCTCCGGCCCCGGATGGAACAGGTCGGGCATCGCGGTTCCACGGCAACCGGCAGTGACGACGAGGGCGATAAGAGAGAATAGAAACGGCTTCATGGCGATTCTCGCGCTATTTGGATGGAAATGGCCCTTTTCGGTCTCCGTTTCCGGGCCTCCGGGGAGCATTTCCACCGGTGCAAGCAGGAAAGAAACACGACGCGGATTGTAGGCAAACGACGCGGGGAAGGAAAGGCGAAAAACAGACCTCCCTCCAGGCATAGTCGGCGCGAACCGGCCAACCGCGACAGATGGACTTGCGTGGGTTGTTTTGGGGAAGCTGCGCGCTCTGGGCGCCAATGATTCCTACTTGATTTCCGCCAAGATACTCTCGGCTTGGAGCGTTGCCTCCTTGAGAACCGCGTCCAACGAGACGGGGCACCCGCCTTTATCTTTGCTGACATCGGCGGCGGTCATGAATGCGAAGAGTTCGATCGTTTCTTCCGCGCTGATTGGGGCCTCTTTCGTCTTGAAGAACTTGGCGATCTCGACGACCAGCGGCTCATACCCGCCATAACCACCGAGGGGTTCTATTTTTTGGCTTCCGAACACGACGCCGCCGTAACCGCTGGACCCGCTCCTCAGCCCGCGATACGTGGCGGCGCGTCCGCCTTCCCACACTCCGGTGACCACGTCCGCGGCTTCCGACTGGGTGCGGCTGACGGACTGGCAACCGGTACCCATGACGGTATAGAGCATCTCAACCCCGTGGATGCCGTACCAGTAGAGATCGGGGTGGTGGGGTTCGTACGAGCAGGGACTCCAGGTAATACAGCCGAGGACATCCCCTACGGGTTTGTCGGTTCGGAACTTGATCACCCCCTCGCCGTAACGGAGCGAGGAACTGGAGAAGACGGGGCAGTCATGCTCCTTCGCCAACCGGTAGATCGCGATGGCGTCCGCCAGGGAGGCAGCGACCGGTTTATCGATGAAAAGGGGTTTCTTGGCCTTGATGACCGGAATCGCTTGTTGCAGATGCGGTCGCCCGTCAACGCTTTCGAGCATCACCGCGTCCACCTTGGGCAGAAGGGCCTCGATTGAATCGACGATCTCGATTCCCATCTCCTTCAGTTGCTTGGTGAAACCTTCCACCCGTTCGTAACTGGCCGGAATGTCGTCGCTTCCGCCGGGGTACGCCGCCACCACCTGAACGTCGGCGAGTGGTCCTTCGGCGCCGGGGGCGTTCATCACCTTGGTGAAGGCGATGACGTGGGAGGTGTCGAGCCCTATAATTCCAACCTTTATCGGTTCGGCTTGGAGACTTGGGACGAAAACGGCAAAGGCCCCCGCGGCGAAGAGCAAGCTTACGAACCAATCACGAAAACGCATTTGCTTCTCCTATGGTCCTCGACCTCATTGAGAAAAAAAGAAAATGGCATCCTTGCCAGGGTCACAATCCTTCGATGAAAGTATCTTCGCCGCCGCGGAGCCGAAGGTCGCATCAATGTGGGATTGTTCAAGCTGCCGGCGACGGCGAGAAAGCAATTTCGATTTTTTGGTAAATCGGGGATGGACGAAGTTGGGTGCCGGTACCCCGGCAAGCGCGCGCTCCTATGCCTGGGGATAAACCCAAGGGGCACGATAGTCGCGCCGAAGAAGCGCATTCGCCTCCGGGTCGTCGAGAATCCGCTCGTTCTCGCCGTCCCATCGGACGCTTCGTCCCAGCTTTAGCGATAGCATACCCAACAAGCTCATCGTTGTCGAGCGGTGGCCCACCTCGATATCGCAAATCGGTCTTCTTCCCGATCCGATTGCCGAGAGAAAATCGGCCCAAAGTTCTGGAATGTTCTGTTTGTCCGGGTCGTGCAATTGCGGTTCTTCGTGGATTTCCTTCTGGCCGGAATTCCGGGGGTAGAAGGTCCATCCGTCCAGCCAACCCAGGTGAACGGTTCCTTCCGTTCCGTAGAAACACACGCCAATGTTGTGCTTTTCGGCATGTGCGCCGGCGCAGCGGCGGTGTTCCCAGGTCGCGGTGAACGAATCGAATTCGAACGTGGCGACCTGCGTATCCGGCATGTCGCTATTGTCGACCATGACGTGCTTTGCGCCGGTGGAGTAAACGGTCTTCGGATGTGTTTCTTCCGTCCACCAAAGGATTTGGTCCATCCAGTGGATTCCCCAGTCGCCCAGCATTCCGTTGGCGAAATCCGAAAAGTAGCGGAAGCCCTTCGGGTGGAGCCTGGTATTGAACGGAACCAGGGGGGCGGGCCCGCACCAGAAGTCCCAGTCCAGTCCTTCCGGCGGGTCGGAATCCGGCTCGGAGGTTCCCGGTCCGCCTGGATAATGGACGAATGCGCGGACCATGGAAATCTTCCCGGCCTTGCCTTCCCTGAGGAACCGCATTGCCGACATGTTGTGCGGCGAGGCGCGGCGGTGGGTGCCGACTTGTACCGCCCGGTCCGCGTCGCGGGCCGCCTTGACCATCGCCGAACCTTCGAGGATCGTGTGGCTGATCGGCTTTTCGACGTAGACGTGCGCTCCCGATTCGAGCGCGGCGATCGTACACAGGGCGTGCCAATGATCGGGCGTGGCGACGATGACGATTTCCGGTTTTTCCTTATCGAGCATCTCGCGGTAATCGGGATATTTTTCCGGAGCCGTTCCGGTGAGTTTTTCGATCTCTTCGGCGGCCGGATCGATCTGGTTCCGGTCGATGTCGCAGATCCCGGCGACTCGTGAGCGGCCGGCCGCCAGCGCCGTCTTGAGGATGTTCATTCCCCACCATCCGCTGCCGACCAGCGCGGTCTTGTACTTCTTTTCTTTTTCCGCTCCCAAGACGGCCGGGAGGGCCACGGCCATGCTCCCGGCGGCGCTGGCGGCAAGGAAACCACGGCGCGTGGCCGTCCTGGCCGGAGTATCAAAAAGTTTGTCGTTGACGTTCATCGTTTCAGCCTTCCCGAATTTCTCTCTTGTCGTGATCGTACACTTGCCGCTTGCCGGAATCGAACGCCTTCATCGCCATGATGACGGCGACGGCGTGCTGGTAGCCGGCTTCGAGCGGCGCATTCGTCTCCTTGCCGCTGCGCATACATTGCAGCCAGTCCTGAAAGTGGTCCGGACCTTCCACCGGCGGCACCGGTGTCTCCTCGGCGAGTTCCGACTTGCCGATCGCCCCGGCGGAGGAGATCGTCGGTTTCGTCCACGGCGTCAGACTGAGCGTTCCGTTCGCGCCCGAGAAGAGGATACGGTTTCCACCGCCGTTACCGAAATTCGAAACGTAACTGGCCACGAATCCCTCGGGATACACCCATACCGCCTCCGCTTGATCGGGGCAGGTGAATTCGTGTTCGTCCTTCCAGGTAAAGATGCCGCCGTGCGCCACGCAGCTCTTCGGATACTTCGCGCCGGTGATGTAGTGGATCAAATCGACGAAATGGCTTCCCAGGCCGGGAATGGGTCCGTCGGAATAATCGCGGTAGCCGTACCAACCGGTGAATCTATCGGCGCGGAACGGAACCTCCGGCGCGTCCATGAGGAATTCCTTCCAGTCGACGTCTGCTTCCTTGGCTTCGGCGAGATAACCGTACCAATACGGCCGCGTGGAGTTGCGGAATTGCTCGATCCGAGAGATGCTTCCCAGTTTTCCCTCGGCGAAGGCGGCGCGACAGCCGCGGCTGGTGGGCCAACTGCGGACCTGGGTACCCGCTTGGAAGACGACACCGGCCTCCCGTACCGCGTCGCACGCGCGCTTGAGCCTTTCGAAATCCATCGCCAGCGGTTTCTCGCAATAGACGTGCTTGCCGGCCTTCGCGGCCGCCTCGAGGTGGGTCGTGTGCTGGTGGTCGCACGAGGCAATCATCACCGCGTCCACGTCTTCCAGCGACATGATATCCCGGTAGGACACGAACTGCCGCGCAGGCGTTCCAGTCCATTCCTTCACGGCGTCCGCCGCGCGCTGGCGGCGCTGACGCCAGGGGTCGCTTACGGCGGTAAACTCAACGTTCTCCGCCTTCGCATGTTTCTGGACCCCCTGCATGTGCGCGCCGAAGCCTCGACTTCCGCATCCGATCATCCCGATCGAGATGCGTTCATTCGCGCCGATGACCCGGCCGTAACTAACGGCCGCGAGGCTGAATGCGGTGCCCGCGGAAGCAACTTTGAGAAAACCACGGCGGTTTGGCTTGGAATGAGGCATGACTTCCTCCGAAGGATTTTGGAAACGGGATTCGCGTCGACGCCGGCGAAACCCGGCGGACAGCGCCGCGCGGTGGAGAGACCGGCTCTCGGCTTGATTATCTATGGGGGGCAATACCGGCGCCCCCAATATAGGGGTCTTTGTTTTGCTTATTCTATTCTCATTCCGGGACGTCGAAGAATCAATGCCCCTTGCGCGACCCCACGAAAACGAGGGGAGTGTTGTTTCCGGCGACCGCATTACACATACTCCGAGCCTCGGGGCGAACGATCCGCGAAAACGCGACGCCGGTGCATCTGTTGGGCGGCAGTCTATCGGGCGGCCTGTCCTCCGACGGAACCGGCATCCGGAGGAGGGAGTTCCGGAATAGCCTGGTTGCAGTACCAGATTTCTGTTCTTTTGGCCCCCTTAACGGCGGAATAGGCGACGACAGTTTCCGGTTTTTCTTGAATACGTGCCAGAATCTCCCGTTTCGATTCGCCCACGACCAAGAAAATGAGGTGTTCGGCACGGCGGAGGACCGTCGGAGTGACGGAAACACGCTCCAATCCGGAGGGGGAATGAACGGGAACTGCGTGCTTCCCCACCGAACGGAGGATATCACCAGGGGCGAAGAGTGAGGCGGTGTGCCCGTCTTCCCCCAGACCGAGCAGACCCAAGGTCAAATGTCCTCCTTGATGGAAGAGGTGTTCCAACTCAAGGTCATAACGGCGTGCAGCGCCGGAGAGGGTGGTGTCCGTATGGACGCGATGAAAATGCCCTTGGGGGATTCCTATCGCCTCCGCCATCGGCGCGATATGGCGATAGTTGCTTTCCTCCGAGTATTCCGGCACGAATCGCTCGTCGCTAAGGAGCAAGTGAAGTCGGGGATCAGCCTTCCGTCCGCCGGCCGCGATCGCGCGGTAAATGGGGAGTGGCGTCTTCCCCCCGGACAACATGACCGCGTGGGCGAAATCCGCCTCCATCGTAAAGTGGTGAAGCAGGAGACCGATGATCTCGTGTGCCAAAGTAGTCTCATCGTCAAACATTCGTACGCGCATTTCCCCCAACTCCGGTTTTCGGCGCTTGTGTAATCCAGCCGGGAAGTCCGTGGACTCGAGAACATCCCTGAAGAGGGCGGCTCCCAACCGTTCGCAAACTATATTCCAAGGCCCCATATCCATAATCTTGCTCTGCCGTTTCTCCTTGCGGAGCAAAATCGTAAACGAGTTTCCAAAAGAATACAACCACATACCCCTTAGCCTGGGGGTTGCGGATCGTGCGGTCGGAGAATCAGAATAGGAGGCATACTGGAACCGGTACCGACCCCACCCCGGCAAAGGGCAAAAAGGAACTTTCCCCCACCTTGTCCATCCCGAATCTTTGAGAAAGGTATTTCCATGCGCGGATTTCTCGTATTTGCATCGCTGTGGCCCGTCGTTCTTTGTGCCGAAGAAGTTCCGACCGTAGGGTTTACGGTTCGGCCCGAGGTGGCGTTTCAGGAGTTGAATCCCGAGCATTGCTGGTTTCATCCGCGTGCCGCCGCCATTCCCGGGATGGGCAAGGACGGGATGCCCCGCGTGGTAATGACCCTGCAGAAGCATCTCCGCGTGTCCGATTACTACTCCGGCGGCTGGGTCATGCAAACCGACGACTTAGGAAAGACGTGGACGGGACCGACGGAGATTCCGAACCTGGCTTGGGTTCACGAAGACGGCGGGGTCGTGATCGCGGTCGCCGACATTACGCCCGGCTGGCACGCGAAGACAGGGAGGCTCCTGGCCATCGGCTGCAACGTCCGTTACAGCCCCCAAGGCCACCAGTTGAAGGACGTCCGCCGCCCAAGCCAGACCGCCTATTCCGTACACGACCCCGAAGCCGGTACGTGGACCAAGTGGCGGGTGGTCGAGATGCCGGACGACGACAAGTTCAACATGGCTCGGTGCGCGTGTAGCCAGTGGCTGGTATTGCCCGACGGCGAGTTGCTCCTGCCGATCTATTACAGTGATGGCCGCGATCAGGCTTCGGTTACCGTATGCCGATGCTCCTTCGATGGAGAGACGATCCGGTATCTCCGCCATGGGACCGAAATGTCGCTGGATGTCGAGAGGGGCCTGTGCGAACCGTCGATCATCCAATTCAAGGACACCTATTATCTCACCATCCGAAACGACCAGAAGGGGTACGTCACGACGAGCAAGGACGGGTTGAACTTCGAGCCGATCCGGCCGTGGACGTTCGACGATGGCGAGGAACTCGGCAGCTACAATACCCAGCAGCATTGGCTGGCCCACGAAAACGGGTTGTTTCTCGTGTACACCCGCCGCGGGGCGAATAACGACCACATGTTCCGTCACCGCGCGCCTCTCTTCATCGCCCAAGTTGATCCGCAGCGGCTGCGTGTCCTCCGCGATACCGAGAAGGTCGCCGTCCCCGAGCGCGGCGTGGCGTTGGGTAATTTCGGCTGCAATCCGGTGACGCCCGGCCAGGCGTGGGTCACCGTCGGCGAGTATCTGGCCGACACAACGAAGAAACATCCGCGCGGCGGCGATGGGAGCGTTTGGACCTCGCGGATTCTTTGGGAGAAGCCCAGCGGCCTGGTGGAAGAGCGATAGGGCGGCAGGCAGGCTTCGCGGCGATTTCAGTCCGGGACCGGCATCTCATCGACGAGCCGCCGTATGAGCGCCTCGATCGCCTCGCGCTGGCCGCCGTGAAGGTATCCTTTCGTGATGACGCGGTGCGACAGGACCGGAACCGCCAGTTCCTTGACGTCATCCGGGACGACGTAATCCCGACCATCCACGAAGGCCGCCGCCTGTGAAGCCCGGTAAAGGGCCAAAGCACCCCGAATACTCACCCCGACATGCAAATCGTCCGTTTCGCGGGTCGCTTGCACGATGTCCAGCAAATACTCGCTGATTGCGTGGTCGACGGTCACGTCGCGGACCTTCGCCTGCAACTGACTCACCTGCTGGCAGGAGAGAACGGGCTCCAGCGCATCAACCGGTTCACCTCCGCGGTGGCTGGTCAACACGTTGAGCTCGCTCGCGCGGCTGGGATACCCGACGGAAATCCGCATCAGGAAGCGGTCGAGCTGACTTTCCGGCAGAGGATAGGTTCCCTCGAATTCCATCGGGTTTTGCGTAGCGACGACCATGAAAGGGGTGGGAAGCTTGTGGGTTACCCCATCCACGGTGACCTGACCCTCGTTCATCGCCTCCAGAAGCGCACTCTGCGTTCGCGGCGTCGTCCGATTGATTTCGTCGGCCAGAAAGATATTCGCGAAGACCGGACCCGCGCTGAAGGTGAACTCACGGGTCTTATCGTCATAGATGCCGCTTCCGGTGATATCCGCCGGAAGCAGGTCCGGCGTGAACTGCATCCGCGAGAACGTGCCGTCGATGCTCTTCGCTATCGCCTTGCCGACGAGCGTCTTGCCGACGCCGGGAACGTCCTCCAGAAGAATGTGCTCTCCGGCCAATAAGGCGATAATACAGCGGCGCACGACCTCGTCCTTTCCGAGGACGACGGCTGAAATGTTCTTTTCCAGTTGTTCGATCGGTTCGTGCATGGAGTGAGGCGATAGTCGCAAAAGGAGGACGGATATTGCCGGTTCCGGCGGCTAGCGTTCGGCTGATTTGCTAACGAGCAAGTATAGGCTTTCGGGCAAATCCAGGCAACCAGCCACGCTTCTCGGGCTTTTTCGTGTTTTTGCATTGACATTCTGTACCGGAAGGTGGAACGCGCCGGGGGGTGGCTCTATAATTGAAGGGTACGGCGATCCGCCGGTCGAGATTGCCACGAGTAACATTTCCCTCTCTCCCGGGATTGAACTGCAAATGAATATCCACCGATTTTTTTTCGCGTTCGCGTCTCTGCTCGGCCTCTTCGTGTGTATTTCCGGTGCGCAAGGGGTGAACTACGACGAGAGCAAGGTGCCGCCGTACGTCTTGCCGGACCCCCTGGTGTTCCAAGACGGGACCCGTGTCGGCAAACCGGAGGACTGGCCCCGGCGGCGCGCGGAAATACTCCGTCTGTTCGAGGAACACGTGTACGGCAAGTCCCCCGCACCGCCGGAGGGCATGTCGTTCGCGGTCCGCTCGGTCGATGAAAACGCGATTTCGGGGAAGGCGATCCGCAAGGAAATCGTCGTCCGGTTCAGTGAAGACCCGGACGCGCCTTCGATGGATATCCTGTTATACCTGCCGAAGGAGGCGCGTCGGCCGACCCCGATCTTCCTTGGGTTGAACTTCTACGGCAACCACACGATTTGCCCCGATCCGGGGATCACGCTGAGTGATCGTTGGATGCGCGAGAATACGTCTCACGCAACCGTAGACAACCGCGCGACGGAGGCCTCGCGCGGGACGTCGACACGCTGGCCGGTGGAGATGATTCTGGGGCGCGGTTACGGCCTGGCGACGATCTACTATGGAGACATCGATCCGGACTTCGACGACGGTTTCCAGAACGGGGTCCATCCCCTGTTCTACGAGGAGGATCAAAAGGCCCCGAAGCCCGATGAATGGGGCTCGATCGGGGCATGGGCTTGGGGTCTTAGCCGTGCGCTCGACTATTTCGAGACGGACGCGGATGTTGACGCGAAGCGCGTGGCCGTCATGGGGCACTCGCGGCTCGGCAAGACGGCCCTCTGGGCCGGCGCGCAGGACGAACGGTTCGCGCTGGTCATCTCCAATAATTCCGGGTGCGGCGGCGCAGCCCTTTCCCGGCGGAGGTACGGCGAGACGGTCGAGGTCATCAACCGGGCCTTTCCCCACTGGTTCTGCGGGAATTTCAAGAAATACTCCGGCAAGGAAGATTCGCTCCCGGTCGACCAGCACATGCTGATCGCCCTGGTCGCCCCCAGGCCGGTCTACGTCGCCAGCGCCGAGCACGACCGGTGGGCCGATCCCAAAGGGGAATTCCTGGCCGCGGTCGCAGCGGATCCGGTCTACCGCCTTCTCGGGGCCGACGGCATCCCCAGCACTCGAATGCCGGCGATCAACCGCCCCCTCCTGCAGGGACGCATCGGCTACCATATCCGCAGCGGCGAGCACGACGTCAAGGTCTTCGATTGGGAACAGTACCTGAACTTCGCGGACCGGCATCTACGACGCGGGGAGTGATTCTGAAGTGCGGCGGCAAGAAGCAGCCTGGGGCGCGAGCCCTATAGGGCTACCAATCTAGCCCCCGAAGGGGGGCGGCAAGAAGTAGCCTAGGGCGTCAGCCCTAGGAATTCGATATCCCGGCGAAGCACGGGAGCCCCAAGGGGGCGCCACGGAATGCGGCTCGATGCGTGTCGCCCCGTTGGGGCTCAATAATCGGCTGCTTTTCTCGCGGTCCTAGGGCTGACGCCCTAGGCTACTTCTTGTCACCCCGTTGGGGTTAGGGGGTTGGCCATTTCTTTCTACCCCGTTGCCCTAGGGCCGACGCCCTAGGCTACTTCTTGTCACCCCGTTGGGGTTGGGGGGTTGGCCATTTCTTGTCACCCCTCTTGGGAGGGGCCTCGCCGCCGACGTCCGCGAGGAGACGGACTCGCCCGGTTCCCCTTCCCGTCCACACCGAAACCCCCACGGTGGACGCGGATTGCCCCCGGGGCGAGGCGGCGTTAGGATGGAGGGGTGGAGAGTCTTTCAGAGTCTCTCAGGCCCCGGTCCCCCAACGTCGGTGACGAGTGATGAAAAGAATAAGTAAAATAAT
>CAZFQG010000188.1:0-12289 GCA_964520785.1 uncultured Planctomycetaceae bacterium | reverse complement strand
GGGGGGGGAAAATCGCCTTTGGAGTGGTCAACGATCCAGACCCAATCGTCGGCCTGATTACCGTAATCACGAACGCGAGACGCGGCCGTGGCGCCATTTACGGGAGGGGGTCCGATACTTATGACCTGCCGAAACCGGCCGAAATCGTCGACCAAGGTATTGACGCCGACAGAGGAAAACGCGAAGATCGAGAGGAGGTAGAACCATTCTCATGGACCAAGGAACTCTTTGATGATTCTGAACACCAGCGTAAATGGGGAGTGTTCCGGCACCGCGAGGCCCGGAAGGTGTTCCTTGAACGCCTTACCACCACTCCCCGCCTACGCTGGCTTTTTCGTGTCCTCTGACACGAAAGGAGTAACTCCGGTGAAGCAGTGCAACATTCAGACCGCAACCAAAAATCCCGAGGCGGTCCGCGAAGAGAAGAGCGTCTACCGCCTCGGCGACGGGAGCATGATCTGCCCCGATTGCTGGCCCCGCATCTTCCCCGGCGCGGAAGAGCCGGTCTATGGCTGGACCGATGGACAGTGCGATTATTGCGGCACCGAGCATAACGAGAACTGATCGCTGGGCCCCTGCTACCAGGTGACGAGCACCCCCGGGGGGACCTGGGGGTGCTTTTTTGGGCATACGGGCCGCCGACCCTGGGGTCTACCATCGACCTTGGCCATCGGTTACATCCGCTCCATGATGGCCGGGTCGTTCGTGGGTTCAATGTCGAGGACGTCGCCGGGTTCATGGAATCCGTGCTCCCGTTCCCGCGTTCCTCCCTCAGAGGAAAGACGTCGTTCTCCGAGAATTGCGGGAAGCGGGTATGCCGAATGATGAACTGAAAGAGATACTCGAAGCCGAACCGGAGAACCCCCGGCGGTCGATCTTCTCGGCAAGTCGACCGGATGAACGGCAATCTCGTATGGCACCGCTAATACCGCGTTCCTTGACGGAGAACGCACGAACGGACCCGAGGCCGATAATCAGGCCGTCGGAACGCGAACGCGCGATGTTACAGCTACGCCGGCTGTATGTCGATTCGAAAATCGCTCTGTTCTGGCACCGGGAAGTACTACCCTTTTCTACCCTTTTTTGAAAGGGTAGTACCCTCACGCCCCGCAAAACATAGTGTTTGCTTGCTACTACTTGCAAAGCCTGTAAATATAGGGTAGAATCGCGTTCGATCCGAGAAAACAAGGGTCGAAACGGCTTCGGCAATGGGTGTCCCAAATATGCTTCCCAAGCTGTATGTCGAGGGTTCGAGTCCCTTCGCCCGCTTTGTAAGCCCTTAAATAGTAAGTACTTGGGACAGCGAATATAGTGTGCACGCAATATATGAGGTCGATAAAAGTCAGTAATTACTGAATTCTCAATCTGAAAACCCGAATTTGGAGAGAATGGGTCATGAGAATTCCAAAATACTGTCGTCACAAATCGAGTGGGCAGGCCATCGTTTGGCTGGGGCGCAAATGCTACTATTTGGGGGCTTATGGAAGCGCGGTAAGTAAAAAAGCGTACGAAGCTAGAATTCGCGAGTGGCTGGAGCAGGACCGTTCCCATGTGGATATGTCGGACATCACCATCGCCCAGGTGGGCGCTAGGTACTGGGCGGAGCAGAAGCGGCGGCATGGGTATGCCTCGGGGAGGAAGGCGGGGTCCGTGGAGACGATGCACCAGACGGTCCGGCGGCTCAGCCTTTGGGCTGAAGACATGCGAGCGGTCGAATTCGGCCCCAAGGCTCTGGACGAATTCCGGCAAGGGCTGATTGAGGAGGGGCTCTCTCGGGGGTACGTGAACAAGCTGGTCAACCAGGTGAAGCACCTCTTCAAGTGGGCCGTTACCGCCGAACTGATACCGGTCACCGTCTACCAGGCCCTGGCTCTTCTCCCCGGGCTCCGCCAAGACGAGTACGGGGTCCGGGAGACGCCGCCGGTGACGGCCGTGCCGGATGAGGTGGTGGACGCCACGCTCCCGCACCTGCTTCCCCAGGTCCGCGACATGGTGACCCTGCAACGCCGGTCCGGAATGCGCCCCGGGGAGGTCTGCACGATCAAGCCGGGGCTGGTCGAACAGCGGCCGGACGGAATCTGGATTTACCGGCCGGCCAGCCACAAGACCAAGTACAAGGGGAAGGTCCGGCTGATCGTCCTGGGACCGCTGGCTCAAAAGGTCTTGCGGCCGTACCTGAACCGCGATCCGGACGCCTTCTGTTTTTCCCCGGGGGAGGCGATGGCGCAGCGGCGAGCCGCCTTGCGGAAGAAGCGAAAGACACCGGTCCAACCGAGTCAGCAGGCGCGGGACGAGCAGCGAAGCCGGGAGTATAACAACCCCTACTGGCGAACGCCGGCCTACGCCTACGCGATCCGCCGGGCCTGTCAGAAGGCGGGGATCGAGTTATGGAGTCCGAACCAGTTGCGTCACGCGGCCGCGACGGAGATTCGCAAGAAGTACTCCCTGGCGGATGCGAAGGCCGCGTTGGGCCATTCGTCGATCAGTACGACGCTGATCTACGCGGAGAGTTGCGCGGAGGAGGCGGCCAAGGTGATGCGGGAGATTGGGTAGGACTTTTGTGCGTTGACCGTTTAGTTCGAGAATTGTGAATATGGGAGCATTGTTGTGGATTGGAACAGCCTTTTGGCAAGCTCGCTAGGATCGGTAATTGGTGCATCGGCGGCATTGTTGGGAGTATACTTTAAGGCATTGCATGACGACAAGACCTCCATACAAGCTTGGTATGAAGACAGATATATAGGTGCTATCGATAGACTGCTTGCGTGTCTAGCGCAAATGGAAATGTATTATTCTCAGTACGTCGTGCAGACAGAACGGGAGATTGAGAAACCACGCCTGCCCATGAGTGATATAGCGGTCCTCAGTTCAATACTGCCATACGGTTTCGTGAAGAACGTCATTGGGCTTCTTCATATGTGTTCTCCGACCTCTCCGAGTGAGTACGATCAGACTGTGCGTACATGTTGCAAGGTTTTCGATGAATTAGCAGCCGTACGTGACGGGCTGCTACTGGTGCGAATCCGCAGAAAACGCGACGTCTGTGATCTGAAAACACGAGAGTGTTTCCAAGAGCAATTGAATGCCATGACAGAGAGTCTCAACAAGTTCATTCAGAAGTCTGCTTGACCATGTGACGGCGGTCTTACTTGATTTGCGAGGAGAGTCTCGCGGAGGAAACGCTGGGTAGGTATGAGCAGCCAGCAAGGCCTAACGCTGGAAGTAGCCCGCCACTCGCTATTGATGGGCTTCTCCCACGCGTACCATTTTCTCGACATCGAGCCAGGCGGGGACGTAGCGCCAGGCGGAGCGAAGGCTATCGTCCAACGCACGGTAGTCTGGCTCGTGGCCCCGAACGATGGCCCAGAACTCTTTCGAATGGTTCATTAGTTCGGTGTGGCAGAGTTCGTGAATCAGGGCGTAACGGATCAGGTCCTCCGGGATGAAAAGCAGCTTCAGGTTCAGGCTGATGGTCCTGTTTTTCGAGCAACTGGCCCAGCGGGTGCGTTGCGATTTCACCAGCACGCGCCGCAGGTCGAATCCGCCCTCCTCAGCCAGCCGCTCCACCCACTCCTTGATGTGCTCATGGGTTTTTCGGTTCAGCCACCGGCGGAGCGCCGCCTTGCACGCTTCGGCATTGTCTGTGTCGCCGAAAACCAGCAGCCGGTTGCCCGGTCGTTCCACTGCCGTGACGTACGGGGAATCCGTGGCGCGGTAGTCCACCGCCCACTCCTCTCCAATGCCCCGAAGCATCAGCCGCTCGGGAACTTTGCCCGGCGGCTCCGGCTCGAAGAACTTCCGCTGCGTCTCGATCTTCTCTTGTGCCGTCTCGATCCACTGTTTTTTCTTTTTCAGAATGCCGGGAATGCGGTTGTGGTCGAAGCCCTTGGGCACGACGACCACCAAGCCCTCACGCATGGAGAGCTTCAGCCGGGCGTGTCTGGCCCTGGGGCTTTCCTTGACCGTGTATTCCGGGATCGAACTCACTCTTGTGCCCCTTCTTCTTCTCCGGCGAACCGCACCTTCTTCAGCAGCTTGATACATCGCTCGATGAAATCGCTGTTCTGGCCATGAAGCCCGAAGTCTTTGTAGTGCTTGGCCAGCAGGAGCGTGAATTCGCGGTAGAGTTCCGTGTCCATGTGCGGCTGCGTGAACCAGTTCTTGAAGCACTTCGCGCGCGCACTTGTGACGAGCGACTCGGCGACTGCCATCGCCTCTGCTTCAGTAATGCCCGCTATCCGCGCGGCCACCTCCTTCGCGATGGAGTTCACCACCGGGCGTTGGGCTTCCTGGATGATTTCTACCACCTGTTTGGTCAGGTTTTCGAGTTCCTTGAGGAGCGCGATTCCCGCCAGCGTTCCGGCCCGCTTTTGTTCGATAATCCGCTTCAGGCGTTCGCTTAAGGGGCGGATGTCCTCGTCTTCGTCCAAGCGAATCCGAATCTCAGCATCGAGCATCGCCTCAATGTCGAGCGCCTTTGCATCCGGATTCATATCTTTGATCTTGGTCAGATAGTTCTCGTCCAGCGTGTAGGTCGGGAAGTCATCTTCCAGTTCCTGCACGTCCACAAACTCGCGGATCAGTTCGCGCGTTTTGGCTCCATCCTCGTCCGTGATCTGAAAGTGGTCCTTGGGATAGAATTTCTTCCGATAGAGCATGTAGAGCTTGCAGAGCCATTTGTAATCCTGCACGTAGTCGCGCAGGAACTCGTCGGGCTGAAGCGTCTCATAGAGGATGCGGACGTTCCGGTAGAGTTTCTCGAACTGCTCCCGCTTCTCGTCGTCGTCGTTGAGCATGATCAGCGCCTTCATGGCGCTCGTATGGCTTCCGTCGCGAGGGATATCCACAAGCAGGTCCATCAGCTGCTCGATGTTGTCGCGGAACATCTCGCGGAACTTCTGGAATGGGAACGCCACCGTCCCCAGTTCCTTCTTGTCGTAGTTCAGCGCGTCGTTCAGATTCTCGAAGATGCCAAAGTAGTCGAGGATCAGGCCGTACTCCTTCAGTTCCGTGTAGGGCCGGTTCACGCGCGCGATGGCTTGCAGCAGCGTGTGGTCGCGCATGCCCTTGTCCAGATACATCGCCTGCAGGATCGGCGCGTCGAAGCCGGTCAGCAGCATGTCGCAGACGATGAATATCTCCACTCGCTTGAATCGGTTGTCCGGATCGTCCCGCTCCTCCTGTGATTTGGGTGCGGGTTTCTTGAAGTCCTCGATGGCGCGGCGGCGTTGCGCGTCGCCCAGGTAGTGCCGTTTTACGTTGTCGCCGTCACGGATCGGGTCTTCGGAGACGACAATCAGGGAGACCTCCGGCGCCAGCAGTTCGTCCAGCGCCGCCTTGTAAAGGCCGGACATCTCCTTGTCCCGGCAGACGACCATTCCCTTGAAGCCATTCGGTCGGATGTGATCGACGAAGTGTTGGGCAATATCCTCGGCGATCTGTGCGATGCGTTTCGGATGCTTGAGAATCGCGTCCAGCCGCGCCTCGCCTTTCAGCTTTTCCCGTTCCTCGGGTGTGCAGTCGGCGAAGACCTCTTCGAACTTCTTGTCCAGGTCGGAATAGGCCACGTTCCAGTCGGTCATCCGGACTTCGTAATGAATCGGCTTGATTGCCTGGTCCTTCAGGGCGTCGTCGATCCCGTAGCGGTCCATGTACCGCTCGTATTCGTCCTCGTTGATCTTGCGCCCGAATGCCTTAGGCGTGTTGCGGTCGTTCAGCTCCAGCGGCGTGCCCGTCAGGCCAAACATCGAGGCGTTGGGCATGGCGCTACGCATGAAAATGCCAAGGTCGCCGTACTGGCTGCGATGCGCTTCGTCCACCAGCATGATGATGTTCGAACGGCTCGACAGTTCTGCGTGCATTCCGTCATACTGCTGAATGTTGGTCACGATGATACCGCGATGCCCATCACCATCTCCCACCAGCCGCCTGAGATCTCTAATAGTCTCAGCCACCTCAACGTTTTCCGTGTTGCAGTTGAACAGTTCACCGATCATCTGATCTTTGAGTTGCAGTCGGTCCACCACGATAATGACCGTCGGCTGGTTCATGTGGTCAAGATTCCACAGCTTCCGCGCCGCGAAAAGCATGGTCAGGCTCTTGCCCGAGCCCTGCGTGTGCCAGACGATGCCGCGCCGCTGGCCGCTGGCCTCCTCCAGGTTCGCCGCCCGCGCGACGATCTTGTTGGCCGCGCGGAACTGCTGATAGCGGGCGATCTTCTTCTTCGTCTGACCCTGCTCGGTCTCGAACACGATGAAGTTCTGAATAATGTCCAGCAGGTTGCCCCGGTCGAAAAGGCCGTAGATCGTGCATTTCATCTCGTCGAACGACGGCACATGCGTGTGTGGATGCGGATCGCGCCACTGCTGCCAGTACTGCAGCCGCTCGCCGGGCACGCCGTATTTCATCCGCAGTTCGTTTACGCCCACGCAAAAGCAATTCGAGTGATAGAGGTTCGGAATCTCGCGGTCGTAGCGCCCGGTCTGCTTCGCGCCTTCCGCCCAGTCCACGTGTCCATGCGAGGCGGTCTTGGCCTCGATGTCCACCACCGGAATGCCGTTGACATAGAGCAGCACGTCGGGCCGCCGCCGCTCGATGCCCTGAATCCAGACCTGATTCGTCGCCAGGAAGTCGTTCCGGTCCGGCTCGCGGTAGTCGATCA
Source organism: uncultured Planctomycetaceae bacterium (assembly GCA_964520785.1). Lineage (GTDB taxonomy): Bacteria > Planctomycetota > Planctomycetia > Pirellulales > Thermoguttaceae > CAZFQG01. Next base: position 5,628 of record CAZFQG010000188.1, on the reverse strand, counting down.
GGTGGATGTGTTCGTATTGCTCGTCCTGGGCGAACTTGTAGGTCTTCTCCCCACGCAGCCACCGAAGCCACTCCTGGTTGTCGTTCAGGGCGCGCAGCCGTTGGATGATCAGGTCCGCCCGCTCGTCCGTCGTGATCACGCCGGGATTCAGTTCGCGGAGTTTCGCCCGCAGGATCGGAATCAGCAGCATCTCCTGCTCGTCGCCGCCGCGATACGCCGCCGTCACCTGGTCGCCCGGCTCATACGCCAACGCAGGTGCTCGCCCGTCAGGCAGTCCAGGATTTCCTTCTCGACGGTCTTGTATTCGGTGAAGGTCATAGGTCCCTGCCTTTCATATCCTCTCGCGGCGGTTGACAAGCCCCACGGCCAAGCCCATAATGCCCATAGACTCGTCTGCCAAGTGCAGAAGGAGATCGTTCGCCGTCCCGCCGGGGCGGCGATTGCATTTTCTGGCATCCGTATCCGGCTTCATCCGCCGCAAAGGAGGCTTACTTTGCCCCGGTAGAAGCTTTATCTGCGACAAATCACGCTTCATCCGTGACGAATCAGGCTTACAATGCGGCGATGCAGGCTTAAAATGCCACGATGTAAGCCTTATCCGTGGCGTTTCAGACTTCCTTTGCCGCGTTTCAAGCCTGACATGCGGCGTTGCAAGCCTCCTTTGCCACTTCGCGGGCCTCGGAACGGCGCTTCCGTTCATGCCTGACCCGCCATGATTTCGTCCAGATACCGCGTGATCCGCTCCCGGTTCGCCCCCAGGCTTGAGAACTGCTTTTCGCATACGTCGCTGAACCGCGCCAGCACCTTGCGGTTGATGGACTCCTGATCCTCGAAGATGCCCAGCGAACGCTGGGGCACGCCCCACCGCTCGAATTGCAGCAGTGCAATGGTCGTGTCGCGCACCCGGTCATCGTTGGGCAGCGCGAAAACAAAGAGCGGACGCGCCATGCCGTTCACCCGGCAATCCACGGTATACATTCCCTGCGGATCGTGCGCCGGATCGCTCCAGTCGAAGGCGCGCCGGTCCTCGGGAACCGCAGCCGCCATCATGGCCCGGAAGTCCTCCATGAAGGTCGAGCGGACACGCTCCCGTGAAAGAAAGGAGACGTCGGTCACCTTCATCAGCGCCTGGATGAAGGAATACAGCGCGTCGCCGAATTGCTCGTCCGCGATACGCAGCAGCAATTCCCCGTCGCGGTCCTCGATGCGGAACAAGGAAAGGGCATTGGTGATGACCTTCTGCCGCGTGCCCCGCTGCAAATCCTTCTCGTCGAGGTCATAGGTCAGGTGCATGTAGGTGTGCCCCTCGTCGGAAAGGGTCCATGCGCCCTGCTCCCGCTTCAGCACGATGGCCAGGTGGTCGCCGTCCTCAAAGAGGAAGGGCGTGAAGACGCGGAACCGTTCCACCCCTTCCCCGGCGAGGCGAATCTTCTCGCAAACCTTGGCCTTGAAGTCACGTTCAATAGTTTCAATGCTCATAGGTCAAACTCCCCGAACAGATTCGGCTGTGCGTCCTCGGGTGGCTCGAATCCGCAGTCTTCCAACATGCACCGCAGGGCCTCATGAAAGTCCGCGTAGCGGTTCGTCGGCTCGGCGAAGGCGTCTTCGCGCGCGCCGCTCTCCTGATAGCGCTCCGTTGCGTGGTGAATATGAAAATCGTAAAAGGTCTCTCTTTCGATCTGGTTCGTATGCTCATGGCTCTTGCCATTATAGCGCCGCAGCCGGAAAAGTTGGTTCGAATCCGCCGGATTCAGCGCCAGGATGATCGAAAAATCCATTGTATTGAAATCGCTCTGCCGCAGGATAAGGCGGTATTCCGTCCCGTCCGCCCCGGCCAGGTCCAGTTCCCGCTCCTTGTGGCCGCGCTTGTCGCGCAATTGCACCCGCGAGCGGTAATTGTCCGGCAGCGGCTTGCGTTCCGCAATCATTCTCGCGATCTCCGCGTCGGTGAACTTTGCGCTCATGCCCCGCCTCCCGTCGTTACCCGCACTTTGCCTGTCAGAAGGTTCTGCAGCAGGGATTTCTTCAGGCGAAGGAGGGCGGTCAGTTTGGAGTGAATTGCCACGATATTCGCCTCGGACGTGTCGAGGAGTTCAACCATTTCGCCCTGCTCGTCGAGGTCCGGTACTGCCACGGGGAACCTCTTCAATTCACGGGAATTGATGCTGCAAAGATTGCTGGTCTGCTTCGCGTGAGACGCGAAGTACCTCCTCGCTTGATATGATTGGATGAGATAGTGAAAGAGCTTTGGCTGGTAGCTATCAGGAAAGAATCGAACTCGGAAAATATGGTTCTGATAGGCGCATGGTTCGATCTGGCCTGCCCAGATAGCGCCACGTCCGAGCTTGTCCCGGTCGCCTCCTTCGGTCATCAACACATCACCCGTCCTCAGCGTTCCTGTTTCGAGTTCCGCCCGTTTGATTTCGATTGAACTGATGTCATCGAGGTCGAATGAGCCATCTTGAACATTAACCACTGTCACATAAGGAATGGTCACTGTGTCCTGGCGTGAAAGGTCACGTCCCATCGTGAAACCCGCCTCGATCTCTGCAAGCTCGCGCAGAGTCTCCACGTTCCAAGTTTTCGGGAACTTGAGCCATTTCGTCTCTTTGAATTTCCTATGCCTTCCGGGAATGCCCTTGGTGAAGAGTTGCTGCATCAAAGCCGTCTTCAGACGACGCGCGGCGGCGAGTTCCGTTTGAAGGATATCTATCGCCGCATCGCACGCTCGGAAAGCGTCCGACATGCGTTTCAATTCCTTCTCGGGCGGCAGAGGAATCCATGCCTTCTTGATGTCAGAAGGCCGGATGTAGGGCTGAGCCGTTTGTGCTCTTGGCCAGAATCCTTCGTCGTTGACGAGGTTCCAGAGGTAAGACGGATCAATCTGAGCAAGATCGGGAAAGATGACTTGGATATTCGCGAGAGTCGTAAACGGCCCCTCGGCAAGAAAGCACTTCCCCCAACGCTCGCCGATGGAAGACACGATAACTGCCGGACCATCGAACTCCTTGACGGTCGTGTAGCCGTTGCGACCTTCGGCTGAATAAGCGGGAATGCCTTCCGCAACATAGTCTGACATTGTAAGACTGAGACGCCCGCCCGCTCGAAAAGTCGCCATCTCACGAAGCTGCTTCGCCGTCCAACCATCAGGAAGGTCGTCATCTTTGGGACGCCGGAAACCGTGCCATCGATTAACTGCCATGACGAGCCTCCTGCCTGAGTCCACATGCAGAAAGCACTGCGTCCAGTTCCTTCAAAGCAACAGATGTTTGATTCACTGCGGAATCCAAGTCACGGACGGCTTTGTCGATTGGTATGTATTCCTCCGGCTCAAAGGTATCCACATACCGGGGCAGATTGAGGTTGAATTCATTTTCTTCGACCTCGGGCGTTTCGGCGACGGTGAAATAGCGGGCGGCCTCCTCGGGATCGGTGCAGATGCGGAGGAGGTCGGCGGCGGCTTCGTGGATGTGGGCGATCTCGCGCTCGGCGTGCTCGTTGACTTCCACCTCGGCGGCGTCACGCTCCTCGGCCAGTTTCTCCAGTTCCTTGATCGTCTTCTTCAGTTCCTTGACGCGGGCCGCGTAGGCGTCCTTTTGCTTCTTTGCCGCCGCGTTGAACTTCGCCTTGGTCCACTTGCCGCTCTCGACCTTGCCCCACGCTTCGAGCAAGCTGCCGAACCAGAGGTCTTCGGCATTGGGGGCGTCGGTCCAGGCCTTGAGCGCGGCGGCGGCCGTCGTGTCGGCCAGCGCTTCGAGTTCCTCCTTGAGGGCGGGCAGAGGCTGCAGCAGGGGCGCATAGGCGTCCTCGATGTCCTTGAGCCGACGGGCGCGTTCCGCCTCTTCGGCATCGACCAGTTGCTGCTCATGCTGCGGCACAAGTTCCCGCGCTTGGTCGAGATCACCGAAGGCTCGCCAGGGCACGAGGATGCGCATTAGATCCGACGAGCGCAACAGATTCTGCGGATTCGCCTTTTGGAAATCGCGCGAGGCCCAGATCATCAGAATGCGGTTCTTGCGTTCGGCGGGCTTGGCTTTGTTCAAGACGATGAGACAGGCGGGCACGCTATTTCCATAGAAGAGTTTCGACGGCAGCACGACCACGCACTCGACAAGGTCGGCCTTCACGAAACCCTCGCGGATCAGGTATTCGGCATCGGCCTTCTGGTTGCGCCCGTCCTCCTCCTCGGTCTGCTCGGGCTGGCCGCGAAAAAGCACGCCTTGCGACATGACGATGATGGCCTTGCCCTTGTTCTTGAGCGACTTGACGACCTGCTGGAGCCAGGCATAGTCACCGTTGGTGGCCGGGGGCATGCCGTATTCGAAACGATTGTGCGGGTCGCCGCCCTGGAGGTCGTCATGGCCCCAGTCTTCGAGCGAGAAGGGCGGATTCATGACGATGCGGTCGAACTTGAGCAGCCGGTTGCCGTCGTCGAGCAGCCGCGGGTTGCGGATGCTGTCGCCGTGGCGGTGCTCCCAACTGCGCACGCCGTGGAGGATCATGTTGATGCGCGAGATGTTGTAGGTCGAGAGGTTGCTCTCCTGGGCGTGGAGAAAGAGCCGGTCGGGGTCCTTGCCTTGGCGCTTGAGGTGGTTGCGGCACTGGAGCAACAGACCGCCCGAGCCGCTGGCCCAGTCGCATACGCTATGGCCGGGCTGAGGTTCGATCATCTCGGCCAGCAGGTAAGCGACCTCGGCGGGGGTGTAGAACTCGCCGCTCGATTTGCCCGCCTTGCTGGCGAAGGCGCGAATCAGGTATTCGTAGGCATTGCCGAAAACGTCGTCGGAGACGCTGGCGTGGTCGAAGGTCACGCTGCTGAAATGGTTGATGAGCTTGATCAACTTGTCGCGGGGCAGTTTCTCGGAGTCATTGAAGTCGATTCCGCCGGTCAGGATGCCGTCGAACTTGGGCTGATTGGCGCGCTCGATGGCGATCATCGCCTCATTGAGCGCCGTGCCGACCTGGTTGCGCGACTTGCGGGCGACGTTTTCCCAGAGGCAATCCTCGGGAACGACGAAGTTATGCATCTTGGGGTCTTTGGCGAGGGCTTCGTCGCCCAGTTGGGCGGCAAGTTTGCGGACCTCTTCGGCGTACACGTCGCTGATGCGCTTAAAGAACAAGAGCGCGAAGACATAGCCGCGAAATTCCGAGTGGTCCACGTTGCCCCGGAGTATGTCAGCAGCTTTCTCCAGAAATGCGTCGAGTTCTGCTTGAGTCAACCGTCGAAAGGGCCTAGTGATCATGCTTTTGGCCATTCTCCTGCATCATCCTTCGTTGCCGTGAGACTCGACTATCAGTTCTTCTGATGCCGTTTGTTCTCCGCCTGGAGCCCTTCACCGGACCCGCCGCCTGGTTCGAGTGGTTCTGGGGCCGCTCCTGAGAAAACAAGATAATCAACAATACCCCCGCACCGGAGCAAACGCAACCCCAGTTGACAGGGTTCACCACACCGGCTGAAGTGGACAACGGTGCAGGTTACCGGATCGGAAAGGCCGGGCGGGGGAAATTAGTCCTTAGCCCGGTGGTCGCCGCGGGGTGGCTGGCGGGGAGGGGACCGCGCCCCTGGAGGGAGTCTTAAAGGGGTCGGGAGTCGAATGGCACTTGCGCATCCCTAACCTCTTCCGCGCA
>CAZFQG010000187.1:0-12310 GCA_964520785.1 uncultured Planctomycetaceae bacterium | reverse complement strand
CCTTGAGCAGATTAAACTAATGTGTTTCGATGAGCCAATTCACTGTGTGCCGATCCACTGTATTCTGGATTTTGGGCCGAAGATTTGAGGAATAGCAATGGCGAAGAGTAAGAAGAAGGTGGAAACCGTCTTCCTTGTTTGTGAAGAAACTGGTGATTATAACTATACTGTCCGCAGGAAGCCTGGCGGTGAGAAGTTGCATTTGAAGAAGTATTGCCCCAGGCTTCGGAAGCACACCTGGCATAACGAGAAGAAGAAGTGATCGACCGCGCGGGATTGGGGGGAGGCAGCCCGGTCACGGCGGACTCTCGGCGCACGGGGGCGCGTGTCCGTTTCGTTTCCCGCCCTTAACGGGGGGGTCTCCGTCATTGGGACTTATCGGAAGCGGATTAGCCGTGCCGGCCGCCAAGCGATGAATCGCAGGATTCATCGCGGTTGGTGGGTGCGCCGCCGCGCGTCGAGAGTCCAATTCCCGGCAAGGAGGTCCGCGCATGGAGAAACTTTGGCACATTTATCCCCACGACGCGGCGGAGATAGACTCTCTTGCGCGGCGCGCGGGTGTTTCACCGCTGGTCGCCCAACTACTCATCCTTCGCGGCGTGACTCGCCATGACTCGGTGGCCCGGTTTCTCGATCCGAAACTGACCTTCCTCAACGAGCCCGAACGTCTGCCGGGCTGCATACAGGCGGTCGAGATACTGCATAAGGCGATTCAATGCGGCCGGCGCATCGTCGTCTATGGAGACTATGACGTCGATGGGATGACGGGCTGTGCGATTCTCCATCGCGGCCTATCGCTTTTGGGGGCGACGGTCGAGCATTACCTGCCCAGTCGTGTGGAGGAGGGATACGGACTCCACGAGACTTCGATCCGCCGGCTCGCGAAGGAACGCAATGCCGACATAATCATCACCGTGGACTGTGGAATAACGAGTGTCCGCGAGGCCCAGGTGGCCAAGGAGTGCGGGGTTACGCTGATCATCACGGACCATCATGAACCGAATGCCGTTCTTCCCGAAGCCGCCGCGGTCGTTCATCCTCGCGTTCCGGTCGGCGTTTATCCTTTCGCGGACCTGAGCGGGGCCGGCGTTGCCTGGAAGCTGGCCCTCGCCCTCTGCCAGCGCGTCGCGGGTCAGAAGAAGGTATCACCGCGAATGCGGGATTTCCTGTTGCAGGCGATCGGACTCGCCTCGCTGGGGACGATCTGCGATATGGTTCCGCTTGTCGACGAGAATCGGGTTCTCGTCAAGAGCGGCCTGCACAGCCTGTTTAATTGCCCTCCCGTGGGCCTGGCCAAGCTGATGCAGATAACCGAATTGGACCGCAAGACTTCTCTGGAAAGCGAAGACGTTGCTTTCATCCTGGGCCCGCGGATCAACGCGGCCGGCCGGTTGGGGCAGGCGCCGCTGGCTTTGGAATTGCTTCTGACGGAGAAGCCGGGCCGGGCATCGGAACTCGCCGCGTACATCCACAACCTGAACGAGTCCAGACAAACGCTCGAGCGAAGCATGAACCGCGCCGCCAACGCGATGATTCGCGAACGGTTCGATCCCGATAACGATCCCGTCTTCGTGTTGGCCGAGTACGGATGGAATCCGGGAGTAGTCGGCTTGGTGGCGGGGCGAATCGCCGAGAGGTACCACCGGCCGGTCGTCATGATTTCGTTGGACGAGACGGGGATTAAACCCGGGTCGGGTTCGGCGCGGAGTATTCCCCGTTTCGACATTCGCGCGGCATTGGAGGCTTGCCAGGAGCATCTCTTGGGATTTGGAGGCCACAAAGCGGCGGCTGGGTTGAGGATCCGACCGGAGAAGGTCGATGCCCTCCGCGACGCGCTTCGCCAGTACGCCTTCGAACATCTGACTGACGAGCAGGCACGGGGCCGCATTGACATCGAGGCGGAGGCCCCGTTTAGTGTTTTGACGTACCAGACGGTCCGTCAGCTCGAGCGATTGGCGCCGTTCGGCCAGGGAAACAAACGCCCGCTGGTCTACACTTCCGGAGTCACGGTGGATGGCCCGCTAAAGACGATGGGGAGCGGTGATGCACACCTCTCACTGAGCCTGCGGCAGCACAATCAGCGGTTCCGCGCCGTCGCCTTCCGGCGCGCTGAATGGCACGAACCGCTTGAAAACTGCGACAGTCCCATCGACGTCGCGTTCCACCCCGTGATCAACACGTGGCAGGGCAGGAGTTCCGTGCAGCTTCAACTGGTGGACTGGCGCGTTTCGACAAGAGCGGGGTGAATCGAGCCGAACTCTAATCGAGACTCTTCTCCAAGGCTGCCATTTCATTGCATCTCTCGTCCGTGGGGATTATACTGAAAGCATCGTTTTTTACCGTTTCTTCGGGAGTGAACCCTCCGCTACACCCGAGGCGTATTCGAAGTTTGAGTTGGCGTGCGTTAGTGGCTTTCCGGGCCATGCCCCTCGTTTTGGTGAGGCTTTCAATGTCCAGTATCGGTCGTGTTTTCTCGTATTTCCTAACAATAGCCGTGTTCTTCGCCGGTACCCCGTCGCACGCTGCGATTGAGTACACCCTCATCGACTTGCGGGTCCTCTCCGGGGACGCGGTTGGGGAGATTCACCCCTACTCACCCGGGGGAATCAACGATCACGGCCAGGTTGCCGGCTTCGGGTATCTGATCCCCAACCGCGTTACGGGTGACGGCGCGACGGCCCACCCGTTCTTCTATGACCCGACATCCGGCCATTTCGTGAATTTGGGCGATATGGACGGAAATATGGGAGAGAGTGGAAACGGCGGGAACGCCTATGCAATTAGCAATACCGGGTGGGTCACGGGTCGGAACACCACCGACCAGGAACCGGCCGGCTACAGGGCGTTCTACTGGAAGGATCTCAACGGAAACGGGGTTACCGATGCCGGCGAGATGAACGACCTCGGCTTGGACGAGGGTTACCAGTCGTCGTATGGCTTGGGTTTGAATAACGTGGGCCAAGTGGTGGGGACACAGTCGAACTTCGCATTGAAAACATCCATCGGTTGGGTTTGGACGGATCACAATGGAAACCACTCCCTCGACCCAGGGGAAAAAACGCTCTTGCCGGAAATGACGCCGAGTGGAATCAATGATGCCGGCCAGATTGTCGGATCGCTTCCTCAAGGGGGTGGGCGGTGGACGGACTTCAACGAGAACCGGATTGTCGACGAGGGCGAATTCGCCGTCGTTCCCAACCCATTTAACGCAGTCAAGGCGGCAACCGCCGAACTCATCAATGCCTCCGGTCAGGTCGCCGGGATCATGGAGAATTCCTCCGGCAAGAAGCAGGCCTATCTGTGGACCGACGCCGACGGAAACAACGTGGCCGAGTCGGGCGAGATCATCACGTTCGGATCGGACCTCCAGAACACGTTCGTCCGCGATATGAACGACGCCGGAGCCATTGTCGGGGGCTCCTATCACTGGCGCTATCAGCCGGGAAAAGGGTCGTCGCGCCGCGCCTACATCTGGGACTCCGTCAACGGGATCCGCGATTTGAATGAGCTGATTCCGGCCTATTCCATCGACGGCTACGGCCCATTCGAGATGAGCCAGGCCGAAGGGATCAACAACCTCGGCCAGATCGTCGTTACCGGATGGTTCGACAATGACGGAAACGGCACGCGAGGCTCGCGCGAGCCGGAACACGTGATTGTGCTGACACCCCGAATTGCCGGCGATTTGAATCTTGACGGCGTCGTCGCCAGCGGCGATTTGGACCTCGTCCGGGCGAATTGGGGGAGGCAGGTCGAACCGGGCTCCCTGTCCGACGGGGACGCCTCCGGCGACGGGGAGGTGAACAGCCAAGACCTCGACATGGTCCGCTCCACCTGGGGCCAGGGGTTCTCCGCGAGTGCCGTCCCCGAACCGTCTTGCGGTATGCTCGCCCTTGCGTTGCTCATCGGCGCCGTCGCCGCGCGGCGACGAGACCGCCAGGGCGGTTGAGAGTGCCCATGCGATTCGCCTACAGTTCCAACGCCTATTTGAATTTCACGCTCGCGGAGACCACGAGGCGGATCGCCGCGATCGGCTTCCAAGGGCTGGAACTTCTGGCCGACGTCCCCCATGCCTGGCCGGCCGGACTTCTCGCGGAACAGAAGGCAGACATCCGCTGGTGCATCGCCGAGTCGGGCCTGGCGATTTCGAACGTCAACGCCTTCATGATGAACGCGGTGGCCGATCCGCGCCAGCCCTATTGGCATCCCTCGTGGATCGAAGCCGATCCGCATTATCGCGCCATCCGTCGCGAGCACACCCTCAGGGCGCTGCGGTTGGCGAGCGAGTTGGGTGCTCCCTCCATCCAAACCGAACCCGGCGGTCCGCTGGCGAAAGGCGATTCACGCCCCAAAGCCCTGGGGACCTTTTACGACGAGTTCATGCCATGTGTCCAGCTTGCAGAGGAACTCGGTGTTTCCTTGCTGATCGAGCCGGAGCCGGGGCTGCTTATCGAACGCTTCGAACAGTATCTGGAATTCGCCGACCGCCTGAATTCGCCGGCCGTCGGCCTCAATTTCGACATCGGCCACGCCTTCTGCGTCGGAGAGGACCCGCAGGACTGGATTAAACCGCTTGCGCGGCATACGCGGCATTATCATATCGAGGATATCGCCGCGACGCGAAAACACGCACATCTAATTCCGGGGCACGGGGCGATCGACTTCGCGGCGGTGCTCGGGGAGATCGCGGCAACGGGCTACCAAGGTTGGCTCACGGTGGAGCTGTACCCCTACATCGAAGACCCCGACGCGGCGGGGGCCGAGGCGCTCGAGTTTCTGCGGAAGCGCACCGGTTGAAGGGGACTGGTGGAGCGAGCCATGCGATGCCGGACTGGCTGCCGCCGGAAGGGCGCCCGGAGGTTATTTCTTCTGTTTGCGCAAAGGGCAGATGTGACGAGACCGCCACTCTGATCCCCGTGGAAAGACTTTAGAACTCGTATAGAATTAACTTCCCGAATTCTCGGGGGCAACCCCGAATTTCACTCCGCTGCGCTGCGTGAAAATCGGGATAGGCCCCCCAACTAATTTGCGGACAAGTTCTTAGTATGTCGCCGCTACTGCGACGCTGCCGGCTCCTCAAGCCTCACCATGAGCCACTGCTGGGTCTGGCCGTCGGGGAAGTGTACCAAAGCGGGCGCGGCGTCCTCGGTCAGGTTGACGGTGCCGGTCTCCATGATCGGGCGGGTCTTGCCGACCACGTTCCACGCGCATCGCTGCGACCCCTTGTCGGCCATGCCTTCAACGGCCTGCGTGCTATCGGTGGCCGTGTTGTGCAGCGTGCCGCTGATGACTCCCTCCTTGCTGATCGCCAGTTGCAAGAATAGGGTCGGATCGGGACCGGATGCCTGGCCGTCCGGCGTCAGCGCGAACACGCCCAACGGCAGCCACTCGGCCTCGTCGGGAGCCACTTCCGGAGCGCTGGCGACGATGGTTTCGGCCTGCTCGGCATACTCCTCCGCCGTCGCCACGACCTGATCGTTGTAATAGACCGAATTGTCCTGGTAATAGACGCTTTCACCGTAGCTGTAGGCGTACGGATCGCTCCAGCCGTATCCGACCCACCCGGTAATCGCGGCCCAGGTGGCCCAACGATAGGGGCGGTTGATGCGCCACGCGGCCCAGCCGGGATAGTCCGACCAGAAGTCGAGCCGGGGATGGTTCGCAGCGACTTGATCGCGGACTTCGTCGCGCCGCTCGCCGCGATTCTGCCCCCATTCCTGCCGGTTCTCAATGCGGTCGGGCCGATTGCCTGCCATCGGTCGGTCCCCAACGGCCGGTCGCTCTCCGATGCCCGGCCGTTCGCCAACGCCCGGCCGATCCCCCGCGCCCGGCCGGTCGGCGGCGCCGGCGCTGGGACGCTGGCCCCCGGCGGGAAGCGCCCCGGCAGCGGCTCCGTCGCCGCGGAGGAATTCGGCCGCTGCGCCACCGATTGCGCCTCCCGCGACGGCGCCCGCCAGATTTGCCGGACGCGTGCTGGGCCGAGCGGCCCCGCTGGGCGGTTTGACGTCCAGGAAATTCTGCAATTGGCTCGCCGACGGGCGCGTAGCGACCCCCGTGCTCGGACGCGCGGCGCTGCCTGGGCCGACGCCGGTACTTGGGCGCGTCCCTGCACTGGGACGTGCGCCTGGACTGGGACGTGTCCCCGCTCCAGGGCGTGTCCCCGCGCTGGGAAGTGTCCCCGCACTCGGGCGCGAAGCGCTGGGTCGCGAGACGCTGGGCGCCGCCGGACGCGGCGAAGGCCGGCTCACCGCCGGGGTCCGCGCGGGTGAAGGACGAGACATGCTCGCTCCCCCGCGGGAGCCTCCTCCGCCACCGCGACCTCCGCCACCGCCACCGCCACCGCGGGCTAGTAAGTCATCGGCCGAAAGGAAACACACGGCGGTTATCACCATCAGTAGCAGAGACAATCGTCTCATGACTTCACCTCGTTTGATCGGGTCTGTTTTGCGGCTTTTTCTCCGCTTGATTTCGTTCGTCGTCAGGTCTTGCCCGGGAGCGGGTCCGGAGTTGCCTATTCAGCGGCGCGTTGTCGGACTACCGGCACCTCGTCGATGTTCGGCAGCAGTTCCCCGCCCGCCACGCGGTTGACCGACTGCCAGGTAAACGCGTTATCGTCGACCCAGGTGATGATGTTCACCGATGAGGTCTTGCCGCCGTCGGGCAGGGTGCCGGTCGATTGGACGTACCACGACTTGCCCTTCTTCCTCCAGACCGCCGTGCCGAATCCGCCGTCGGAGTCGAAGACCCACGAACGAATCTGCTTGGCCGCTGGGTCCCAGCCGATGATCTGCATTCCGGCCATGTCGATCCGGTCCCGCACGGCAAGCGTGAACGAGCGGGTGATGAAGTTCCGGTTCTTCGTCCACTGACAGGTCGTTTCGATGCGGTTCTGTTCATCCTCGTCCACCCACGTGCCGATCATCCATTCGAGGTCCTTGAGATGCTCGTAGTTCGACTTGACTTGAGGTACTTCTTCCTCGGTCACGCGGTCCAGTAACCAGCGGCCTTCCTGTTTGACGTAAACGGGCGTGTATTCGGTTTCTTCGAACGGTTGATCCGGCCGAATGACCTTGGCGGTTCCGGACTCCACGGCCACGCTGGGCGAGATGAAGTCGACGGACTCCGTCGTCACCTCGAGTTTGATACCCTTCGTTTCAGCGAAAATGGCGGCAAACTGCCCTTCGATTTCCTTGCGGCCGACGACCTGCTCGCCGCTGAGCGGGTTCGTGTATACCGCTGCCGGCGACCACATCGAGGCCAGAGTCTTCGCGTCTGCGTCGTTGAAAGCGGCGACATAGGACTCGACCGCCTTACGAATCGCCGCTTCCTCGGCGGCCTGGATATCGCTCTCGGCGCCGATGGCCGTCGTGAGACCCCACGCCATAATGGCGGCGGTCAGTATTACTCGTTTCATGAGTTTCTCCTTTGTGAAAAGTCGGACACATCAGACCAGGCTTCAGCCGATACGGACTTCGATCAACGTCACGTCGTCGCCGAGTCGGATGTCGTTGGAAAACTTGAGCAATTCCTCTTCCAAGGCCGCTGGTTGGATTGCCGTCGCCGGGTATCCGAGATCCTTGAGAATGTCCGTCAATCCGTTGATACCCAGGAGTTTCCCTTGGGCGTTGTGGACCTCGAACACGCCGTCGCTGAACAACAGGAGGCTGTCTCCCTCGAATAACTCGACCGTCGCTTCCTCATACTCGCTATCTTCCATCACCCCGAACGGCATCCCGGAAGATTCGGCCTGCTCGATCTGGCCGCTGGACCGGAAGATCACTACCGGCGGGCTTCCGGCCGCGCCGCCGCCAACTCCATCTTCGCCAGGTCCACGACTCCGCAGATCGCCGTGGCGAAGGATTCGTCCTTGACCACCTTGCTCAACTCGTTATTGACCGTCTCGGCGAACTCGGCCGGTTGAGCCAGCATTGGGAAAAAACGTCCCGAAAGCGAACTCAGGTGCATCGTATGCAGCGCGGCCGCCACGCCGTGGCCCATGGCATCGGCAAGCACGAATCCGTAACGGTCTGAATCGAGCCGCCGGATCGCGAAGTAATCGCCCCCCACGATGTCGTGAGGAGTGTAGATCGCCGAGAAACGGATACGCGAGTCCTCCGGGAAGTCCTGTTCGAGCGAGAGCGTCTGAATCCGTTTGGCCCGTTCCAAATCGGCAAGAGCGACCGAGACGTCGTGAAACGTCTCGACGCCCCCAATCACATCTCCATCCGCGTCGCGAATCGGGGCCACGGAAACATGCATCGGCACGCGGCTCCCGTCCTTCGCCTTGGCGAAGACGATGAGAGGAACGCTCGTCGAGGTGCCCGTAATCATCGACCGGTGCAAAGGGCAGAACTCTTCGCCGCACAGGCGGTGACCATCCTTGTCGACATGGGCCAACACGTCGTCCACGCAACGCCGCCCGATCACGTCTTCGCGCGCCCAACCCGTGATCCGCTCAGCGGACCGGCTCCAGTAGACGATCCGCCGGTCCATGTCACAGACGTATACGCCGTCGCTGAGGGAATCGAGGATCACGTTGGAGGCAGTCAAAAGGTCGTGGGATGACATAACCGGTTCTCACTTCTGCGTTTTCGCACTGAGCATTTCCACCATGAACTCGATTCCACGAACCTGGTCGATGGTGCTGAAACTGATTTCCGGGGGTTCACGGGACATCTCAATGTAGGGCAGGAGTCGCCGGAAGCGGTCTGAACGCAGATGCTCCTCGAGTTCCTCTTGACCTTCCCACGTCACGAGATACGTGAGCACATTCTCGTCCTTGGCGTCCTGGAGAACCCGGCAGTCCCGGCACTCCGCCAACGCTTCGGTCGGTCCCTTCAAGGAAAAAAGCACGCTCAAACACTCCTCGCGCTTTTCCTCGGGCGGCATAAGCCGAAAAGAAGCTTGTATCATCGAACGTCCCTTGTCACTCGCCGCCGGTTGGCACGGCAAGCGGTAAATCATCGGAGCATCGGAACACTCGACCCCCGCCGAGCCCAGAAGCGACAAGCCTCCGGGCGGTATTCGGAGAGTTGAAAGCAATATCCGTGCCGGAAGGTGGGGCTGCCCTGACGAACCCTGGTAACGCGCTAGCACGTAGGGGGTTGCGACTAAAACGGCGGGCAAGAGCCCGGAACCTGGGCCGCTCCAATCCTTGGAGAAACTACGGCATTTTGGACTCTTGCCTCGGTCGCACGATACCCAGCCTGGCCATCCGCGCCTCCAGCGTGGTCGGTTTGACGGCCAGAATCTCAGCCGCGCCACCGGCACCTCGAATGCGCCAACCCGTATCCTGGAGAACGCGAAGAATTTGTTCCCGCGTGCCGTCGTCGAGGGTCCTACGGGACTCTCGGCCGCCTCGACCGCGAGCCGGTATTTCGATCAGTAGAGAGTCGCTCGAGGCGAGGATCATCGCCCGTTCAATGACGTTGCTGAGTTCGCGGACGTTTCCGGGCCAGGAATACTGCTGCAACTGCTCCATCGTCTTGCGCGGAATACTGTTGATCGTCTTGCCCATGCGCCGGCTGAAGACCTCCACGAAGGCCCAGACGAGCAAGGGAATATCCTCGCGGCGTTCTCGCAGTGGAGGAACGTGGATCGGGAAGACGTTGAGCCGGTGGTACAAGTCGGCTCGGAACTTGCCGTCCCGCACGGCCTGATCGAGGTCCCGATTCGTTGCAGCGATAATCCGGACGTCGACCGTTACGCTCCGCGGGCTGCCCAGCGGTTCAAAGCGGCCGTCCTGGAGCACTCGCAGCAGCTTCGCCTGCAACTCGATGGGGAACTCTCCGATTTCATCGAGGAACAACGTAGACGCGTCGGCGATCGTGAAGCGGCCGACCTGCGCGGAGGCGGCGCCGGTGTAGGCCCCCCGCCTCTCGCCCGAACAACTCGCTTTCGATCAAGGTTGCCGGTAGCGAGGCACAATTCACGACGACCATGGGCCGGTCTTTTCGGGCACTTGTTTCGTGAATCGCCTGCGCCAATAGCTCTTTGCCGGTGCCGGTTTCACCGAGCAGGAGAACCGGCGCGTCGGTCTTGGCCACGCTTTCGGCATCCGAGAGCACCCTCCTGAGGGCCCGGCTCTTGCCGATGATTCGCCCATGCTGGTGCTTCAGCGTAATCTGTTCGCGAAGGTAGACGTTCTCTCGCTCGAGACGCTCTTGAAGCTGCTTGTTTTCCAACAGCGCAGCCCGGATCGCCTCGTCGGACCGCTTGCGTACGAGGGCGTTTGCATAGATCTCCCCGATGATTCGCAGGCGAGGCACGACTTCCGGCGGCCAGTCACAGTGCTGTTTGAGGAAAGAAAAACTAATGATGCCCACGACGGAGCTGCCGACCTGTAGCGGGATGGCCACGCTAGACTCGATACCCTGGGTGATGCAGACTTGCCTTTCTTTTGTCGCCTCGGATGGGAAGTCATCCGGCAGGTTCCTTAAAAGAAGCATGTGCCCTTTACGGATTTCTCCCGCGTACCAGGGAACGAGATCTTCGACGGAAATCCCTACCGGGAGCGGTTCAACCCCCGGAACCGTGTAGGAATGGGTCACCAATGCCGGCCCGTTCTCTTCGCTGATCTGCGCCAGGCTGCTGCGGTCATGGCCCAGCGTCTCCACGAGCCGCTTCAGGCTTTGGCTGATCACGGCGTCGATTTGATCCGGAGCTTGATTGATAAACATCGTCGACAGTTCGGTCAACAATTGCTCGAAACGCAGTCGCTCCTCCAGCGATTGCTCCGCCTGTTTGCGCTCGCTGATATCGACGGATACGCCCAGCATCCTGGCCTGCTCCATTCCTGGACTCAATCGCATCCGGCCCCGCCCTCCGATCCAACGCTGAGTGCCATCCGGTAGAACCAGTCGGTATTCGGCCGAATAATCGGCCTGGTCTTCCATCGCGCGTCGCACGGCACGCTCGACCGCCTCTCGGTCCCGTGGGTGGATTCTCTCGATGACGGTCTCGTAGCGGATGACTGCATCCGTAGAAAACCCGAACATCCGGCGCCACATCTCGGTGGCCCAGACCTCGTTGCGCGAGACGTCCCACATCCAGACGCCCACGCCCGCCGCCGCCGTGGCCAGGCTCAGACGCTCCTCGCGCTCCGACAGAACCAGATCCGAACGCTTTCGGATGAGGGCGTTGGCGAATATCTGGGCCACCGTTTAAAGCCGTTTCACCAGTGCTTCCGGCCAGACGCGTTCGTTCCTCATGTCATTGAAGGAGAGCGCGCCGATGAGCGGCCCGCCGCCCGCCGCAAGCGGAATCGTTAGCGTGGTCTTGATCCCAAACCGATGCCAGGTCTCCCGATCGACGGCGGCCCCAGCCGGCAGTTCTTCCATGGACGAAACGGCAATCACTTCACCCGCCAACAGTTGCTCCAAGCACCAGGGGAAGTGGGTCCGGGCATCCATTGGATCGGGGGTCGGCGCGCCGTCGACGGATCGATACAAGTGGGTCAACTTGAGGAATCCCGGAGCCTCGGCCGACCACTGCCACAGCGCACTTAGCTCGAGCCCCACGAATTCGCACACGCGGCGTTGGGCCGCTTCGATTTCGTGGTCGACCTCGTCGGAGGGAAGATTAATGAACTTCAGCGAAAGATCGGCGATTAGCGTTTCAAAACGCAAACTCGCTTCAAGATCGTCGTGAACACCGGGTGATGCATCCCCGCTTCCGCCGAACTCGACTTGGCCGCCGTCATTGTGCGCGTGGTGGATCGTCGTTGCGTTCTTTTGCTTGACCATCTTTCCCCCCGAAAGGATGAGCCTGCCGGACATCGGCCTGATCGCTAGGCACTAAGGCCGTGCGTCCGACAGGGAATCTGCCGATTCGAACTTGGCCATTATACCCACTTGAACTAGCCATACACCACAAGAACTCCAAAATATTGGAGACCAGGCTTTCCGCGATGGCGGGCCGTCCCGTATTCCCGTACTGCGCAACCTCTTATCAGAAAAGGAGTTGTAAGCTCCAGACCACCGAGCCTCGATTTTGGCACATTTTCTGCTAAGTGATTCACGCCTTGCGGGGCTGCCTTACCACACAATGTAGCGCGAACCAGATTCGAAAACCGAATTTGCATTGGCGCGGTTTTAGAAAACTCAATTTGAATAGGAGATAAGGCTATGAGATCGTTCGTTCACAGGATTTCCAACAGACGCGGCTTTCACCGACGCGACCGCCTTTCTCGAATCGTGTTGGCAGCGGCCGCATTGGCGGCGCTGTCAATCGTCGCCGGGACCGCGCGAGCGCAAACGACCTTCCGCGACCTGGTAAAAAAACTACCCAAGGCGACCAACGCCGTCATGAT